>NZ_CP007203.1:2097560-2151344 GCF_000340565.2 Nodularia spumigena CCY9414
GCTCGCGAGGGGTGGGACTGTCTTTTGCAGGTAATTGCACTCGCAATTCGGGAAACCTGATCCGTTCAGGTACTTTAATTTTACCTTCCTGGCGCATCCGTAGGCGATCCATTAAAATCGCATCGTAAGCTACTTCAATGAGTTCTAGACTCTTGGCATCGCCATTGTATTGCTCCAATTGGCGATTACGAGCATCCTGAATTTCATCGAAGCTAGCATCTTCTGATACCCCAAGTTTCTCGTAGGGATTTTGATCGCTCATGGGAGTTTATACTTTCTTTAGCCTTAGTCAGCGGCAGTCTTTCGCTGTTTGGAAAAACAACTTTAGGTTTTATCTTGATTTAAACCAAGGGATCAATCCATTTTTTTGCCCTACCAGGATAGTAGCATGGGTTAGTGGGATTGACTTTGAATTTTGAACTAAGTCAACTTTAACATATTGCTATAACTCCGTGTATGCCTTCATGCCTTTGCTCAATGAGCGCTTTACTCTAGAACTGGAGCTAGAAACGCCTTAAACACATTTTTTGGGAAAAAATTAATTTTTATGTTTGAACCTCCCCACGTCTAAAGCCGGGGGATTCTTGCCCACCTGAAAAAGGCGACAACGGGACATTCAAGTATCCCTCTACTCACTCAAAGAGCTTTTGCTCTCATTCGCGCATACTTTCTGAGTCCTTCATATTTTAAAGATGAACGCTCCATATCCTGCCCTTATTTGCCCTTTAACTATTCCGAATCGAGTCGGATATGTCCGTTGCCGGGATTGCTCCGTACTAGGATATTTCAAGGCGCTGAAGGTTATTCCTACTTGTTTTCTCGCTAATCTATTTTAACACTGTGGCTAAAGCCACGCAATCGTTTGACGGAACTTAAAAGTTCCTACCGCCTTCTCCCCATGCCTAAAGTCAGGGGCTTGCGTCTCGTTTTTCGGTCAAAATTTCGCGTTTTAGAGTATTTTAAAGACATTTTCAGGAATTAGCCTCACAATAGCTTATGGTATGTATCGACATATGGATTTAAAATTAAAAAGTTTTAAATCCCCACTAAATTGGGAAAATAAAGTCTACTAGGTTATCAAACTGCTGTGGCGAATGTTAAGAATATCTCTCTAGGACACATTAACCTTGATAATTATAATACCTGTACTTAAGTATATGTGTGACTAGCAAAGTCTTATTACTTTCATTTTCCATAATTTTGATTAGACTATTATTTTGGATGATCAGGAAATGCATTCCGTACCCCTGTAGAGTCTTAAATAACCCCTAAAGTGGGAACTGCGTTTTTACGCAATCCTACCTCCTGTTAATCTTACGAATTTTTGTGCAAAGTGATGGTCATGGCTCCCGCCAAGATTCTTGTAGTTGATGACGACCCTGCGGTCCGAAATTTAATCCAACGCTTTTTGATTAAGCAGACCTATCAGGTGGAGGCTGCTGAGGATGGTAAAACAGCCTTAGCTCTATTTGAGCAATTTAACCCAGATTTGGTGATTTTAGATGTAAATTTACCAGATGTTATTGGGTTCAACCTCTGCCAGGAAATGCAAAGTCGTAATGGTGTTTTTGTTTTGATGCTGACTAGCCGCGCCGACGAAGCCGACAAAATTCGCGGCTTTTCTAAAGGCGCTGACGATTATCTCACCAAGCCATTTGGACTGGGAGAGTTAGAAGTTAGAGTAGGAGCAATTTTGAGACGACAGCGGATTGTGACTACCGCCGAACAAAAACGTCTGGTATTTGAAAAGTTAATGATTGATCCAGCACGACGGGAAGTCGCACTTAACAACCAAGTCATACCCTTAACTGCTCTAGAATTTGATTTATTGCATTTTTTAGCTAGCCATCCCGGTAGAGTCTGGCGACGTGCAGAACTGATTCAAGAGGTTTGGGATTATGAATATGTTGGCGACCAACGGGTTGTAGATGTACACATCGGTCAAATTCGCAAGAAAATTGAAATCGATGTTAGTCAACCAGCATTAATTCAAACTGTACGCGGCGTAGGGTATAAGTTTGAATGTCCTACGCATTCCCCAAAGCTGGAAACTCATTCCTGAGTGCATCGTCTTTAGTCTAGAGTTTTTCACGTTAACTCATAAAAAAATACCAAAAGTTCCTAACTTCGGCATTTGCGTAGCTTACCCCTGGGGCTGATGCTTGCTTCTACTTTGTTTCACTAGCAATGAAAAACTGGTAAATTTTCCCGTCCACCTACTGAAGCTACAAATATTTAAAGACAGACAGGCTACTACCTGTTCTTCCGCCCATCCCAAACCCTCCCTAGCTGTGATCAACATCTATTTATGGGGCACGGTTACCGTGCCCATGCTCAGGCAGGAGTCAGAATCACACAGCCTTTAAGTGCGTTGGCGCAAAAAATCCCACTATATGAAGAAATATCAACGTTTTATACCGTCGGCGATCGCACCTTGAATTTTCGATGGTTTCAGGTTATTTGCGATAACACACCCTACAATCAAATTTTCTCCACATAGTTAGAAATATTTTTGCCCACCGACTTACCAGCACTTTGGGGTTTGCGGCTAATTGGCAGGGCATTGATATTTAACAATTATGAAACAATGTTTCTAAATATACGCGGGCGGCGCGGCGATCGCTCTCGCCATTTTGGAGTAAAAACAGGGACAAAGCAGCCGTCAGCACTCGATTGTGATCCCAATCAGGGTGTGTTTCTAAGTAATTCTTGAGGGATTCATGTAGTGTTTCGGGAATTTCTGTAAAGATACTAACTGTTGCGTTCATGAGTTTTTCCTTCTCTGAGGTCAATCAAGAGAGACAAGTTGCTTGCCGTAATCCGGGAGTTGCCTTACTAGTCCTGTGTTTACCTGACAATCTACACCAGCTTCTCTTGGTGTTTTTTGGTGTCAATGGTTGAACAGACTATAAAAGCCAGTCGCATCATTGTGCGCCAAGAGGGGGTGGGTTTGTCAATGCTGCGAAATGTTAAATCCAGTGGTATAAAAAATAAATATTGACGCAATAATCAGCATTATAGCTAATTTTTTGTTACTTAACTTCACAAAAACTCAGTGACTTAGGCTCCTTGCTATTCTAAATCAACAATCCCCAGTAAAACGGCAAGAGCCTATTAGCTCGTAGAATGTCTGTGGAAAACTACCAAAATACCTGTGGAAACCCTGTGGAATGAGTGAGGAAAATTTTAGGTAATGATAAGAATTACAAAAACATTAGTCATTAGTCATTAGTCATTGGTCATCAGTCATTGGGAAGTTACCCTCTTCTCTCCCCTGCTCCCTGCACCCTGCTCCCCTGCCTCTTCCTCCCCCCTGCACCCTGCCCCCTGCACCCCGCTCCCCTGCCTCTTCTATCTCCGACGTTCTTGTAATTTGCGATACACTGACTTCAAATCCACTTGATGATGAGCTAAGGCAACCAGGGTATGGTAAAGTAAATCTGCCACTTCGCCGGCGATCGCATCCTCCTCATCATCCTTAAACGCCATTACGACCTCAGCGCTTTCCTCGCCGATCTTTTTTAAAATTTTGTTATCGCCACCTGCCAATAACTTACAGGTATAAGAAGTATCTACGGGATTGTCACGGCGATCGCATATCACCTGAAATACTTGAGATAATGTATCCCCTGGTGGTGCAACAACTGTCCCTTCTACTTGATGAAAACAACTGCGTTCCCCAGTGTGACAGGCAATATCCCCTAGCTGCTCCACACCAATGAGCAGTGCATCACTATCACAGTCATAACGGACACTTTGCACTTTTTGAATATGTCCAGAAGTTGCTCCCTTATGCCATAATTCCTGGCGAGAGCGACTCCAAAACCAAGTTTCCCCAGTTTCTAAAGTCTTTTGTAATGACTCCTGACTCATCCACGCCATCATTAAGACAGTGCCATCCAAATAATCTTGGATAATTGTCGGCACTAAACCCCGTTCATCGTAGCGAATCTGATCAACAGGAATAGAGTGTGGTAGTGAATGGGAATCAGTAGAAAACATACCAGCTAATTTGTTCTCATTAAACATTATTGATGGATTCACGATACCATTCTGAATAGGGCAGCTGGTATGCTTCCTTAAAATTGAACCTAATAATTCAGTTTAAACAAAAGCATCCCTATGTATAGCCGAGTGCATCTTGACGGCACTTAAGGCTACTTGGTGGGCAATATAAGCTTCACCATACCAAGGTATCGCCGAGTTAAAAGCAGCCCAGTAAACATCCTGGTAAGCCTGGTGATAGTTGAGCGCAAATCTCTCAAGGCAAGTCATCATGGGACTTGCATAACATATTGTTATTTTTCTGGTTCGGATAACCCTATAAGGTAGAATTTCTAAACAGTTTTTCACCCTATCCTAAGATAGAGCTTTTTATTTCCCACTATTTAGGAGAGAACCTTGGTAAATACCACGATTAAAACCACAAAATCACAAGAAATCTTTGCCGCCGCCCAAAACCTGATGCCAGGAGGAGTTAGTTCTCCAGTTCGTGCCTTCAAATCAGTGGGCGGACAACCCATAGTTTTTGATCGCGTCAAAGACGCATACATTTGGGATGTAGATGGCAACCAATATATTGATTATGTCGGCACTTGGGGGCCAGCTATTTGTGGTCATGCCCATCCCGAAGTAATTGCAGCGCTCCATGAAGCCTTGGAAAAAGGTACTAGCTTCGGCGCTCCTTCATTACTGGAAAATGTTCTGGCAGAAATGGTCATTGATGCTGTTCCTAGCATCGAAATGGTGAGATTTGTGAATTCAGGCACAGAAGCTTGTATGGCCGTACTGCGGTTAATGCGGGCTTTCACCAACCGAGAGAAAATCATCAAGTTTGAAGGCTGCTACCACGGTCACGCCGATATGTTCTTGGTGAAGGCTGGTTCTGGTGTGGCTACCCTTGGTTTACCCGATTCGCCAGGAGTACCTAAAGCCGCAACTCAAAGCACTCTGACGGCTCCTTACAATGACTTGGAAGCTGTCAAAGCCTTATTTGAAGAAAACCGTGACGAAATTGCTGGTGTGATTCTGGAGCCAGTAGTGGGCAATGCTGGGTTTATTACTCCTGATGCTGGGTTTCTCGAAGGTTTAAGAGAAATTACCCATGAACATGGAGCTTTGCTAGTCTTTGACGAAGTGATGACCGGTTTTCGTATTGCTTACGGTGGCGCTCAGGAAAAATTTGGTGTAACACCAGACCTAACAACCTTGGGTAAGGTTATTGGTGGAGGCTTACCAGTAGGAGCCTACGGTGGTCGTCGTGATATTATGTCAATGATTGCTCCCGCAGGCCCTGTGTATCAAGCGGGAACTCTTTCAGGTAATCCCTTAGCAATGACTGCTGGGATTAAAACCTTGGAATTGTTGCAAAGACCTGGTAGTTATGAGTATCTTGACCAAATTACTCAGAAGTTAGCAGATGGCTTACTGCAAATTGCCACAGAAACTGGTCATCCTGCTTGTGGTGGTCAGATTAGCGCGATGTTTGGCTTATTCTTCACCTCTGGGCCAGTACATAACTACGAAGATGCCAAAAAGTCAGATATGGCTAAATTTGGTCGCTTCCATCGCGGTATGTTAGAGCGGAGTGTTTATTTAGCACCTTCTCAGTTTGAGGCAGGTTTTACCTCTTTAGCTCACACAGAAGCCGATATTGAGCAAACTTTAGCCGTTGCGCGAGAAGTGTTATCTAGTCTATAGTCCTTCCTGACTGAGTGCTGGGTAGAAAAATAATTCAGATTTATTTCATTAGCACAGTATGTGCTACTTTTACTCAGCACTCAGCACTAGTTAACAACCGCAGCCATTATGACCACAGCCTTTGATTGTTTTATGACCTTCAGCACAGCCTTCAGAACAATAGTATTTACCCTCTTTGTTGATGGCATCCTCAAGTGAAACAATACATAGGCAAGTGGGACAAGCGCATTTCATTTGGGTTACGGTATTCATATTTTTCTCCATTACTTTTGAATACTTATCTTATAACATATGAACAGATATTCAACTATTGTTCAGCTATTTGAATTTGTGAGGACACAAAGCGCTGAAAAAAATTAATCTAATTTCCGACAATCAAGTATAATTATTAACAGAATTACAGTAAAATCCGAGTTTAAAGATTAAATGATTATATTTACCCGAAAAAATAGCCTAGACACTATTTGAAACTGTAAGTATAATAAGTAATCTTGTTTTTAGAATCGTCTTACGTAATCCTGAGTTAACTTTAGGAACTCTTCAAAGAATTTGCCGCAGAAATCACTTAGCAAGAGTTAATTGTGAGTCCTAATAATTAAAAGAGAGTGTAACGCTTCCAGTCATTATTCGTGCAGCGAGTTGACAGTGCATGAGCTATTGCTTAAATCCTACCTGTCCGAATCCAGAAAATGTGGCATATAGCCACAGGTGTCAGTCGTGTGGCTCGCGACTATTATTGCGCGATCGCTATCGGGTGGTCAAACCATTAGGTCAAGGTGGCTTCGGAGCAACATTTTTAGCTAACGATGAAGCCTTACCAGGAGAACCCAGTTGCGTCATCAAACAACTACGCCCTTCAGGAAACGCACCACACATCTTGCAAATGGCGCGAGAGCTATTTGAGCGAGAAGCCAAAACCCTGGGTAAGATTGGCAATCATCCGCAATTACCAAGGTTACTTGACTATTTTGAAGACCAAGAACAATTCTATTTAATTCAAGAATATATCAGTGGTTCTACACTGCAACAAGAGGTGAAACTGAATGGTGTCTTCAGCGAAGCAGGAATTAAACAATTTTTGAGCGAAACTTTGCCGTTGTTGCAATATATCCACGAGCAAAAAGTAATTCACCGTGACATTAAGCCAGCCAATTTAATTCGGCGGACTCAAGATGCCAGAATGGTACTCATAGACTTTGGCGCTGTGAAAAATCAAGTCAGCCAAGCTGCACAAAACCCATCGGGACAGACAGCATTAACTGCATACGCCATTGGTACACCTGGTTTCGCACCTCCAGAGCAAATGGCTATGCGTCCAGTGTATGCTAGTGATATCTACGCGCTGGGTGTTACCTGTATTTATCTGTTGAGTGGTAAAACTCCTAAAGATTTAGATTACAATCCTAAAACAGGGGAGATCATGTGGGAGCATCTGGTGCAAGCCAATGATCATCTCACCAATGTTCTGCGAAAAATGTTAGACGTGTCAGTACGCAATCGCTACCAGTCAGCAGAAGACGTACTGAGAGCCTTAGAGATAGAACCCTATTTGGAAAGTTTAGCTCAGAGTTTGCTGGTTAAATCTGATCCTAGTCTTAAAGAACCAACACATCCCCGCTTGGAAAATTATGCTATTTTATCCAATAACCCTGCTCCTGGGGGTAGTAGTGGAGGAAGTGCGGCACAAGCGGCAGCAATTCGAGCCAGACGAGCCAAGAATGCAGAAGCAGAGGGAATCCGCCAGGTATCTTCGGGAGGTAACCCAGCAAATTTGGCGAGTCACAGCAGTATTAATTCACACCGTAAAAATCCTCAAAGACGCAAATTAAATACTCAAAGTTTGCTAACAGCTTATCTCAAGGGAAGACGGGATTTTGCTTTACACAATTTAAGTTTTCTGAAATTGCCGGGTGTTGACTTATCCGAAACAAATTTTCATTCAACTCAATTCCAAAATACTAATCTTCAAGGTGCTAATCTTTACAATAGCGACTTTGGCAGAGCTAATCTCATGCGAGCCAATCTGAGGGACGCTAATGTGAGCAAAGCCTACTTCAACCATGCGAATTTAGAAGGAGCAGACCTGCGAGGCGCAGACCTCAGCGAAGCCTATCTGGGCAATGCTAATCTCCGAGGAGCTAATCTGTGTGGTGCTAATCTCACTGGTGCTAAGATTGAAGATGAGCAGCTAGCCTTAGCTAAAACCAATTGGATGACAATCCGCCCCAATGGTAAACGAGGCTGATTATGATATAGGAAAGAGAGCATAAATAAACGGAGTAATCTGTAGTTTATGTGAACCAAACCACTCAAAACATGAGTAAACGTTATCTAGGTCATAACACCTTGGGATTCGCTAGTCCCCTGCCATGTTGCTACTTATTAAACAATCCGCAAGGATAGTGTATTTAGCATAACAAGCTCAGATAACAAGGTTGAAGCAAACATTACCCTGAAAAGGTGAAATTTAAATGTCTAATTTTGTTCTAGTTCTTGATACCAACAAAAAACCACTTACTCCAATTCATCCAGGAGATGCACGTTTTTTATTAAATCAACAAAAAGCTGCTGTATTTAGAAGATTTCCATTTACCATAATTTTGAAAGAACCTAAATCTGAAGTTCCAACTCAACCGATTGAATTAAAAATAGATCCAGGGAGTAAAACTACAGGTTTTGCGTTAGTTCAAAATAATAAAGTCATCTGGGGTATGGAATTACAACACAGAGGTTTAGCTATTAAAGAAAGCCTAGAAACTCGAAAAGGAGTAAGGCGAGGAAGACGTTCTAGACATACTCGTTATCGTCAAGCTAGATTTCTTAACCGCACTAAACCTCAAGGTTGGTTAGCACCTTCTTTAAGCCATAGAGTTTTAACTATTAACACTTGGGTTAAAAGATTATGTAATTTTGCCCCAATAACTGACATAGTTCAAGAGCTTGCTAGGTTTGACCTACAGCAGCTAGAAAACCCGGAGATATCAGGCTTTGAGTATCAACAGGGAGAGTTACAAGGGTATGAAGTCCGTGAATATCTTTTGAATAAATGGAATAGAAAATGTGCATACTGTACTGCGGAAAATGTCCCTTTACAAGTTGAGCATATTAAACCAAAAGCCAAAGGAGGAACTAATAGAATTTCTAATTTGTGTCTAGCTTGTGAGAAATGCAATATCAAAAAAGGTACTCAAGATATTGAGAAGTTTTTAGCAAAAAAGCCTGAGTTGTTGAAGCAAATTTTATCCCAAGCCAAGCGTCCACTAAAAGATGCGTCTGCTGTAAATTCAACGAGATGGGCTTTATTTAATAAGTTAAAAGAAACTGGATTACCTATAACAACAGGTTCAGGAGGTTTAACTAAGTTTAATAGAACTCGTTTAGGATTGCCTAAAACTCATTGGATTGATGCTGCTTGTGTAGGAAAAGTTGAAACTCTCAAAATACTGACAACAAAAATTTTAACAGTAAAAAGACACGGGGCATAGTTGCAGAAGATTCTGTAGGATCAATAAATTTGGTTTTCCTTGCACTGAGCCTAAAAAAATATTCACTCATGTTTCTACAGGAGATTTTGTTAAGGCTACTTTGCACAAAGATCGTAAAAACATAACTTCTGGAAAGTATGTAAGTCGTGTTAAAACTCCCACAAAAAACGGATGTGAGATTGTTATCAATGGTTTTAGAGTTGAATTTTCAACAATGAAAAATATTACTAAGGTTCATTGTAGTGACGGGTATAGCTACGTTTGACTACGGACAACTACAATTTTATGAGATTAAATGCAAAGACTGAACCTATATCAGTCCAGTCTTTTGTCGGATGTTGCCGCTTTTACACGTTCTGTATCAATTCTATTCTTCTTCTAATTCAACATCTTCATCTTCTTCATTACTCTTCGACACTGAATTAGCAGAAACAACAGCCCCCATATCTAGCTTTTGACGCACCAGTTCCTTGATTTCGGCAGTAAATTCTGGCTTTTCTTCTAGGTACTTGATAGCGTTATCTCGACCTTGGGAAATGTTATCACCGTTGTAACTGTACCAGGCTCCTTTGCGAACAATAATGCCTGTTTCTTCTGCTAAGTCAACCAGACAACCCAAGGTAGAAACTCCTTTACCAAAGATGATGTCAAATTCCGCGACTCTAAAGGGCGGTGCAACTTTATTTTTGGCGACTTTGACTTTCACTCGGTTCCCAAATTCTTCTGTGCCTTTTTTCAAGGTTTGAATCCGGCGAATATCCAGGCGGACTGAGGCGTAAAATTTTAAGGCATTACCGCCAGTTGTCGTTTCTGGGCTACCGTAAGTAATACCGATTTTTTGGCGTAACTGGTTGATGAAAATGACTGTGCATCCAGATTTACCTATGTTGCCAGTGATTTTACGTAGGGCTTGGCTCATCAGCCGGGCTTGAAGACCAACGTGGATGTCACCCATATCTCCTTCAATTTCCGCACGAGGTACTAGTGCTGCTACTGAGTCAATGACGACAATATCAACTGCGGCGGAGCGCACCAGCTGATCGACAATTTCTAAAGCAGATTCGCCGGTATCAGGTTGGGAAACTAGCAAATTTTCAATATCTACTCCCAAAGCCGCAGCATAGGTAGGATCTAGGGCGTGTTCAGCATCAACGAAGGCTGCAACACCGCCATTTTTTTGGACTTCTGCGAGGGCGTGTAGGGCTACTGTGGTTTTACCAGAACTTTCTGGGCCATAAATTTCAATTACTCGTCCTTTGGGTAGTCCTCCGCCCAATGCTAAGTCTAATGTGAGCGCCCCTGTGGAAATTGTCTCTACTCGCATCCGGGTAGCATCGCCCAGGCGCATGATTGCTCCTTTACCGAAGCTGCGCTCAATTTGGTTGAGTACGATATTTAATGCTTTTTCTTTGCCGGAAGTATCGGTGTTGATAGCCATTATGGACCTCTAAATATAGGAATTATATGGATGTCAGGAATTTTGGGACGGGAGTCTGAGTAGAACAGATATACTATTTTAACCGGAAAATTCTAGAATAGGACTTTAAAAAATAAACGTGACTAAATCGTAATGCGATCGCTCTCAATTTAGATGAGCAATACTACATAATTATAGGCTATTTTTTTAACTACAGAGCTACGCAGATGATACATGACTTGATGCTATTATCAGGCGATCGCTTAAATTTGACTACCTCCCAAAAAGCGTAGATTATCTAGTTTAGACCACAGCACAGTGATTTATTGGCTATTTATCTGCAACTTACTCCAGTTTACAGGGAAGAATCATTAAATAAACGCTGGGTTGAGTTAACCAGCCCATCTAGAGACTGACGCTGATTTTTGAGAGTGCTAAAAGTTTCCATAATCGGCACTAGACAACGTTTCGCGTCTTCATATCCACGGTTTTTTAATTCTGCTATACGTTCAGCACCAAAGTCAAACCAACTATCAATTAAGCCCATGAGTGGTATATCAGACTTATTAATTGGTTATGCTAAAAAAAGTGACTCTTAGGTGTTGAAACAATGGCTGGTTCAAATTTGCACAAGAACTGGTAAGTAAATATGCTACAATGCCGATGTGTTTCCAAGAAATATAAAATCAATGTTATCAAAAAAAGAAGTTCTAAAATCACTTATAGGTAAGAATGTTTTTATAGTTGTTGGTGCTGTTGGCCTACTTATTTATACAATAGATAGACTTGACCAAAAAAAATATTATGAATCAAAAGATGACTTTTATTGTAAACTTACACAAGTAGGAGAAGATATGTTTGAGCAATAGTTTTATCGAGGTTGGCTAAACCTTGAACGCTTACCGAGGGATAACCGCTCCCATGCTCCCTTTGACGTAAGAAGTAAATGTCTAGCTTTGTCTAGTATTTATCTAGCAGGTTATTTATATTCACAATAATGTACGCGTCCTGTACAGTATTAGTTGTATTTTTAGTGTACAGTATTAGTCATGTTGAGATGCTCTATGCAACGCAGGGCAAAGGTATCTAAGTTGTTGATGAAGTGGTAAGAAGATGTAGGGGCAAAGTAGTACAGATAAACTGGATAAAGGTATCAGGAGCTATCTAAGGCTGAGTGAAGGTCAAAATAAAATTCAATTTAATATTCTAATTTAGAGGATGTTGTAAAAGTTCTGCGGGAATATAATAGCAGCCAGCCTCTCATTATTTGCAGTATCTTGAATCAGTGGCGCGATCGCATCATAGACAAGAGATAATAGAGAAGAATCTCTATAAGAGCCATGAGTACCAAAATCACCATTACCTTGCCAGATGAGATTTACCAACGTGCCGAACGCTTTGCACATTTAGCAAATCGGGATGTTGCCAGCATTCTGAGCGATACAATTAAACTCTCGATTCCACCCGTCAGTACAGATGTTAACAGCTTTGAATCTGTGTCCACCCTGACAGATGAACAAGTCTTGGCACTGACCGAACTGCAAATGGAACCAGAACAAGATACTCGGTTAAGTGAACTGCTTGATTGCCAACAGGCTGATACTCTTAATGAAGATGAGCGTTTAGAGTTACAAACCCTGATGCAAGTTTATCAGGAAGGACTTTTGCGGAAAGCAACTGCACTGAGTGAGGCTGTAAGACGTAACTTGATTGAACCTTTAAGCCAGTGAGCCAAATTTCTGAAGAAGTCCGGGCGCGAATACGGACACAGGCCAACAATCAATGCGGTTACTGCCGTAGTCTTCAAAAGTATGTTTTAGGAATCCTGGAAATCGAACACATTATTCCCAAAGCAGCAGGTGGTACTGATGATGAGGAAAATCTGTGGCTTGCCTGTAGGTTATGCAATTGTTACAAAGGCATCCAAACCCATGCGAAAGATCCAGTGACAAACCGTAAAGTTAAACTCTTCAACCCTCGTCAACAAAAATGGTCACGTCATCTAACCTGGACAAACGATGGCACTCAAATTGCAGGTCTAACCGCCTGTGGTCGTGCAACTGTCTTAGCTTTACAACTGAATAACCCCTATGCTGTCACTGTCAGGCAAGCTTGGGTTTCTGCTGGTTGGCATCCACCAACTGAAAAGTGAGCAAAATCACTACAATCCTACTCAACTTATTTGTTAAAATTTGACTAGGCTTCTCCTCACATACCCAGATGACTTTTAACTCTCTGATTCCCGATACAGCGCTTTCAGTAGCCGGATTAACCGACTATATCCGCTTGCTATTAGAACAAGATAATCAATTACGCCAAGTTTGGGTAATTGGGGAAGTTTCCAGTGCTAACAACCATCGCAGGGGCTTATTTTTTACCCTACAAGACCCCGAGGCGACAGCCGGAATTAAGTGTGTGGTTTGGAAAAGCCAAATCCCTAAACTGGCTCAAATGCCAATTGCAGGTGAGCAGTTAATTATTTTGGGTAGTATCAGAGTTTACCCGCAACGGGGAGAGTATCAATTATCGGTTTGGCAAGCTATACCTGCGGGTGCTGGTTTACAGGCGCTAGGCTATCAACAATTAAAAAACCGATTGCTGGCTGAGGGTTTATTTGATACAGAACGCAAACGCCCTCTACCTCTGCACCCTCAAACTATTGCTGTGGTAACATCACCCACGGCGGCGGCTTGGGGCGATATTCAAAAAACTCTCAAGCAACGATATCCAGGTTTACAGGTGTTATTTTCTCCCGCTACTGTGCAGGGTGAGCAAGCACCTGATTCTATAGTTAAGGCGATTAATCGCGTCAATCGTGATGGTCGCGCCCAGGTGCTGATTTTATCACGGGGTGGTGGTGCGGTTGAGGAATTGGCTTGCTTTAATGATGAACGGGTGGTGAGGGCTGTTGCTACTTGTTCTATCCCGGTAATTACTGGTATTGGTCATCAACGGGATGAGTCTTTGGTAGATTTAGTTGCTGATGCCTGTGTACATACACCGACGGCGGCGGCGGAAACTGTTGTCCCATCTCTTGCAGATTTGTATTTTCAGCATCGCCAAAGGATAGTTGCGCTACGTGAGGCGGTAGGGGAATTTACGGTAAATTCTGAGAATAAGTTGCAAGGTTTACGCGATCGCTTGCGGCGTTTAGGATTAGATAAACAGGTGCAGCAGGAGTTACAGCAGCTAAATTGGAAAAGGCAACAATTGATACAGGTGACTTTGGGGCGATCGCACCAAGCCCAGCAGCGTTTAGAATTATTACGGGAAAAGTTGGCTAGTCTTGACCCCAAAGCGGTGTTACAGCGTGGTTATGCTGTGGTGAGGCGGGAAAATGGGGAAATAGCTCGTTCTGCTTCTGAGTTAACTGTGGGGGAGGATTTATTGATTCAGTTGGGGCTGGGGGAGGTTAAAGTGAAGGTGATGGAACTGAAGGATTAACGAACCGCAGAGGCGCAGAGGACACAGAGAGTTGAATGGTTAAGCGTAAGGATGATTCGAGGGCGGGTTGGAGTTATGAAGAGAAGGTGCGGGAGATAGAAGCAATTATTGCTCGCATTGAGGCGGGTGAGTTGGATTTGGAGCAAGTGTTTGAGCAGTTTTGTACTGCTGTTGAGTCTTTGCGTCAGTGTGAAAGTTTTTTGCAGCAGCGACAGCAACAGGTAAATCTGTTAATTGAAACTTTGACTGATGACTAACAGTTAAAACCTTCGCGTTATGTATCTTTCACAGGAAATAACTTGAGAATATCTTTTGTCTAAAACACTATCATCAAATATTATGTAACCATTGGCATCAAGCTCAATTACGTCTTTCACATTTTCCCATAGTAACCTCGGTGTTAACTTTTCTTTCTTCAAATAATAATTAATTGCATCATGGCTAATATGCTCTAAATGCTCTGCTAAATTGGTAATAGTGTAATTAATTTGACTGCTTAACAAGTATTGGCAGTAATTAAGCTTTAGTGGATAAGCATAAATATTTTGGGGTAAGCTCTCTAGTCCCCCCAGAACAGGCATCTTGCCTGTTCCACAAGAGAAACATAATGCAACATTTTAAGCTTGTCACACCAGTAGGGTGGGCAATGCCCACCATAAAATTTTACACCTTAAACTTTTCGGTAATCCGCTTCATTGCTTCTTCGACATTTTCCCGACTATTAAAAGCCGAAATGCGGAAGTAGCCTTCACCCGCAGCGCCAAAACCAGAACCAGGTGTACCCACCACATTCACAGTGTGCAGCAGCTTATCGAAAAATTCCCAACTAGATAAATTATTGGGAGTCTTGACCCAAACATAAGGTGCATTTACCCCACCATACACAGCTAATCCAGCCGCTAACAGTTGTTCACGAATAATTTGGGCATTTTCTAGGTAAAAACTCACCAATGCCCGAATTTGCGCTTTTCCAGCTTCAGAGTATACAGCTTCAGCACCCCGTTGGATAATATAGGAAACACCATTAAATTTAGTCGATTGGCGGCGATTCCACAACTTCCACAGTTGCACATCCGAACCATCAGCCGCTTTTGCTGTCAGCGTCTTGGGTACAACGGTTAACGCGCAACGGGTTCCGGTAAAACCTGCATTTTTAGAAAAGGAACGAAACTCAATGGCACATTCCCTTGCGCCTGAAATCTCATATATGGAGTGAGGAAGAGCGGGATCGGTGATATAAGCTTCGTAGGCAGCATCAAAGAAAATAATCGAATTATTCGCCTTAGCATAGTCTACCCATGCTTGGAGGTATTCCCTCGTAGCAGTTGCACCAGTGGGGTTATTGGGGAAACACAGATAAATTAAATCGACTTTCTGAGAGGGAATTTCAGCCTTGAAGTTATTATCAGCCGAAATTGGCAAATATACTAAACCACCAAACTCGCCTTTATCGTTAGCAACCCCGGTATTACCAGCCATGACGTTAGTGTCTACATAGACGGGGTATACAGGGTCAGTAACTGCAATTATGTTATTGTTGCCGAAAATGTCGAGAATGTTGCCGGAATCGCACTTAGAACCATCGGAGATAAAGATCTCTGAGGCATCTATATCAGCCCCTCTGGCTTGAAAATCGTGGGCGGCAATTTTTTCCCTTAACCAAGCATAACCTTGTTCTGGACCATAGCCTTTAAAGGTAGTGCGATCGCCCATTTCTTCTACAGCCTTAATCATAGCTGTGCGGCAAGCTTCCGGCAGAGGCTCCGTAACATCGCCAATACCCAAGCGGATAATTTTAGCATCAGGATTAGCTTCAGCAAAGGCATTCACCCGCCGCGCAATTTCAGGAAACAGATAACCAGCTTTCAGCTTCAGGTAGTTGTCGTTAATCGTTGCCATAGTAGAGTAAAAAAAACAGTCTAGATAAAACAGCTTATCTGTTTTTTCTCAAGCTGTGCCAAAATCTTTGGCGTTGCTCAAAACAAGTATGAATTTCAATGTAGAGACGTTCCATGGAACGTCTCTACAAAGGTTTTGACTCATAGATATGTGCAGAACTCTGAAGATTCCACATAGGTGTATACCAAAAGAAGTGGTAATCACAGAAATAGTTTGTTGTCGCTTTCAATAATTAGTTCCGATGACAGATTTAATGCCAAGCTTGGAATTGTTAATCTATGACTGTCAGTAAAAATATTTACTAAATTAAAAATCATGAACATTCTTGCATGGATTGCTTTAGGTTTAATTGCTGGAGCTATCGCTAAAGCCATTTACCCCGGACATCAAGGTGGTGGCATTTTAGGAACAATCTTACTGGGAATTATCGGTGCTTTTATTGGTGGTAGCTTGGGAGTATTTTTTAGTACAGGAACCTTTGCCTTAGCGGCTCCTACTCTCAGTATTACGGGTATCATCTTAGCAATACTTGGTGCCATCGTGGCTATTTTCTTGTGGAACTTGTTAACTTCTCGCAGTGCTGCATAAATAATTAAATTGCCTAATTAGTTAGTAGTTATTTAAGTTTCTACTGATATGAGGTAAATATGGATGTAAATAATTTTTTGCAACGTTATGCTTCTGGAGAACGAGACTTTGATCAGGTTGATTTGAGTAGAGCTAATCTAGGCGGAGCCATTCTACATAAAGTTAATCTTAGCGGTGCAAATCTTCGTCAAGCCAACCTGAATAAAGCACATCTCGAAGATGCAAATCTCAGTAATGCAGATTTAAGTACAACTTATCTGACAGCTGCCAATTTAGAAGGCGCTAACTTACAAGGAGCCAACCTGCATAAAGCTGATTTGGATCGTGCAAATTTACGAGATGCAAATTTGACTAACGCCAACTTGTCAGGAGCGAATTTTCGTAATGCTACTCTCCCCGATGGTACTGTTTCAGATTAGCTCGAAAAAGGACAATTTATCTAAACAATCTTACCACAATTGTGTTAAATATTAAAACAAAATTGCTGCTAATCAAACTGATTCAGCAGCAATTCCTCCTTTTTTGAGCAATATTTCTAAAGTGCTTCAAGACCCCAGATTTATTTGTGAAATTAATCCAAAATCCAAAATCCAAAATCCAAAGTGCTTCAAGACCCCAGATTTATTTGTGAAATTAATCCAAAATCCAAAATCCAAAATCCAAAGTGCTTCAAGACCCCAGATTTATTTGTGAAATTAATCCAAAATCCAAAATCCAAAATCCAAAATCCAAAATTGGATGACTTCTAAACCTTGGCAATGGTGACAGTTTGTGGTTGATTTTGATACTTTCCAAAGCGCTCTGCGTAAGTTGTTTGACATGGTTCCCCTTCTAAAAAGAGCAGCTGCAACACACCCTCATTAGCGTAGACGCGACAGTCTGCACTAGAAGCATTGCTGAACTCCAAAGTCAAGAACCCTTCCCATGAAGCTTCCGCAGGAGTTATGTTGGCAATAATACCGCAACGCGCCATTGTTGATTTTCCAATACAAATAACTGTAATGTTCGCAGGAATCCGCAATCGTTCCAGCGAGACACCTAAAGCATATGAATTTGCGGGAATAATGAAAAACGCTCCATCTTCATCGGTTTGCAGTGCAATAGATTCTAGGTTGTCAGGGTTAAACCGCTTGGGATTGACAACTGTACCGGGAATATGTCTAAAAATCCGAAAATCTGTGGGAGCTAATCTCAAATCATAGCCGTAGCTAGACAAACCGTAACTAATAACTCGCCTGTGTTCAACCTGGCGCACTAGGGAACTTTCAAATGGAGAAATCATCCCTAGTTTGGCTTGTTCGATAATCCATTTATCATTCTTAAGCACGTTTTACCTCTGTTTAATTGACACTCCCCGCCCTAAAGGGTCGGGCATTCTACATTCATCCTAGTCACTTACTCTACCAGGGTTTCCGCCTCGGTGACTTTGTTGTAAAATAATTTTCACAGTAACGGTAATTAACCTGTATAAAAACCCAAGTGCCTCACGGCAATCTGTAGAAAGTCGCTCTCTGGGAAAAATGATGAAATCATGATAAAATAGGCAAAAGTGTTAAACCTTGCGCCAAGATTCGCTTTCCTAACAAAAAAGAATTTGTTGATCATCACTCACTAGACCATAATGTTATGTTTTCCCGTATTCCCGAACGAGCTATGCATAACATCAGTTGGGTTTTAACCTGCGGTTGGTTATTACTCATTGCCTCATTATTTTATGATCCTATTTCCCCATTTTTAACCGCACCAGAACGAACGTGGAGTCCCTTTCGCATTCGCCCAGAAGAATGTATTGCCATTCAAAATAATTGTTTAGAATTAAAACCCTATGCCCTGGGCGCACCCATATTTTGGGGAATGATTGTTCCTAGTAGCATTTTTATTTTATTAGTCTTTGGACATGAACTTTGGCGACGTATTTGTCCTCTTTCTTTTCTATCCCAAATTCCCCATGCTTTAGGGTGGCAAAGAAAATTTAAACGCACTGATGCAAAATCTGGCAAAGTCCGTTACCAAATCCCAAAAATCAAACCCAATTCTTGGCTCGGTCGCAATTATCTCTATCTTCAATTTGGTTTATTATTCATTGGATTATGTTTTCGGATTCTATTTATTAACAGCGATCGCCTATTTTTAGGTCTATGGCTAACCATAACAATTATTGCTGCCATTACAGTCGGTTATTTATATGGTGGCAAAACATGGTGTAACTATTTTTGTCCAATGACTCCCGTACAAAAAATCTATGCAGAACCGATGGGATTATTTACCAGTAAAGCCCACATGAGCGAAACCCCAATTACTCAATCTATGTGTCGAGTTGTTGTAGAAGATAATAAAGAAAAAAGTGCCTGTGTTGCTTGTCAAAAACCCTGCATTGATATTGATGCCGAAGGTTCTTATTGGGAAGGCTTAGAAAAACCACAAATTCAATTTATTTATTATTCTTATTTCGGGCTATTCGTCGGCTATTTCTTCTATTATTACCTCTATGCTGGGAATTGGGATTATTATTTTTCCGGCGCATGGGCAATTGAAGGGGACACACTTGAACACCTTTTTTCAGCAGGTTGGTATCTTTATGGTCAAGTAATTCCTATCCCCAAATTATTGGCTGTACCTATTACCCTCGGTTTATTTACCGCTTGGGGCTATGTCCTCGGTTTAGTTGGTGAAAAAGTTTATCGCTATTATTTAAATCTCAGAAACAAGAAAAATAAACTCCCTTTTATTCGTCATCATTTATTTAGCATTTGTACTTTCCTCGCCTTCAATTTATTTTTTATTTTTGGCGGTCGTCCTTTTATTTGTCTGTTGCCAAATTATGCCCAAGAAGCCTTTGATATTTTAATCGTTGTGGTCAGTTCCTTTTGGTTAATGCGTGTCCTCAAACGGGAACCGGAACTATATGCCCGTGAAGGATTAGCTGGACGATTCCGTAAACAATTAATCAAGATGAACTTCCCAATTGACAGTTACTTTTCAGGGCGGGATATTGACGATCTAAATCCCTATGAAGTTTATGTTATTGCTAAACTTTTACCTGGTTTTAGTAAGGAAAAATGCAATGCATATAAAGGTGTTTTGCGGGAAGCCCTAGAGGAAGGTTATGTCAATTCTGCCAATAGTCTCGAAGTTTTATGGCAATTACGCACTGAATTAGGCATTAATGATCGAGAACATGAACAAATTTTAGTCGAGGTTGGCATTGAAGATCCGACATTATTAGATCCCAATCGTCAACGCGATATTGAAAATTCAGTGCGTGTTTCTGGCTATCATCAATCCTTAGTGCGATTAATCACCATCCAAAAAATGATTGGGAGCAATTTAGAAAATAATGTCATGATTGATCCGATGACGGGTGAGCCAGAAATCAGGGGTGAAGAAAAACCTTCCCCTGAAATTCTGAAACAACAAGCCAAGCTCTACCTCGAAAGATTAGAAAAATTAGTCAATTCCTATCATGCATTAAATCAACCCTTTGCTGCCGAATTTCGTCCGATTATTTCCCTTTTACGCGGTGTCCTTCGTCAAGAAACAGAATTATTATTCACAGATCTATTGCATCGTTTAGAACAGCTTGATTTAGCTGAAAGTTTACCGATAGCCCAAGTATTAGGAAGTTTATTACCCACTGTTTTAAAAGGTATTTTGATGGATAAAGCAGCAGGTTGGCAGCATCGTTTAACCCCTGAGATTTTGCATACCTTAGCACAACCGCCCCAATCTGCTTATTGTTCTTTAGAGTTACCCCTCAGCACATTTATTGATACCTTGGAAACCCTGATCACAGAACCGAATGTTCTGATCAAAACAGTTTGCCTCTATTTATTACAACAGTTTTATCCCAAACGAGGGATTACTTTAGCCGAGCAAATTATGCCGCAGTCTGACGGCGAACACCACACTTTATTACAAGAAATTATCCCCCGATTAACAAAATACAAGGGCGAATTAAGACTATCCCATTTACCGATTTTTGAACGCATTGTTTATCTCTTTAACAGTGATTTTTTTGCGTCTTTGGATAGTCAGACATTGATTGAATTAGCCTATCGGGCTGATGTAAAAATCTTTTTCCTTGATGAAAATATTACCGAATCGGGGGATACTTGCCGTGAACTCCTATTACTCATAGAAGGAAGTGTTGAAATTGTTACTAAACGAGCCGATGGTACTGAATTTGTTTACTGTTTATTACCAGGTTGTATCCTTGATGAATTAGAAGTTTTAAGCCATACAAATCTTATGGGAACTATTATGGCTAAAGCCGAAATAACCCGTATCTTAGCCATTCCGGTACAGGCATTTGATGATTTACTAGAGGGCGATCGCCACCTTGCAATGAAAGTTTTAGAGCTTGAAAGTATCCGACTGAAAACTCTATTGCAGAGAGGATTTTATGAACGGGGGTAAAATTATGGTGACTAATGCGGCTAATCTTTCTTTTTTGAAATACTCAATAATATAGGACTCCTATTTGATTTTTGAACAATCTCGGTATAACACAAAAAGGTTTTTCCCTACTCCCCACTCCCCACTCCCCACTCCCTACCTACGCAAATAAATGCAGAAATCAAACCGGATTACTATATTAGGACTTTATTTAGCAGTTAGAGGATGTCTGAAAACTTTTTCGTGTTGCATAAAACACTTGTAGATCCCCCTAAATCCCCCTTAAAAAGGGGGACTTTGATTAATTTTCCCCCCCCTTATTAAGGGGGGTAAGGGGGGATCTGGATAAAACTGATACTTCTCACCGGAAAACAGGATTTGGCTTCGTTCAAGAGCCTCCCTGTCACCTCAAATCGGTAAAAATTACATTTTCGCGGGACATACACGCAGATTTTCACCATGTAAGACGGTATCTGGTAACCTGAAGGCAGTTTACTTCTGTATAAAATTTCTGAGGCAACTCTCATGGTTTGGCAGCGTCCCGATGGTAGGCAACCTTATGAACTCCGTCCCATCAGTTTTCACGCGGGTTTTACCCGCTTTGCGCCCGGTTCAGTCCTGACAAAGTTTGGAGACACCCAGATACTTTGTACTGTCAGTGTAAGTGAGGGAGTACCGAAATTTTTAGCAGGAACTGGCAAAGGTTGGTTAACATCTGAGTATCGAATGTTACCTTCATCCACACAAGAACGCCAACCACGGGAATTGTTAAAGTTGTCTGGACGAACTCAAGAAATTCAACGTTTAATTGGACGTAGCTTACGAGCAGCTATTGATTTTGAGGCGTTGGGGGAACGAACACTAACTGTAGACGCTGACGTATTACAAGCAGATGCGGGGACTAGAACCGCCGCGATTACAGGGGGGTTTGTGGCGTTAGCTCATGCAGTTGGTCAATTATTGCATTCGGGTGTGTTAGAGCGATCGCCTTTATGTGGGCAAGTAGCAGCCATATCTGTGGGTTTATTGCAAGGCGAGCCTTATTTAGATTTAAACTATATTGAGGATGTCGGTGCAGCAGTAGATTTCAACGTAGTGATGAATCAAAACCTGGGTATAATTGAAATCCAAGGAACGGCAGAAGAAGGAAGTTATAGCCGGACTCAGTTAAATCAGCTACTAGATTTTGCCGAAAAAGGCATCCAGCAATTGTTAATCGCTCAGAGAGAGGCGATCGCCGGTTGGGAACATCTGTTGGTGGGCGAGTAGCTAGATACGCGATGCATCTGTTAATTAACCCTTGTATCCTAGTTCTCGGTTAAGTCATCATGTTAAAAGTTTCAAAAGTTAAAAAGGGGAATAGTCATAAGTTCGGTATGGTATTGCTGGAAGTCGGCAATATGATGATGAAACCATGAATAAAAAGGTTGAAGTTCTCCCAGATATTTCAGCGCTAGTGGCGCGATCGCTAGAGTTGATTCTTTCCCAATTGTCAACCGCCATTGAGCAACGGGGACAATTTACCATCGCCTTAGCTGGAGGTAGTACACCTAAACCATTGTACGAGGCGATCGCTAACCAAAAACTGCCTTGGGATAAAATTCATATCTTTTGGGGAGATGAACGTTATGTACCACCCGACCATCCCGATAGCAATGAACTGATGGCGCGGCGGGCGTGGTTAGATCGGATTGATATCCCAGCCGCTAACATTCACTCTGTACCAACTTTGGAAGGAGAGCCAGCCGTATCAGCCGCCAAATACGAACAGCATCTGCGAGAATTTTTTAACTCTGACCCCAACGAGTTTCCCCCCTTGGATGTAATATTGCTAGGAATGGGTGATGATGCACATACAGCATCTTTGTTTCCTCACACGGAAGCTTTAAAGGTACAAGATCGGCTGATTACTGTGGGTAACAAAGACGGAAACCCCCGCATAACCTTCACATACCCATTCATTAACGCGGCTCGCAGTGTTATTTTTGTGGTTGCTGGTGCTAATAAACGACCAGCTCTAGCTCAAGTCTTCGCGCCTGAAGCAGATGACTTCACCTATCCATCCCGCTTGATTCAACCCCAAGGCGAACTTTCGTGGTTACTCGATACCGCAGCAGGTTCGGAACTCCCGGCTTAAAATCGGAAGTTAGAGTTATCCCCTGAGCGAATTTCTCCTTGGCGGGGGATTTCAGCTTGTTCTTAGCCTTGCTAATGCAGGTGCTGAGAACTGGTTAAATTTCGGAGCAACTTTTCTTTGTAGCACAGTCTCACAGCACAAGTGGTTACAGAGTTTTCTCTGCTAGCCAATATGATTTTACGATGATCTTGAACAAAGGCTTAAATTGATGATCGTCTGTCCTAATTGCAATCACCCCAACCCAGACGGCGCTGTCCAGTGTGAAGCTTGTTATACGCCGTTACCAACAACTAGTAACTGTCCCAATTGCGGCGCAACTGTCCAAGCAGATGCTGCTTTCTGCGGTCAATGTGGTTTTAACCTGCACTCAAATGTTGCACCTGCTGCTGCCACATCTGTAGCAACCGTTGCGCCTGACATCCCAGTAGAAGTACCACAGTTAGTTGAACCTGATCCGATTTTAGAACTTTTACAACCTGATGCTTTGGGAATTAACTCAGACCCCAATGCCAATCAGCCGGCTGCTGCACCCCTACCGCCAACAGCAATTTCAGTGCAGCCCGCAGAAGCTCCAGCAGCAGCACCTGCGCCCCCTGTGGCTGTGGAAACGCCCGCACCAGCACCAGAACCAGAACCCGCGCCCCCTGTGGCTGTGGAAGCGCCCGCACCAGAACCAGAACCAGAACCAGAACCCGCGCCCCCTGTGGCTGTGGAACCGCCCGCACCAGAACCAGAACCAGCACCTGTGGCTGTGGAAGCAACTCCCGTCCCATCTGCTTCTATGACGCAATTGCAGCAGGTAATGGCACGGTTATTCCACGTCCAAAGCGATCGCGAGATTGAATTACCCCAAGCTCTTTCTGTGATTCACATCGGTAAACCCAATGACCGGATTCCCCCAGATATCGATGTTTCCGGCTTTTCCAATTCGGAAATTGTCTCACGGATACACGCAGATATTCGGGTTGAGGGAGATTCTCACTACATAGAAGATGTGGGCAGTTCCAATGGCACTTATATTAATAACTCGCCGTTATTACCAGGGAACAGACACCGCCTCAGACCAGGCGATCGCATCAGTCTGGGTAAGGGAGATTTGGTCACGTTTCTCTTTCAACTTGCTTAACTGATTCTTGCCATCCTCCAGCAGCCTCTATCATCTATCTTGGAGGATGAACAAATTATCCACATCAAACCGGCGACGGATACCTATTTCGTTCTTTGTAGCGCTTTACCCCACCGCTTTCCTATCAGGGTGCAAACGGCTGTATTATTTAGCAATTGTACTACATCTATAAGTACACTAGGATAGATGAAAGTACACTCCATTATTTGGAGTAATTACGTTCAGGGAAGTAACCTATGAGGGAACCAGGAAAAGATTTTCAACCACGGTGGACAAGACTTGCTCCGCCAGCAGTTGAACGTATGGGGCTAACTTGGCTAATATCAGCAGCGATCGCCACTATTGTATTGTGGCAAGTTCCAGGAGGCGATTATATTTTATACCCTTTTAGTATCTTGGCAACTTGGTTCCATGAAATGGGTCACGGTTTGATGGCTCTGCTCTTAGGGGGACGCTTTCATCAATTACAAATTTTTAGTAATGGCTCCGGCGTTGCTACTTATGGCATTTCACAAGCTCTATGGCCTATTGGCCCGGCTTTAGTCGCCGCCTCTGGTCCAATGGGGCCAGCTATTGCCGGTGCAGGTTTGATTCTGGCTTCTCGTAGTTTTAAAACAGCTGGACTGAGTTTAAAGATACTGGGAGGTTTTTTATTATTTTCAACATTAGTTTGGGTACGTTCTTGGTTTGGATTGCTGGCGATTCCCATACTCGGTATAATTATTTTGGGTATTTCCCTGAAAGCGCCCCAGTGGATGCAGGGGTTTGTCATTCAATTTCTGGGTGTACAAGCTTGTGTGAGTGTTTACCACCAACTCAATTATTTATTTAGCTACAGTGCAGGACCTTTAGGACTTTCTGATACTGGGCAAATGCAAAAGTATTTAATTTTACCTTACTGGTTTTGGGGTGGTCTGATGGCGATCGCCTCTCTGGTGATTTTAGTCCAAAGTCTCCGCATTGCCTATGGTTCAGATTCACACTTCCACGGCTAAAAGCGGGTGGGATTCTGGGTTAATCAGGTAATAGGTAAAAAAACATTCTTCCCCAGGTTGCTTTCCTGAACCTGGGCTATCTCGCGGAAAACAAGATGAAATTTAGCGAAATTATCATTAGACTGGGCGAAGCCGCCACAGATAATAGCCTCAGCACTAGCCAAGATCAAGACCCAGAAATTACAGGTTTAGCTGCCTTAGATGAAGCTACACTGACTCATCTAAGTTACGTAGAAGGGGCAAAATTTGCATCTCTTGTCAGCCAGACAAACGCCAGTGCTTTAATTCTGCCCCAAGATAAAACATTACAGTCACAAGCGCAAGAACGCGGTATCGCCTGGATAGCCACGCCAGATCCGCGCCTGTTGTTTGCCCAAGCGATCGCACTGTTCTATAAACCATACCACCCGGCACCAGAAATTCATGCTACTGCGGTAATTCATCCCACAGCCAAAATCGGTAATGATGTTTACATTGGTCCCCATGCTGTAATACAGCAAGATGTGGAAATTGGCAACCGTGCAGTTATTCATCCTAATGTAGTCATTTATCCCGATGCTAAAATAGGCGATCGCACTACTTTACACGCTAACTGCACCATTCATGAACGTACCCGCATTGGTAGCGATTGCGTAATTCACAGTGGGACTGTCATCGGTGCCGAAGGCTTTGGTTTTGTGCCTACCCGCACTGGCT
Organism: Nodularia spumigena CCY9414; assembly: GCF_000340565.2. Taxonomy (NCBI): domain Bacteria; kingdom Bacillati; phylum Cyanobacteriota; class Cyanophyceae; order Nostocales; family Nodulariaceae; genus Nodularia; species Nodularia spumigena. The sequence goes on from NZ_CP007203.1 coordinate 2,123,443, forward strand.
GGCTGAAAATGGAACAATCTGGCTATACAGTCTTAGAAGATCATGTAGAAGTTGGCTGTAACAGTGCCATTGACCGCCCAGCAGTAGGCGAAACACGCATAGGTAGTCATACAATAATTGACAATATGGTACAAATAGGACATGGTTGCCAAATTGGGACTAGTTGTGCTATAGCAGGTCAGGCAGGACTAGCGGGAGGGGTGAAAGTCGGGAATCGCGTCATTTTAGCGGGACAGTCAGGAGTTTCCAATCAAGTAAAAATTGGTGATGGTGCGATCGCCTCTGCTCAAGCCGGAATCCATAATGATGTTGCACCAGGAGAAATTGTCTCCGGGATGCCCGCAGTACCTCACAAACTATATCTCAAAGCATCTGCTATATATCATCGCCTACCGGAAATGTATCAAACCTTCAGGCAATTACAACGCCAACTAGGGAAAAAGTGAGTGGGGATTAGAAGAGGCAGGGGAGCACCGGAGCAGGGAGCAGGGGAGAGAAGACGGTACTTCCCAATGACCAATGACCAATGACCAATGACTAATAACTAATTCCTAATTTTTCTAACACTGGCTGGGTAGAAACAATGTGACGGTCTAAACCAAGTTCCTTGGGGCTAACTCCTAAAGCCAAAGCAATCAACTGCGGTAAATGCAGAATTGGTAAACCTAGCCGTTGCGAAATCACCTTTTCTACTTCTGGCTGACGAGAATCTAAATTCAGATGACACAAAGGACAAGGAGTAACTATACAGTCAGCACCGTTAGCTAAAGCATCTTGAATGTGCATCCCAGCCATTTGAAAAGATTCGTTAGTGGCGTAACTAGAAAGAGGCCAGCCGCAACATTGAGTCCGACCACGGTAATAAATTGGGGTTGCGCCTACCGCCCGAAACATATTTTCCATACCTTCGGGGTGGAAGGGGTCATCATAGGGCATATACTTTTGAGCGCGCAGGAGATAGCAGCCATAAAAAGCGGCGCATTTTAATCCTGTTAACTTACGTGTGACACGTTTGGTAATTTCCTCTAAACCATAATCTGTGAGCAGCGCATAGAGAATATGTTTAACTTCGCTACTGCCACGATAAGGTGAACACCCTTCTTTTTGCAATAAGCCATTTACTTGTTCCACATAGCCAGGGTTGTTTGTTTGGCATTGTTTCAGGTTTTCGTTGACATGACCAATTACACCCTGACAAGTGCTGCAATGGGTAAGTAAAGGTAGATTTAATTCTTCTGCTAAAGCTATATTTCTGGCGTTGACAGTATCTTCGAGTAATTGGGAATCTTCTTTAAATGTGCCTGAACCGCAACAAGCAGCTTTTTTCAGTTCAATTAGTTCAATACCCAATGCTTGAGTTAAAGCTTGAGTTGATATATAAAGCTCTCGGCAAGCTCCTTGAGCCACACAGCCGGGGTAATAAGCGTATTTTAGCGTCTGACTTAGCATATAAATATTTTGGGATAAAGGCAGTTACCCCTGATGATAACTGTTTAATCATTTCTCGCTCAGGACGCTGATAAAAGTGTATGTATTAATTGGACATTCACGAAAAATTTAGTCAGAATTGGTAATTAGAGATATTTACCGAAAATAGTGGGTTTAAGGTTCCCCGTCCTTCTAGGAAGGCTTTTTATTTGAGCATTTAATTTATCTTTCATTATAGCGATAGTTAAAAATAATTAGGACTTACGCAAGAACTCTCTGAAACCCTCTTAACTTCGTGTCCTTTGTGTCCTTCGTGGTTCGTTTTTTCATAATACATCATTTCTGCTGAGACTCCCCGTCCCACCTACGCTAGTCAATGCAAATCATTAACCGAAGCCAAAAGGGCTAATCCTGATCTAAAATCAGTACAATCTCAGGTATTGCAACAAACGTTAAAACGAGTTGAAAACGCATTCACAAGTATGTGGGAACAAAATCATGGATTTCCTAGATTTAAAAAATCTGGAAAGATGCGTAGTTTTGTCTTCTGGCAAATGAAGGGGGATAAATTAAGTGGTGGGAGAATTAACCTACCTGTGATTGGTTGGGTTAAATTCCGACAATCCCGTTCAATCCCAGATGGGGGAGGGATGAAACAAGCACGTGTAGTCAAGCGTGTTTCTGGATGGTACGTAATGTTAACTATCCAGTGGGATATTAGTCTACCCCAACCCATGCCACACGGGGAAGCAGTAGGAATAGATGTTGGATTAACAAATTTTATTGCAACTTCTAATGGTCTTTTAGTCAAGCGTCCGAGGTTTTTTGTAGATGCCGTTCGCGAAGCGTGTCCCCTTGGGACTTACGCAAGCTGAAATTGCTGCAACAGCGTGTTTCCAAAAAACGATTAGGCTCGAACAATTGGAAAAAAGCACAAAAGAAAGTGGCTTCATTGCATGAGTACGTTGCTAATTGTCGTAAAGACTGGCACAGAAAACTGTCTCACCAAATTTGTGACAGCGCCGGGATGGTGTTTGTTGAGGATTTAAATTTAGTTGGTTTGTCCCGTGGAATGCTGGGTAAGCATTGCTTGGATGCTGGATTCGGAAAATTCTTTAATATCCTCGAACAAACTTGTTTTAAACGTGATGTCTATTTTCAAAAAGTAGATGCACGGAAAACAAGCCAAATCTGTCCCCACTGCGGAGTTGAGACAGGAAAGAAAGAACTTTCTCAACGTATTCATGTTTGCTCAAATTGCGGCTATACAACTGATAGAGATGTTGCAGCTGCTCAAGTAGTCGCAATTCGCGGACTTGCAGCCGTAGGGCATACGGTCAAGATGCTTGCTGAGGGTAAATTCATTGGAATCCCTGTGAAGCAAGAATCCTCGTACCTTTAGGTCGAGGAGTGTCAAACTAATTGTATGCGATCGCCTGGTGTGTCCTGGTATCCAAATTCTTTTTGAGTAGTGGAACTGTTATCTTAGGTACAGAGCCTAAGTGTGTCCTTTAGAGTTAAGTTTTTCTTAAGGAAAAGCCCTTGGTAGTATACGGGCGATCGCTCTTTCAGATAAGATGTATATGCTCAAAAACACATCGCCCATCAAGAGCGCATAATAGCAACCGGTCAAGGACGTTTATCGTATGAATGAAGCAGACATTATTTTTGAAAAGGTCAAGACAATTGTTAAGGAGCAACTCATGAGTGAAGACGAAGACAAAATTACACCAGAAGCTAATTTCGCCAATGATCTGGGGGCTGATTCCCTAGATACCGTTGAATTAGTTATGGCATTGGAAGAAGAATTTGATATCGAAATTCCCGATGAAGCCGCCGAAAAAATTACGACGGTTCAAGAAGCGGTGGATTACATCAAAGATAAAGTTGCTGCATCCGCCTAAACAGGGATTGGGGATTAAGTACTGGGAATAATTGAATATAGATACAAATCTTCTTAATTAACTATTATCGGGTTTGTTACCATACCTGCTTCCCAGTCCCCAGTTCCTTTATTTGCAGCTTTGGAGCCAATTTTAACTAAGAAATGACAGACTATAAACGTAAACGCGTTGTTGTAACTGGTGTTGGCGCGATTACACCGATTGGTAATACACCAGATGAATATTGGCAAGGTTTGTTAAGCGGACGCAATGGCATTGGCAACATCACACATTTTGATGCGGCTAGCCATGATTGTCGCATTGCTGGGGAAGTCAAAAACTTCGATGCCCTCGCTTACATGGATCGCAAAGAAGCCAAGCGTATGGATCGGTTTGCCCAATTTGGGGTATCAGCAGCCAAACAAGCTGTTGCTGATGCCAAGTTAGTCATTAATGAACTCAATGCCGAACAGGTAGGAGTGATGATTGGTTCGGGTATTGGTGGATTGAAGGTGTTGGAAGACCAGCAAACAATCTACCTTAACCGTGGACCTGATCGCTGTAGTCCATTCATGATACCGATGATGATCGCCAATATGGCGGCGGGATTAACAGCAATTCACATCGGTGCTAAAGGGCCTAATTCCTGTGCTGTGACAGCCTGCGCCGCAGGTTCTAACGCCATTGGGGATGCCTTCCGTCTGATTCAAAATGGTTATGCTCAGGCGATGATTTGCGGGGGCTGTGAGGCAGCAATTACACCTCTGGGTTTAGCTGGTTTTGCCGCAGCACGAGCGCTTTCAACTCGCAATGATGACCCGGCTCACGCTTGCCGTCCTTTCGACCGCGATCGCGATGGATTTGTCATGGGTGAAGGTGGGGGAATTCTCGTACTAGAAGAATTAGAACACGCCCTCAGTCGTGGCGCTCGTATTTATGCGGAAATGGTCGGCTATGGTATGACCTGTGATGCTTACCATATGACCGCCCCAGTCCCTGGTGGATCAGGTGCGGCTAGAGCTATCCAATTGGCTCTCAAGGATGGAGGAATAACTCCAGACATGGTGAGCTACATTAATGCTCATGGCACTAGCACCCCAGCCAATGATTCCACGGAAACTGCGGCGATGAAAACAGCTTTGGGCGAACACGCCTATAAAATCGCTGTTAGTTCCACCAAATCGATGACAGGACATCTTTTGGGCGGTTCGGGTGGTATTGAAGCAGTCGCCACAGTGTTAGCGATCGCACATGACCAAATTCCCCCCACGATCAATCTAGAAAATCCTGATCCAGAGTGTGATTTAGATTACGTAGCTAATACTAGCCGCCCTCAAAAAGTGGCGATCGCCTTATCCAACTCCTTTGGCTTTGGTGGTCATAATGTCACACTAGCCTTTAAGAAGTACGCCTAAAATTCTCTACTCTGCAGATCCCGCTTGTCCATCAAAATGGGGAATGGGATGATAAAGATACTATGGGGAAAATTCAATCAGTGATTCAGTTACCAAGTTGAGTGAAGAAAACTGATAACCTTTAACTGTTAACTGTTAACTGCTAACTGCTAACTGTGCAGAACAACCCCAGTTAGAAAAAAGCTCCAAGAGTGTTAACCTGTCGTTAAGAATAAGAGATTATGGCTGTTGCAACCCAATCCCTCGAAGAACTTTGTATTAATTCGATTCGCTTTTTGGCAGTTGATGCCGTAGAAAAAGCTAAATCAGGACACCCAGGACTGCCAATGGGCGCAGCTCCTATGGCTTTTGTCCTCTGGGATCGCTTTATGCGGTTTAATCCCAAAAATCCCAAGTGGTTCAACCGCGATCGCTTTGTCTTGTCTGCTGGTCATGGTTCCATGTTGTTGTACGCCCTGCTTTATTTGACAGGTTACGATAGCGTCACCATAGAAGATATCAAGCAATTCCGTCAATGGGGGTCTAAGACCCCAGGACACCCAGAAAACTTTGAAACCCCCGGTGTAGAAGTTACAACTGGCCCCTTGGGACAAGGTATTGCTAACGGAGTTGGTTTAGCAATGGCAGAAGCCCATCTAGCAGCCAAATACAACAAACCAGATGCCAAAATTGTTGACCATTACACTTATGTAATTCTAGGTGATGGTTGTAACATGGAAGGTATTTCTGGTGAAGCTGCTTCCTTCGCAGGTCACTTGGGATTAGGCAAACTAATTGCTCTGTACGACGACAACCACATCTCCATCGATGGTTCTACAGATGTAGCATTCACCGAAGATGTTTCTAAGCGTTTTGAAGCTTATGGCTGGCACGTCCTGCACGTTGCCGATGGTAACACCGATTTAGATTCCATTGCCAAAGCAATTGAAGCAGCCAAAGCTGTCACCGACAAGCCCACCATGATTAAGGTGACAACCACCATCGGTTATGGTTCACCCAACAAACAAAACACTGCTGGTATTCACGGTGCGGCTCTGGGTGCAGACGAAATTGCCTTAACTCGGAAACAACTCAACTGGGAACACGAGCCTTTCGTAGTTCCTCAAAATGCTCTCGACCACACACGCAAAGCAGTAGAACGTGGCGCAAGCTACGAAGCTGAGTGGAACAAGACATTTGCCGACTACAAAGCCAAATATCCCCAAGAAGCGGCGGAATTTGAACGTTACCTCAGTGCTAAACTGCCCGACGGTTGGGATAAAGTCTTACCTAGCTACACCCCCGAAGATAAAGGACTTCCCACCCGTAAACACTCAGAAAACTGTCTCAATAAATTAGCAGCAGTTTTACCAGAGTTAATCGGTGGATCTGCTGACTTGACTCACTCCAATTTAACTGAAATCAAGGGCAAGGGCGACTTCCAAAAAGGAGCATACCAAAACCCCAACATCCACTTTGGTGTCCGGGAACACGGTATGGGTGCTATCTGTAATGGTATGGCACTGCATGGTTCGGGATTAATTCCCTACGGTGCTACCTTCTTGATTTTTACAGATTATATGCGGGCTGCTATCCGTTTATCTGCTTTGTCTCAAGTTGGCACAATTTGGGTAATGACTCACGACTCCATCGGACAAGGCGAAGATGGCCCCACCCACCAACCAATAGAAACTCTGGCTTCCTTGCGTGCTATTCCTAACCTGACTGTATTTCGTCCCGCAGACGGTAACGAATGCTCTGGCGCGTACAAAGTGGCAATTACCAAGGCTAAGGAAAACGCTCCTTCTCTGTTAGCCTTCACACGTCAAGCTGTCCCCAACTTGGCAGGTACATCAGTTGAGAAGGTGGCTCAGGGTGGTTACACTGTGGTAGATTGCCAAGGTACTCCCGATATCATCTTGATTGGTACTGGTTCAGAGTTAAGCCTTTGTGTCACCGCAGGGGAGAAATTGACAGCCGAAGGTAAGAAGGTTCGGGTTGTCTCTATGCCTTCGAGTGATTTATTTGACGCGCAAGATGCGGCTTATAAGGAGTCTGTTCTACCTAAAGCTGTTACCAAGCGTTTGTCTGTAGAAGCTGCTGCTAGTTTCGGCTGGCACAAGTATGTTGGTAGTGAAGGTGATACTGTTAGTATCGATACTTTTGGTGCTTCGGCTCCTGGTGGTGTTTGTATGGAGAAGTTTGGCTTTAGTGTTGATAATGTTTTGGCTAAGGCTAAGGCTTTGTTGGGTTAATTAGCAACGAAATATTCTCTTAAGTTTTTGAGGGGTGGGCTAACAGCTCTCCCCTTTTTTTAACGCAGAGGGGCGCTGAGGTTAACGCAGAGGTATAGCAACCGCCAAGGTAATTTAAGCATCAACTATCAGTAGCGCTATACATATGCCCAAACCCTACAGTTACGACCTCCGTCAAAAGGTCATCCAAGCTATCGAACTCGATAATTTGAAGAAAACCGACGCGAGTCAATTTATCCTATAATTCAAAATCTTCTTTAATTGTGATATTGTCTAAGCTGACCTCAATACTAAACTGTTTACCTTTTTCTCCTTGAAAAGGATTAATTTGAATGTAACTATCTTGACTTCTAGATATAACTTCACACAGTGATTTTCCCGCTTTTGATAGTAAAGTTAGCTTGAGATTAGGCTGTAAAAATTTTGTTTCTCCCCTTGGATGCAACTGGATTAATACACGCAATTTTTCTTCAGCCTCTTCTTTAATATTTACCAACATGACAACAGGATAGTTACCAAGTTGCATTCCTAAGTTAATAATTTTACCTCGTTTGATACTATCAGCATTATTTCTGGTATTCAAAGCTAAATTAGTATCAAGATTAATCAGTGCAGCAATTGACTGCCATTCATCGAGGAAAATCCCCCGCAACCATTGGCTCAATTTAGTTTTAGTTTGAGGCAAAGATTGCATTGAATTATCTTCGTTGTTGACAGTCGTTAACACAGGTAAGGGAATCGCATTAGCATCTAAAAAACGGCAGTAAAATAAAATATGATTTGGCTCTGGATCAAATTCTGCTAGTGGTAGTTGATAACAACTATTCCTTGGTTTTAAATTCATCTTATCTCGATAACCAACGAGTTGGTCGTAACGTAAAATACCTCGAATAATCAGTTCTGCTTGCTCTTCTAATATTTCAATGACGACATATAAATGAGCGCACGCTTCCGGCTTAATAATATTATCTTCAGGTATGTTTATTAATTCATCTAGTAGATTTTCAGTAACGATTAAACAAAATTTAAATTCACCTACTTGGATATGAGTAAAAGTATCAATAATCTGATTGCTCCGATTGATGGGTTGCTCAGGTAGGTGTTCTTTGAGCCATTTAGCAAATCCTAGTGATGCTAGTGCATTTAAATATGTTTCCCACTGTTTTAATTCACCAACTACCTGCTGACTGACGTTTCTTGCTGAATAAAAATGTTCTGGTTCTAACCAAATTAATTCTGGTAATAATAATCTCAAATTATTGGTATTCTCATGATTATTAATCATTATTTTTCTACTCTATTTCAATTAAATTAAATATCTATGCGACAGAAAATACAGCAGTTTTTGTCCGTATGAAGCACAAAATTATCGAGTTTCAGTGAGAGCTAAAAACTTAATTTTGCCTAGATTGGGTTTGCAAGTAATTCCGAAGTTTTTGAGCATATAAACTATCAAGGGAACGGTTTTTGCTGGCTCTAATTTCTTCTCCTGCTTCTATAAATACTTCTACATCGACAAAATTTTCTATTTGTTCAGCCAAGGTTTTCAGGTATTCGGGTTCGGGAGGAATTGAGGTTAAACCTTTAGTATGAGCTTTTTCTAAAACAGTATCGAGAAGTTTCTGTACCGTTAATGTACGTACCTTACTCAACAGTTCACCAGGATTTAATATTCGTCGTGTTTGATCCCAACTTGTCATGGACAAAAGCTCTACAATGTCCTTCAAAGTCCTACACTCACAGTAATATAGTTGTAAACCAGGAAGATACTTGTGAGCTAGCGGAGCATAACTTCTACTGGTTTTTAACTTGGCAATTGTCTTACTAATTTCTTGTGCGATCGCATCAGACAAAATTAATTTAAATTGTTGATGTAGAAATTCTATTATTTCCTGTTCTTCTAAATGCGATTCATCGTAAGAAACTGTGGGTAAATCTTTTCTGGGTTTATGTATCCCAGTATCCTGATCTGGAATTTCGAGAGGTTCTCTGTAACTCCAAACGTCATATTGTCGCAGTTGGTTTCCTACTTGTTTGAGTTCTTGCTTCAACTCATCTGTAGTCTTGATTATGATGTCATGTTCTTGCAAGCGCGTCAGCATTTCCTGCAACTGGGAAATAGTCGGGTCTGGACATTTTCCCACTTCTATCTGTCTTCTTTCACGTCTATCTCTTCGATAGACAGCATGAAATACCGTTATTAGTTGGCGCGATCGCTGAGTTAAAATTTGTAGTTGCTTGGATCTAACTCGGTTTAATAATGACCAATCACTATGATACTGAAAACCAAATTCTGATAAAAACTTTCTCAGTTCTGGATTTTGTTTAGTTTGCAAATACGTCCAATTATCTAGACTCATACTTGATTGAGAGTCATGCTTAAATTTGCGTAAGACTTCCACTGTAAACAATTTATAAGTTTTTGTCTGAGGAACACCATGCTCATCTATGACTAATTGAGTTTTGCGATCGCTATCCAAAATAACTAATTTGTTGCCATCATCATCTAGTACACAGCTTAATAAATCTTGATAGCTGAAAGATTTTTCACCACTGAAGAGACTATCAATTTTTTGACAGGCTTTCAGAATCGGGTAGGAAACATAGCACCGCAGACACAAACCAGCTAGTCCACGATTGATCAAATCCTTCTCCCCCAGATGATTGGTATAAAAATTCCCTAGCAGGATAGATTGGATGTCATCATTTTGGCAATGATCAACTTGTTGCTGGAAAAAATCCCGTGCTTGAGACAGGTCACACTGTTTGTATCCTACTTGTTGATTAGTGAGATTAATTCGCCAAATCGTCCAGTACCTTGATCTTGATGCAGCATTCATATTTACTGCTTTGCCTCACATTTGCTGAAATTTTGAGTCATACACTTGCATTAAATAACTAAATGCCAGCATTGTGAACATATGCAGCTAAATTGCAGTTTTTTGGCTAGCTCTGATCCTGTCAGTCTTTCATCTCGGTTGAATTTTCGTCCTTGGGCTTATCTACAGTTTGATCGGTTCTGTATCCCCCGTTTTCATGGTTTATTAACTCAATATTGGCGATTATTCTCCATTTTCGTCGCTTCTTCTACGGTTTCAGGGTATTTATTGTTGCTGGGTTGAGCTAGACCTGCGGCGGCTGCTATGGCTGTTCCGGCTAATCCCATTCCCGCCGACCATTTCACGGAGTCAGCATTTTGAGGTAAAAAGAGAACCGCGACCCCAATCGCTCCACCAATAGTGGCTAAAAGTAGAGGGGTAAAAGCTCGGATCAAATTAGCTTGCATAGTTTTTCACAATATGAATTTTTGGCTCAGTCATAAATACAAACAAGATGTTTCAACTTATGCAGTGTCATATAGCATTTCTCATTTTAGTCAGGTACATCCTCTGAGAATCGCTATAAAACAACCTCTTACAAAAATACTGCATAAGCTGATTTTGATAACACCTATAAATCAGTGAACAGTTATCAGAATTGTTATCTGGTGTTTTGCATCTGTAAGCAGACTGATAAATGTGAGATACATATTTACAGTGCATAAATCATGCAAAATAAATTCATAAAAAGCATTAATTTCCCAGCACGAAATGCCGAAATCCTCAAGTCAATAACCCCTATGTTTTTAGCGATTGTCGGTGCTGTAATCGCCATCGCAGCACTAGGATCACCAAAAATTTCTAATGAGAAATTAACATCTGCAATTGGCTTGGCAGGAACAGCCATATCTGGGGCTGCTGGGTTGTCTCGATCAAGTTCGACAGAATCTAATTCAGATCCAGAAAAATAGAGTTTTGCCACAAGAAACACATTTTTATATTGGGACACACTTCTGCTCAATATCTTTATCTTATTCATCAATTAATACCATGCAATCTATTAACACTACGAAACTTTTTGTCCTCAAACCAGAGTATGAAAAGCTCTGGAATAGCTGTCAGATTAGACCTGAGTGGCTAGAGCGTACTAAAAAAGTCGTCATCAACATTCAAGCGAAACGCGATCGCTATGAAAGCGTAGCCTCAGAAACTAAAGTTCCCTGGTATTTTATTGGGTGTATCCATAACATGGAGGCATCTTTAAACTTCAACAGTCACCTCCATAATGGTGATTCCCTTAAAGCTCGAACTCATCGGGTTCCGAAAGCTCGCCCAATAAATACCCCTAAAAATGGTTGGGATGTTGGCTATTCTTGGGAAGAAAGTGCAGCAGATGCACTAATTATGAAAAACTTTCATAAAGCTCAAGATTGGACTATTCCGGCTCAGTTATGGCGGCTCGAACTTTACAATGGTTTTGGTTATAGACTTCATCATCCAGATGTGCTGACACCTTATCTCTGGAGTGGTACTCATAACTATAACAAAGGTAAATATGTTGCAGATAATAAGTGGAGTCCTGATGCTATTTCTGAGCAAGTGGGAGCAGCAGCCATCTTAAAACTGTTGTTACCTGAAATCAAATAAACCTTCCATAGCTTTAGTTTAAATCCTGACAGATACCAGTACAAAAAGTGCTGGTATTTTTTTGTGAAGTAGTTACAAGTGCATAAGTTCCTGAGCAATACAACTATTACAAAATAACAGCCAATTCAAAAATATTGTTTGGCTAAATCAATTAAATTAAACTAGAGGATCACATCTATGCAACTAGCGGAAAGAATAGGTACACAAGAAACTATTAGTTTAGAAAAATTACAAAATGACTCTAAACTAGCAAGAGAATTACAACAAAAATTAATTGACTTGGGTTTACTAGATCCACTTGCTGATGGAAAATTTGGACGTTTTTCTACTCAGGCACTGAAAGATTTCCAATTACTCATGAAAATAGAAGAGGAGGGTCTAGGTAAAGCAACTATCCAAGCTTTAATTGAAGTTAAAGAAGTTATCCCTTTGCAGTTGAGTGATAATTTGGCTAGCCGAATCATTAAGTATATGCAAAGTAAAAATAAAAATTACTTTGTTGCCAGAGGAAAACAGAGATACAACATCATTTATATTGAAGGAGCTAATGCTGATGGTGTACCAAATGCTGATAAATTAAATGAATGGAACGATCGCCGGATTGTGATTGAAATCGCGATGGGAACTCCGCAAATTGTGGGTAACTGGCTAGCTACCACAGAACCTGGACATTATTACACAGTCAATCCCATGAATCCGAAAGGTGCAGCGAGAATTGCATTTGGGCAGTATCCAGCTTGGCAAGTAGGGACACATGGCAACTCTGAGCCTCATGAAGCACTGGTTCAAACTGGTGTAGTTAAACTACATCGCGATCGCAATAAAGATGGATTTCGGACTGGCGATCCTGAAGATATTGGTTCTCATTTCGGAATTAATCAACATTGGGGTTATGACAATAAATTGGTTGATAAAGCCAGTGCTGGTTGTTTGGTAGGACAAACTCGTCAGGGACATAGAGAATTTATGCAGATCATTAAACAAGACCGTCGCTACCAGTTGAATAATAAATATACTTTCATGTCAACCATTATTGCTGGTGATGATTTAGCCAAAACTGTCCCCGCTTGAAATTAACTAATGACCAATGACCAATGACGCGTCATTGGTCATTTCACCCCATCTAATCAAGTTCAACTAAGAAAAAAATATTATTTTTCTACAAAATATCGTAAAAATGCGCTATAAACTGTTAATTTAGCTTATATATGATAGTATACTTACAAAATAAACTTTATACTTATAAATAATGAGCAAAACAGTTGTCATCAATCTGGGAAATGGCGACTTGCACAATGGATTTCCCAGCGTTACCGCGCAAATTCGCTCAGATGAGCATCTGCCCCCAGAGCAATTTATTGGTAGCTTGCCCGCAGATCCAAACTTGGTAGAACTATATAGAAACTGGCGATCAATTTATCAGGCTCTGTGTAGTCGTCAATCACTGCGTTCTCAAGGCTGGGAGGAAGATGACAAACTGGAAATAGAAGCAGGAGCTATCACTAACGTTTCTCTGCTCGATTTTGATGAATTATGCCAAAATTTAGAAGATAACATTAATACTTGGCTGAAATCTACGGAGTTTCTGACAATTGAGCGAAAATTGCGATCGCAACTAAACCCAGCAGAAGAAATTCGAGTAATTATAGAAACCAACGATGACAATCTGCGACGCTTACCCTTGCATAGTTGGGATTTTTTGAAGGATTATCCCAAAGCAGAACTAGCTCTCTCCAGGCCAGAGTATCAACGGCGAGAATCTTTACAGCCAACATTCACAAGAATTCAAGTCAGAATCTTAGCGATTTTGGGGAATAGCCAAGGCATCGATTTGCAGACAGAAACAACTTTTCTCAAAAGCTTAGACAATATTGCAGAAGTTGTTTCTCTCAACAATCCCTCGCGTCAAGAATTCAACAGGCAGCTTTGGGACTCTAGAGGCTGGGATATTCTGTTTTTTGCAGGTCATAGTCAAACCGAAGGTGACACAGGCAGAATTTACATCAATGAAAATCAGATAAATAACAGTCTGACAATAGAACAGTTAGAAGAAGCTTTGATTGCAGCCATTGAAAAAGGTTTAAAGCTAGCAATTTTCAACTCCTGTGATGGACTGGGATTGGCCAATGCTTTGGGGAGATTACATATTCCCCAGGTGATTGTGATGCGGGAGCCAGTGCCAAATTATGTAGCACAGGTATTTTTTCAAAATTTTCTCCAGGCTTTTGCCATTGAACACAAGCCTTTATATCTAGCCATTCAGCACGCACGCAGGCAGTTACAAGGTTTAGAGGATAATTTTCCTGGTGCTTCTTGGTTACCCGTAATTTGTCAAAACCCATCTGTACAACCACCAACTTGGTTACAGTTGGGCGGGATTTCCCCTTGTCCCTATCGCGGTTTATTTGCCTTTCGAGAGGAGGATGCACACTTATTTTTTGGCAGAGAAAAATTCACGGCTAATTTAGTCAAAGCGGTGAAAAAAAAGCGGTTTGTGGCTGTAGTGGGAGCTAGTGGCAGTGGTAAGTCTAGTTTAGTATTTGCTGGGTTGACTCCCCAGTTGCGACAAGACCCAAATGTGCAATGGCAAATCTTTGATTTTCGTCCAGGGAAAAATCCCTTTGAAGCTTTGGCGACTGCATTAGTGAGTTTACGGCAGTGTTGTCCCTCTGTTTCCCTAGAAAATATACTAGAGTTGCCAAAAGATCATACCACTACTCGCTTACTAGAATTAGATTTAGCGATCGCCTTAGAGCAAAACCACCAATTACTACACACCATCCTAGAAAAGTTTGTCCAGCATGAATTTGGCACTCGTTTACTACTCATAGCAGATCAGTTTGAGGAACTTTACACCCTTTGTCCAGAACCACAACGTCAGCCTTTTTTAGATTTATTACTCAATGCTTATAGTTTCACTCCCGCCTTCACCATCGTTTTAACCCTGCGGGCTGACTTTTACAGCTATGCCCTTTCTTACCGCCGCTTTAGTGATGCCTTGCAAGGAGCAGTGCAGAACCTTGGCCCCATGAATAGAAAGGAATTGCGTCGGGTGATAGAAGAACCTGCCAAAAAAATGCACCTAGGACTAGAAGCAGGATTAACCAATCAATTAATCGACGAGATAGACCAACAGCCAGGACATTTGCCGTTACTTGAGTTTGCCCTTACCCAGTTATGGTCAAAACAGCAAAATAGGCTCTTAACTCATCAGGCTTATCAAGAAATTGGTGGTGTAGAAGAAGCCTTGGCTAACCATGCTGAGGCTGTCTATGCCCAGCTAAACGAAGCAGACAGGCAAAGGGCGCAACAAATATTTATCCAATTGGTACGTTTAGGAGATGAGACAGAAGCTACCCGACGGTTGACAACTCGTGAGGAAGTCAGGCTAGAAAACTGGGATTTAGTCACACAACTTGCTTCTTCACGTCTAGTAGTGACCAACCGTAATGAGTCCACGGCAGAAGAAACAGTAGAAATTGTCCATGAAGCGTTAATTAGAAGCTGGGGACGACTGGAAGAGTGGCTACTTGAGGATGGTGACTTTCTGCGCTGGCGAGAACAATTGCGTTTAGCAATTCGCCAATGGGAAAATAATGGACATGATCAAGATGCGCTATTACGAGGTAAGGCCTTGACAGATGCCCAAGAATGGCAATTGCAACGCTCACAAGAACTCAATACAAATGAAATCAGGTTCATTAAGCAGAGTTTGGAACTGAGAGAACTTGAGGTTAAACAGCAGCAGCGCATACGTAAACTAGCAATTTCATCCCTAGTTGCT
Source organism: Nodularia spumigena CCY9414 (assembly GCF_000340565.2). Taxonomy (NCBI): domain Bacteria; kingdom Bacillati; phylum Cyanobacteriota; class Cyanophyceae; order Nostocales; family Nodulariaceae; genus Nodularia; species Nodularia spumigena. Next base: position 2,138,653 of record NZ_CP007203.1, read on the forward strand.
GGTTTAGTCTTCAGCCTCGGTCTCGCTGGGTTTGCTTGGTTGCAAAGACAAAAGGCACAGATTAGCGAAACTAAAGCAATCAGCTCATCAGCCGAAAGCTTGCTTAATGCAAATCTAGAGTTCGATGGATTAATTGCCAGTATTAGAGCAGGTAGGCGCATCAAAGGCACTGAGGGAATTGATGCCAACACTCGCACTCAAGTTACCGAAACTCTACAACAGTCCATCAACTTCGTCAGAGAGAAAAATCGTTTAGCAGAGCATGATGGAATCCTAGAGAGTGTCAGTTTTAGCCCTGATGGTCAATTCATTGCCACCGCCAGCAGAGATAAAACCGTCAAAATTTGGAGTCTCGACGGCAAAAAACAGCCAGTCATGCTGCGAGAAAAGACAGGAGAGGGATTTAATAGCGTTGCCTTCAGCCCGGACAGTACACTCATAGCTACCGGCAGTTGGGATAAAACAGCAAAAATATGGAGTCGAGACGGTAAACTCCTCCACACTCTTGACAAACATAAAGAAGCAGTTTTGGAAGTCGCCTTTAGTCCTAATAGTCAGCTACTTGCTACTGCTAGTTGGGACAACACAGTTAAACTCTGGAGTCGGGACGGTAAACTCCTGCACACTCTTGACAAACATAAAGATAAGGTCAACAGCGTCACCTTTAGCCCAGACGGTAAGCTAATTGCTACTGTCGGTTGGGACAACACCATGAAACTCTGGAATCTTGATGGTAAGGAATTGCGAACCTTTACCGGACATAAAGATATGATTTGGAGTGTCAGCTTTAGCCCAGATGGTAAACAAATTGCTACCGCCGGTGGTGACAGAACTGTCAAAATTTGGAATTTGGAAGGAAAAGAACTGCGAACCCTCATAGGTCATCAAAATGGGGTGAACAGTGTGATATTCAGTCCCGACGGTAAACTGATTGCTACAGCTAGTGGTGACAAAACTGTCAAACTTTGGAACAGCAAAGGAAAAGAACTAGAAACCCTCTACGGACACACTGATGCAGTTAATAGCGTCGCCTTTAGTCCTGATGGCACATCCATCGCTACAGCTGGTAGTGACAGAACGGCTAAAATTTGGAGATTCAACAGTCCTAACAGCATTATTGTCCGGGGTCATGAAGATGAGGTTTTTGACCTAGTGTTTAGCCCAAATGGTAAGTACATTGCTACAGCTAGTTGGGATAAAACCGCCAAACTCTGGAGTATTGTAGGGGATAAACTTCAAGAACTGCGAACCTTCAAGGGACATAAAGGCAGGGTAAATAAGCTGAGTTTCAGCCCAGATGGTCAGTTAATTGCGACGACGAGTTGGGATAAAACCGCCAAACTCTGGAATCTAGACGGTACATTACATAAAACTCTTATAGGACACAAAGATACAGTCTGGAGTATAAATTTCAGTCCAGATGGTCAATTAATTGCTACGGCTAGTGAGGATAAAACTGTCAAACTCTGGAATCGAGACGGTGAATTGCTTAAAACTCTCCCACGTCAGAGTAGTGTAGTTAATAGCGCAGTGTTCAGCCCTGACGGTAAGCGAATTGCTACGGCTGGTTGGGACAAAACAGTGAAAATTTGGAGTATTGACGGCAAAGAACTAAAAATCTTAGATGGACATACAAGTGGTATTAACAACCTCACCTTCAGCCGGGATGGTAAGCTGATTGCTAGTGCCAGTTGGGATAATACTGTCAAAATTTGGCATCTTGACGGTCAAAAAACGCAAACTTTGGAAGGACATAAAAATGTTGTTCACAATGTTGCCTTCAGCCCAGATGGTAAATTTATTGCTACGGCCAGTGGTGATAATACTGTAAAAATCTGGAATCTTGATGGCAAAAAAGAATTGCGTACCCTGCGAGGCTATAAAGATGCAGTTTGGAGTGTGCGCTTTAGTCCTGATGGTAAGACTCTAGCCACAGGTAGCAGACATGATATCGTGGTTTGGCATTTATATTTAGATGATTTAGATCAATTACTAGTGCGTGGTTGTGATTGGGCGCGAGATTATTTGCAGAATAATCCTGATGTGAAACCTGATGAAAAAAGTTTATGCGACGGGATACGCTCCATTCCTCAACAATGATGAAGTAATACAGCACATTTCATTTTGGTAGGTACGTTCGGGCGGGCAGGATGCCCACCCCACAAGATTTATAATATTAATTTGTGTACTTCATTTACTTGCAAAGTGCTGTATATTTGAGACTTTGACTAATTGAAAGCCTCAAATATGTTATTCCTATTTCACTAAGATTTGTACTTCCATCGGTTGGAGAGTTACTTTCATCACTCGTACTGGCCCATAATTTTTGTGACCATTAACTTCTGTGATGTTGACACCGTGCTGTTCTTCAACTTTTTTGGGTTGAATACTGTTATCCCTAGATTTATTGCTAAATAAAATTTTGAAAGTAGGGTTTTCAGAATGGAGATTGTCATCAACTATTACATAAACAGACTGAGTAAGTTCTGTGTTCGTATTTGCTACCACAACTACTTCTGTCTCATTCAGGATGCGTGAGAACGCCAGGACACCAGAATTGTAGGGTGAAATGCCATAATTAATGCGATCGCCTGATATAGGACGAAAATACTGCCGACCATAGCGCAGCGCAGGGTGGGTCTTGCGGTATTCAGATACTTCTGCAATTGCTTTATAGAAAGAGTGGTCACGATTGAAGCCGCCTTCTGGTTTACCCCATAAAGCTTGACGAACTACGAGATCACCAAAGTCGGTATTGTCTGGAACAGAACCATTGAGTCCCTGTTCTGTGCCGTAGTATATGCAGGGTATCCCTTGTAAAGCAAACAAACAGGTAATAGCTAAAGTTACTTGGTCATCAAATTTCTGAGGATTTTCAGGGTCACTGTAATAAAAGCGACTCTTCAAATCATGGTTATCAAGGAATGTCACCAAAAATTTGCTGACATCTCCATGCGAACTGATAATACCACGCAGACTTTCCTTACGTCTTTCATACACATCAACTACTGCTTTTGGTGCTTTCGCGCCTTTCAACGCATGGGGAAGTTGGAAGAACAAAGGAAAATCAAGCGCCGCATCAATACCTAATAAATCACCGGGTTCAGTTGCATTGCGACCAATAAAGTGTCTAATTTTCTCCTCTGTATTATTTTCTTCAGCCCATATCTCACCAAAAGAGAATAAATTTTTCTTACCAATACTTAAAGCAAATTCGTGCATCGCATTACCAAAAATTCTGGCGAATTCTGGCTCAATAAACCTCAACGTATCAATGCGAAATCCGTCAATATCGAACTGGGCAATTAAATATTGATGAATCCTGATTAAGATATTACGTACTTCTGGAATATCAGTAATTAGCTCCCGCAAATCGCTAAAATCGCCACCTTTTTCAGTATCACCTCTAGTTCCTCTCCTGCGGAAAAACTCATTCTTGCAAAGTTCTTGAGGCCATACTGCTGCATTAGAGTCAAGGTTAGAAAATTCGTCAACGGGTGCATTCATCCATTGCGGTTTTCCCTCTTTGTCATGCCAATTAATATTATAAGGATTATTCGGTTCATCAATGAATTGAGGTGATTTAACATCTTTGCTATCAATGAAATAGCTGAAAACATTACCGACATGGTTAAGTACAATATCAAAAATTACATAAATCCCGCGTGCATGAGCCTCATCAATTAGTGCTTGTAATTCCTCTTCTGGATTTTCTTTGTTGGTAGCGAATCGCGGATCAATTTGTAAAAAATCTTGAATCCCATAGCCGTGGTAGGTAGGTTTATACTGACAATTTTTGAAAGGAGGAGTTAGCCAAATTGCTCCCACACCTAATTTTTGTAAATAGTCTAATTGCTGACGGATACCTTCAAAAGTACCACCTTGGAAAACCAAACCTTTTTCACCTAAAAAACTATCACCATCAAAAGCATTCCAAGCACTTTTAGGCTCACACGATGGGTTATTAAAGCGGTCTACCATAATAAAGTAAATCCACACATCTCGCCAATCTTTCGGTGATGGGAAAGGAGAAGGAATTTCTTTCAACTCATCCCCAACTTGGACGCATTTCGGTTCGTTTCTCAGAGCCTTATTCTTCAACTCATTGAACGTATTGTAAACTTCTCCTGAGTCAATTGATCTAAGCATTTTCTCTCCTGAGATATCCAAGATACTATTTCTGTATCTGAATAGATATCTGTATTGTGAGCTTGTGCAGTTGCTAATCAGATACATTCAGTAGAGCCAGAAGTTTTCCGCTCACCTACAGTAGTGCGTAGCTTATTACTGGACTTTAGACTAAAAAATGCGATCGTTAGCTCATGGGAGTGAAAAAAAATCAAGGGATGCCTGTAAGAACAGACACCCCCGTAGTGGAAGATGAAAGAAGCACAACCAACGTTCATCAACCGCTATGGATGTTTTTACACAACTAAAGGAATTCCGTCAAGCAGCATACCAATGTTTATGTCGGGCAAAGGACGCAACATTTGAAATGACGGATGCAATATTGCTGACACGAAATGCCTACAGTCTGGCAGACTTATCAATGTGTCCAGTATTCCGTCAAACCACCAAAACCACGAGGTAAATCTCCCGGCTGGAAACCAGGACAGAAGAGACGACGTAGAATTCGCTATCCTATCGTCAAAAAGCGCACTTCTCCTTTACGTAAAGCCCAGCCTAAATCCGCTTGATTTCTAACTTTTATCATTTTTTACTTTGCTTTTTTTCAACTCAGCTTCCCTGAGTCACTTTGTGCTTTTAGTCTAAAGTCCAGTTATTACTCTGGAGTAGTGACTTGCCTTAATTTCATGATTGTTCCAAAAACAAAATTATTTAATATTGTTATCTATCTCAAAATCTTCTTTTGTGTTCTTCTCCCAAAGGGAGAGGCTAGCGCCAAAGCGGTTCGTTCCTCTATATTTTCATATGATCGAAATACCTGCGTTTGTGCTAAATCCCTGATACTTTGAACAAACTTCAAAGCTGAATTTTTGCGTAATTGCTATAGTAATCCCGTTTGATTTCTGTAGCTTGCGTGGCGTAGCCATATTTATTTGCGTAGGCGGGGAGTGGGGAGTGGGGAGTGGGGAAGAGCCTTTTTATGTTGTACTGAGATTGTAAGCGCATAGCGCAGGCTACGCCAACAAAAATCAAATAGGAGTCCTATATAAAATCTTACTGAGAACTGATACCAATTTTTCAATATGTGCGGCTTCATGAGTAGCCATCACAGATATCCGTATCCGACTTGTAGGAACTGTGGGGGGACGAATAGCTGGGGCAAAAATACCGTGATTTCTTAACTGTTTACCAACTCTGAGCGCATCTGCTGCACTGGGTAACTGTAAACATAGTATGGGTGATTCTGTAGGTAATAATTTCAGGTGGGGTAATTGTTCTTTAATTAACTGTTTTAAATAATCCACATTTCGCCATAGTTGCATCAGACGTTGCGGTTCTTGTTGCACTATCTTAATTGCTGCTAAAGCTGCGGCGGTGTCTGCGGGTGAAAGTGCGGTGGTGTAAATCCAACTGGGGGCGCGATTTCGTAAATAATCTATGAGGTTGGCGCTTCCCGCTACATAGCCGCCTAAACTACCCAAGGCTTTACTTAATGTGCCAATTTGAATTAAGATCCTACCTGTGCTGTGAAAATGTTCTACGCATCCTGCACCAGTTTTTCCTAGTACGGCAGTACTATGGGCTTCATCGATGAGCAGCATACAGCTAAAATCTTCTGCTATATCTAATAATTCTGGTAATGGACATAAATCACCATCCATACTGAAGACGCTATCAGTAATTATTAAACAACGTCTGTAGTTTTGGCGTTGCTGACTCAGTTGAGTTTTTAGCGTTTCCATATCACAGTGGGGATATTCTAGGATTTCTGCACCGCTCAGAACTGCCCCATTTTTCAGACTGGAATGATTGTACTGGTCAGATAAAATTAAATCACGCTTACCAACTAAAGCAGCGATCGCACCTAAATTTGCTAAATACCCAGAACTAAATACTATCGCATCTTCGGTTTGTTTCCAAGATGCGATCGCCTGTTCCAATTCCCGATGTAATTCCCGATGTCCACTGATTAATCGAGAACCAGTGCTACCAGTTCCCATTTTTTCAGTAGCATAAATTGCCGCTTTAATCAAGCGTTCATCCCCAGCCAATCCCAAATAGTCATTACTGGCAAAATTAATTACCTCTTCCCCAGACAAAAGCACAGTAGCACCGGGGCGACCATCGATTGTCTGTACACAGCGATACCAGTTAGCTTTGTGAATAGTTGCTAGAGATGCTTCTATCCAACTGTAAGGGTCTTGGGGCATAGGGGAATGCAGGGGAGCAGGGGGAAAAAGAATTTGGCAGTTTTTGCACGGATGCAGGGAATGATAACTAATTAGGCGGACATGATATAAGCAGTACCAATAAAAATAGATGCAATCCTGAAAACCCAGACTTTCTTAATTACGAACGACAAATGACAAATGACTAATGACAAATGACTAATGACTAATGAGTCACTTCTTGGCTGCTGCTCAGATGCGCGATCGCCTGTTTAATCCAATCTTCCACATAAGCGTCTTTTGTGAGTCCAATATCCTCACTGACTACGTGTAAAGCATGACTAACTTCATCGGCGGTATATCCCAAAGCGAAAAGAGTCATTTGCACTTCCTCTAAAATCCCTGGTGCGGGACCGCCTGTAGCGACGAAGAAACCGGCTGATTTGCGCCACTCGACTAACTTGGTTTTCAGTTCCAAACAGATACGCTCTGCGGTCTTTTTGCCCACACCAGGGGCTTGAATTAAGATTTGGGTATTGGCAGCGATAATGGCTTGGACTAAATCTGGAACTTCCAAAGTGTCCAAGAGTGCGATCGCACAAGCCGTACCAATACCACTCACACTCAGCAATTGGCGAAACAAATCCCGTTCTGCGGGTGAAGCAAAGCCGTAGAGAAACGGCACTTCATCACGAATTTGCAGATGGGTAAAAATTTGTGTCACTCCGCCCGATTCTGGCAACTGTTTTGCCAGGCGTTGCGGAACTTGCAAATCATACCCCAAATTATTCACTTCAAGAGTCAACATCATGCGACCCCCGCCAATTGTTTGAATACCAGCGACAATCCCTTTGAGATAGCTAATCATTCTAAGAAACCAAAATATTTTAACCCTTCGAGAATTCCACCAGCACAAACAGCTTGTGCCAGGTAACGATAGTTAGCGGGATACTCGTTGTGCCACTGGAGTAACTCTGGACGTGCATTCCCGACTATGATTCCCCGTTCCTCGCCGACAGCGAATAAAGCAATATCATTACCTGAATCACCGCAGACAACTGTTTGTTCTGCTGCAAAGCTCCACTTTTGACGGAGAAACTGCATTGCCTGACCTTTATCGCTGGTAAGAGGCACAATGTCAAGGTCAATACCGCTACTATAGATTAATTTTATATTTAATTTAGATTTGAGTAACTCTGCCTCTAGTTGCGGTAAAACATTTGCTGCTACTTCTTGATGCAAGAAAAAACTGACTTTAAAAGCCCGTTGTTCTGAATCTGGTTGCAGTTCCAACTCTGGAAAAGACTGAGCAATTTTTAATACCAATTCACTATCCCAACCAGAGGAGAGGATTTCTGACCAACCCGCATCGGGGGTATCCTTACCATCGAGATAAATTTCCGTCCCCACAGACAGAACTAAAGCATCCGGTTCCATGAGATTTTTTTCTTTTTGGAGTTCGCGGTAAAGTATAGGCGATCGCCCTGTAGCATAAACAATCTTAGAGCCGTATTCTTGACGATGTTGACTCAGTGATTTTGTCAGTGCGCCTAAAGCCTTGTCATCACCCACGAAGGTGTTATCCAAGTCAGAGACAAAAAGAAATGGTTTCATGATTTTGATATATCCCAAGTTAGTAGTTGCAAAAATACCTGAAAATTTTTAACTTGACTAAAAGTAATCTGCAAAGACGAATCCTTGATAATGGGTTCCGAGTTAATTTAACAGATTTTGGCTCTGATGTATGCGTAATAGTACAAGCTAGTACAATAATCCTGGGCAAATTCTAATCAAATATAGTAATCCGCTTTGATTTTTGATAGCTTGCGTGGCGTAGCCATACTTACTTGCGTAGGTGGGGAGTGGTCCGTAGGGAGTGGTCCGTGGGAAACAGCTTTTTGAGTTGTAAGCGCAAAGCGCAGGCTACGCCAACAGAAATCAAATAGGAGTCCTATATTTCCTGTGAAAGATACATAACGCGAAGGTTTTAACTGTTAGTCATCAGTCAAAGTTTCAGTTAACAGATTTACCTGTTGCTGTCGCTAGAGCTTACCCCAAAATATTTATGCTTATCCACTATTTTAGGCTTGTCAGTCCACTAAGTAGGTAAGCATGAATAAACCAAACTATGTTAAGACTCGTAAACAGGGACCAAACCCTTACTAATGACCAATGACAAATGACCAATGACGACCCTAGCTAGTTAACTTTATTTCCGCCGACCTACTTACGTCAAAGATTAATAGGACTTACGCAAGAACTCTCTGAAACCCTCTTAACTTCGTGTCCTTTGTGTCCTTCGTGGTTCGTTTTTTCATAATTTTGCGTAAGTCCTGATTAATTTCTCGCAAATAAGCGATCCAAGAAATCAACCTTTACTGCTAAATTGGTAATTCCCCGATTTGTGCCTAACTCTTTAATTTCCGCATTATTCAACGCCACAATATGAGGTTCACCACCAATCCAACCGATGATGGGACCACCGGAAGAACCCCCAGTAGTGTCACAATCATGCAATAATATGTCCTGTTCCTCGTTAAAAATACTGCATCCAGCTTGATAAGAAGCAGTCCAACCCTGACCAGCACTAAGGAACTCATAGCCTTTTCTCTTGGGGTTAGGGAAGTCACCAGAATAGCCTACAAAGAAGAGCTTTTTCTGGTTTTTTAAGAAACTTGCAGTTGGTAGAGATTTCCATCCTAAATAACCATACTTGCGACCAAGGGGCTTATCAATTACCATCACAGCCCAATCATTGATTTGATTACTTATTTCATCACCTGTAAAGTCTGTACCATAGACTACGCGATTTACTACAGCGATATCTCTTTGATTGGGAACCACTCCATTAATTACATTGGGTAAAAACCGGATTTCTTGACTTAATTTATTGGTTGTAGGATCAATCACGCAGTGAGCATTTGTTAACACCAGATTTTCACTGATTAAAGTACCCGTGCAGTGATAATTTTGAAAATCAGTAGTTGTTCCCTGCACTCGCCCAATTGTTGACCAAGGATATTCTCTACTAATCATCGGGATACGGTCATCCCAATCAATAATCGCTCTGTCTGAGTCATAGGGTTTTTCAGATTTCTTTATCTCAGCAGGTTTGAAAGGTTTGCCATTTCCTGATAATTGCAATTGACTTGCATCTTTGAATTTAGTAAATTCTGGTGCTTTGGTTGGTTGTGCTTGTACTGATACCCAACCGCCCCAAGTTGTAAAAGTCAAAATTCCCGCGATAAAGCAAGCAAAAAACAATGTCAAAGGTTGGTTGTAGAAATGCTTTTTCGTCATTGATGAAAGTCCTTAATTAGAAATTGGTTGGTAATGCGATGAAATCTCGGAAACCTAACCCCCCTGCCCCCCTTCCCTACGTTCGCGCAGCGTGCCGAAGGCAGGGAATGGGGGTTTCAAAGCCTCTCTCCCTGTGGGCTACGGTGTACACACAAGTCTTCTCACCCCCTCTAACTCCCCCTTGTAAAGGGGGAGAACCGGATTTTCCCCCCTTTCCAAGGGGGGATTAAGGGGGGTAAATTCAGGGTATGTGCTTGATTGTCAAGATGTGTGTACACCGTAGCCCTGTGGGGGAGAGGTTTGGAGAGGGGTTTCTAGTATACTTTGCGATTTTTTTCATATCCAGTTAGGAAGAGTTTATCTGTTTAGGAGCCATGATATTTTTAACAAAATGTCTATTATTTATTTAGGAATTAATTCCATTCTCCTTGGATGGTAAAAGCTGACCAATAACGGGGGTTTTGCCAATCTTTCTGTTGCCATAGTTTCAATTGCGCTTCCCTCAGAGCGACAACAGGGGTTTTACCTTGTTGCAAAATTTGTGTGTATAATTGCTGCATTAATTCTGATGTGGCTTGGTCATCAACTTTCCACAAGGAAACAACTACACGGGCTGCACCTGCATACATTAATCCTCTTGTCAATCCTATTAAGCCTTCTCCTTTGACTTCTTTACCTAGTCCGCTTTCGCAGGCACTCAAAACGATTAACTCGGCGGGGAGGTCGAGGTTAAATATATCGTTGAGGCGTAAGAAACCTTTTTGTGGTTTACCATCTTTATCTATTAGGGATGTGACTATACCTGATAGTTCTGGGTTGGTGTCATCGAAAATGCCGTGGGTGGCGAATAGCACGAGGCGATATTGACTCAGTTGTTTGCTAGTGACAAATTTGTAGTTAGCATCAAAGTCAAAGGCTTGCAGACTTTCTTGAGGTGATACCATTTTTAGCACTGCGTCAGCCTCTTGGCGCGTACCTGGGAGTCTATCTAAGCCAGTACGATTAATATTGTTTAAAGAGCGTTTCAGGGCAGAACGTTCTAGTTCTAAGTCGAGGGATGAGGAGGCTGGCGGTGTTTTCCCTGTGACGCGTGTATCATCAGCACTGAATACGGGATCTGCGAGAACCGCGAAAGTTTTGGCTGCGGGTTTACGTCCTTTGAGTTGCTGTCTGTGGGTAGCAAGACTGGTGACTGAGGGAAGAGTAATGATTTCATGATTGACTAGCATGGGTTGGTACTTCTGCTCCTGCTTTCCTTGCAGGGAAGGGCGTTGGGGGGTTAGGTCAGATAACACCGCAAAAGGAATCTTATGTAAAATCCCATCAGCGACCACTACTAAGCGTTTTTTCCCCAACTTCTCAGCCACGGGTGCAAGGATAATTTGACTCAGTTCCTGAGCGGCTTTGGTTGTATCGGCTAAATATTGGGCTTTTTCTGCCTCTGTTGCTCCTTGGATGTGTTCTTTTGTCAACTCTTTGTATAAATTACTCGCGGCTGTTTCTATCTTTTCGCTTCCTGGTAGTTCGTAGGTATCGACGGAGTTAGGGGTAACTAGCCACAGATAGCTGCGGTCTTTATCCAAGGAATATTGCAACAACACGGTGTCTTTATCCAATTGTTGTTGAATTTGGCGCAAGCTGAGGGGTTCAGGATACTTTAGTCCAGCATACTGAGGGTTGGTGTTACGGAATTTTGTTTTTAATTCTTGGTGTTGCTTGAGTAAGTCTTGGATTTGTTGTTTGGTAGTTGCTATTAGTTGGGTTGATGGCTCTTTTTGACTGAATAGTTGTGACAACAGTTTTTCTTGGGCATCAATTCGCCATTGCAATTGGCGTTCTTCTGTTAAGAGTTTTGGCTCAACACCTTTACGGATATCTACGTTAGCTTCGGTTAACAGTTCTACCAATCCTCTGGTACGGGAACGTTCGCTAACTTCCAATGCCTTAGCATCATATCTTTTTGATGGGTCTTTTTTGTGCAGTTCCATCAGCAGGTCGGTGTAGAACTTGTAGTATTTCTGCACGGAAGCAAAATAAGAAGCGCGTAGTTCTTGGCTAGCTATTTTGGTGCGTAAATCTTCAACGATTTCAATAGCTGCTTGAATATGTGTTTGGGCTTGTTGTAAATTACCTTGACTGCGTTCTAGGTTAGCTATGTTAAAGAGGGTGGTGGCTTCCCCTCCCTTGTCACCCACTGCACGGTATATGGGTAAGGCTTGGTTGTAGAATTTGAGCGCTTCTTGCTTTTCTCCTAATGAGTCGTAGACAGCGCCAATATTATTGAGGGTGGTGGCTTCCCCTCCCTTGTCTTCCACTGCACGGTATATGGGTAAGGCTTGGTTGTAGTATTTGAGCGCTTCTTGCTTTTCTCCTAATGAGTCGTAGACCAAGCCAATATTATTGAGGGTGGTGGCTTCCCCTCCCTTGTCACCCACTGCACGGCGTATGGGTAAGGCTTGGTTGTAGAATTTGAGCGCTTCTTGCTTTTCTCCTAATGAGTCGTAGACAAAGCCAATATTATTGAGGGTGGTGGCTTCCCCTCCCTTGTCTTCCACTGCACGGCGTATGGGTAAAGCTTGGTTGTAGTATTTGAGCGCTTCTTGCTTTTCTCCTAATGAAGAGTAGACCAAGCCAATATTATTGAGGGTGGTGGCTTCCCCTCCCTTGTCACCCACTGCACGGTATATGGGTAAAGCTTGGTTGTAGAATTTGAGCGCTTCTTGCTTTTCTCCTAATGAGTCGTAGACACTGCCAATATTATTGAGGGTGATGGCTTCCCCTCCCTTGTCACCCACTGCACGGCGTATGGGTAAAGCTTGGTTGTAGTATTTGAGCGCTTCTTGCTTTTCTCCTAATGAGTCGTAGACACTGCCAATATTATTGAGGGTGGTGGCTTCCCCTCCCTTGTCTTCCACTGCACGGTATATGGGTAAAGCTTGGTTGTAGAATTTGAGCGCTTCTTGCTTTTCTCCTAATGAGTCGTAGACACTGCCAATATTATTGAGGGTGGTGGCTTCCCCTCCCTTGTCTTCCACTGCACGGTATATGGGTAAAGCTTGGTTGTAGAATTTGAGCGCTTCTTGCTTTTCTCCTAAT
>NZ_CP007203.1:2151404-2151850 GCF_000340565.2 Nodularia spumigena CCY9414
GCACAACCCCAGATTATGGAAACTACAACAGCTTGTAGTTTGGATTTTGACCCTGATGCTTTCTTGCAGGAGGTGGGAGCAAAGGAAAAAAAGCCCAAGACCATCCAAGATACGAGGCGGGTAGCTCAGAATTTACTGAGCAAATATCGGCTCAACTCAAGCGGTTTGAAAACAACCAATTCATGAACTATCTCAATCGCCACCCTATGACGGCTGTGTTCTTTTTCTTAGGATGTATTTTCTTGTCTATATCAGCCCCCAATATCAAATCCAATATTTCGACGATGGGGGAAATCCAACAAGCAGTTAGAAAAAATTCCACCCAAGAATGGAAACTGAGAGCTTCACAACAAGCAGCCCAAGCCCAAGCAGAAATTGCTGAACAACGTTATCGGGATGGTTGCGTGATGGTTGTGGCCATGAATAATCCTGATTCGTTCACTTCT
>NZ_CP007203.1:2151910-2152848 GCF_000340565.2 Nodularia spumigena CCY9414
TGCCATCTTGCAACAGTTTGACGCTTTAGATAATTTAGTCCCCACCAAATTAGGGCAAATTGCTGCCGCCATTCGGGGAGAAAATGAATTATGGCTGGGTTTAGTCTTTGAAAGTGGTGAATTGGAACATTTAGATCCGCACCATTTAGCAGCAGCAGCAGCAGCCTTAGTCATCGAAACCCCTCGCCCAGATAGTAGGGTACATTTTGAACTCAGTAACGAAGTAGTAGAAGCCTTGGCAAAACTGCGGAACATTCGCCGCAAAATATTTCAACTGCAACGGCGGTATAATGTCGCTCTGCCTATTTGGTTGGAATTTGAGTTAATTGCCATAGTGGAACAGTGGGCGCTGGGAACACCCTGGACAGAACTCTGTGAAAATACCACTTTGGATGAAGGCGATGTAGTGAGGATTTTACGCCGGACTTTGGATTTATTATCTCAGATACCCCACGTTCCTCATTTATCGAAAGATTTCCAGCGTAATGCTTATCGGGCGATGCAATTAATTGATAGGTTCCCAGTCAATGAGCAAGTCCTAAGTTGACAATTCATAGACAAAACTATACTTATATTGACAAAAATCAATATATATTTTAGGAAAAAATCAACTACTTGATATATAATACGGTGATATCAAGTATTGAATTGAGACTATTGCCGACGCGAAAACCAAGCAATGATGGTGGTAGTCTTTTTCAGAAACTTAATTGGAACACAATCGCGTCTGGCTAAGGCGTGAAAGTCTACTGAGGGATAACTGCTCCCATGCTCCCGTTGAAGTAGAAAGTAAAGTCTAGTTTTGTCTAGGTTTTATATAGCAGATAGCCGATTGATAAGTAGCTCAAACTTAAAAAACGTAATACCCAGATCCCCGACTTCTCTAAGAAGTCGGGGATCTATAGGAATCCGATTTGATTTATGAAACAATCTAAGTA
>NZ_CP007203.1:2152908-2326444 GCF_000340565.2 Nodularia spumigena CCY9414
AGAAGTTAAAGAGGCTGCTGTATAAGCATCATAGCCATCACCCCCTGCTGATAAAATGCCTGCTTATTGCGAACGGCAGCCATCATTTCCAAGACCAAATCCTGACACCCATTCAGCGAAATTATCCAATTGTATCCGTATAAGCCTATCCAGAAAGCACTATGTCTTTTTCTGTTTCTGTTCAAATCACTTGGACGACAGACATAAGATTGTTGTCTAGAAAATTGAGTTTTTTGACCTTGTAACCATGCAGAAGTCATTGCTATAGCAATTAATAAAATCAGACGGACAAGCCTATCAGGAGAAGCTTGAGAACCTTCTAGATTATAGCCACCAGTTTTACAGTCTTTAAACATAGCCTCAATCCCAAAACGTTGACCATATATTTTGACAGTCGTTGATACATCTGTCAGATTAGTTGATAAATACCAAGGCTCTTTCTCTTGTTTGCCACGATATTTTCGTTTCCAATAAACTGCTAAATTACAACGACCAAACCCTTTATTTTGTGTGAGATTGACATCAGGATAAAATCGGCGGTCACCGGGAGAAAGTGGAATCGTATGTAGCGGTTGAAAATCTTGCCTTTTTTTCCGAAAAGTAGTGTCCTTTTTTTGTCGAAAAACATACTTTAAACCTTGACGGTGCAACCAACTGGCTAATTCAATCCCATGAAATTCTCTATCCCCAATCACCACTAATTGATAATGTTTCTAGAGCCGGATTACCGGGCGTAATACCTTTTGTTGTTCTTGCAGGTTACTGCAACCATCTTTGTTAAGTAAACACCAATATATTGGCAATGCCCTTTTTTGATAAATCACGCTCACCATCAAAATATTATTGTCTTTCCATTGGGTTCTATCCAGGGCAATAATCAATTGTGATTTGGGTTTGATTAGACGTGATAATATTTCTTCAATAATGGGAAACCATAGTAGCACTACACTCAACGCATTCGATTTGAGAAATCTTTGTAAGTGACGACGACGGCTATTTTGTTGTATTGGTAAAGGTATAGTAGCAGCCAATCTTTCTATTTTTACTTGTTTCTGACTTTGTAGCAACCATACCAGCATTTTTAGAGTAATTAATTGTGTACGGCTGAGGTACTTGGATAGGATTGGTTGATAGAATGAGGGTAACATTTATTTCGGGTCTTGTTAATTTGACGAGACCATTCTTTTTTACCATCAAACTGTCCCTCTTAATTAGCTGTCTAATAACCACATAGTATTGTCAATAAGAACCGTTTTTTTTGAGAGGGTCTGTTACTTCAATCCCTCTGGGAGTAATACTTTTACCATTTTTGTCGCCCCCTCAAGATGGAAAGTTCACGCAGAGTCGCAGAGGCGCGGAGAGATAATTTTTTCGCGTTATGCTTGACAAGGGCATTTTATTATTTTTGCTTGTATAAATGTCTCATGTTTCTATTGTTATTCCGACTTTAAATGAACAAACCAGCTTGAGGCGAACTTTACGCCAGCTGACTTTGCTAAATCCTCCAGCTTGGGAAATTTTAGTGGTGGATGGTGGTAGCTGTGATCAAACGGTGGCGATCGCTCACAACAGCTTAGAATTATTCAATGGGGCGGTAAATGTACAAGTCCTTCTAAAATCGTTGAAATCGTAAATGCGTTGTAGAGGTTAATCCATAATGCTAATTGTGCCGTAGTAGAAGAATTGGATTGCAGAGACAGATGTTTTTGGCTGGATAATCAATGAGCAACCGCAAGCGGTTGTTCTCGTTTCCAGGCAAGATAATTTACACGCCCCTGGTGGTCTACATCCTGACGCAGTAATTGATCCCAGGGTTCAAAATCAATCATAAAAGCGACAAACAGAATAAGTATAAATTTTAGCTCTCACAACAATCCGCGATAGTGAATAAAAATTAACATCACCGACCACGACCCCAACGCCACCTTGACTGCAACTAAGATATTCAGCAAAGGAATCACCCCACCACTGACAAGTGCGCCCAACTCTCCGTGGGGTAACTCAAATCCTGCCAAAGTTATCACTGCCAGTACAATAAAAATCAGCACTGAAACCTTTTCCCAGATAGCGGCATTCCAGCGCGTGTAAATCGCCTGCATCCACTCCGATGATGAGGTAATTGCAATCAGTCCGATGGCTGTACCGCCCGCTACCCCAGCCGCAAAACCACCGCCCGGACTCAGATGTCCTCGAATCGCCAGTTCAATCCCCACCAATGAGCAAATAGTCGCGCCCAGACGCGCCAAAATCATGGAGGGTTCATCTGTAAACTGATAGATAGTGCAGAACGGTCTTTCATCAGCCAGCAGAAAACGCGCACCCATGACTGCGATTGTAAATACTACTACTTCAAAGATAGTGTCATACAGCCGATTCCTGAGAATGATAGCTGTAACTGCATTGGGTACTCCACTATCTTCTACAATTGATGCCACAAGAGAGATATCCGATACATCTGGTGTTTGATTGGGCATAACCAGAAAGATCATGTAAAGCGCTATCCCTGCTGCAATGTAGACCCATTTCATTAATGCTTCTCCCCTGAATCTGGTGTATTTACATAAGTAACGATTGTTGCAGGTGACAAAAGTTCAGACTCCATGATGTCATATAGCCGTTGAACTCTAGTCGTCGTATGATAGATTTGTCTTTCTTCCCCAGATAGGGAGTTATTTTTATCACTCCTGACACAAGTCGCATGAACTTCTTTATCCATAAGTGCTTGCTGCAAAGCCTGAATATTCATGTATGGAACTAGCTCAAGACGCAGATAGTATTTGCTAAAAATTCGGCGTAAGTTTTCTAGTAGTTGCCCAAAATCACCTGGAGATTTTAAGTCTGCATCTACCTCCTGTGACTCGTCTTCCAGGACACCCAGACGCATTACCAAGGAAGAACGGACTGCGATCGCATATAGTGTAATTGCCAGCAAAGTCCCCATTAATGCTTGGGTTAAAGCCACATCCGCCGCCCCCAAAACTGCAAATACCAAGGCCGCCACAGCCCCCAGTATTCCCTGAACTACCAGGGCATTGTATGGATTGACCTGAAGTACCAGCATCAATGCAGATAACGGCAACAGTGCGGTAATTACATAAATATAGCTATCATTCATGGTTATCATCGCTACTAGAACAATATGCCAACACATAACCCAGGACTGTATTCCAGATCGCCAAGGAGATGATGCCGAGAACGAGTAGCGGCCATTCGCTGGGGATCTTCAGCAGTAGCCCGACAATGATACTCATAGATCCTAGAGTATCTGCAACCGAAAGACTATGCAGCTTGAATAATACCGAGCGATGACCCAGTAGGGGAAAAGTTCCCCAAAACCAGAAGAACAGACCTAAGCATAAGCAGGTATAACTCAACAAGTCAATCATAAATTACTCATACGTTTCAGTAGATGTGCTAATAACATTAATCCGGCATTACCCACACTGAGGATGATAATCCCCACAACACCAATCATCCAATCATCCCGTAACACGGAGACAATCAGGATCATAATTGATGTTTTGGTGGCAATACTGGCAAAAGCCAACATTTTTTGCCAAATATCATCATCTTGCCAAGCCTCATACATGGGTATGAGCAGGGCTAAAACCATTGCCAACAATACCAGATTCACGCTTTCCGCCTCCGTATCACCCGGTGTACTTCATACAACCCCTGTTCGTGATATTTCAAGACAATGGTCTTGGGCGTAAAAGTAATCAGGAATATATCTAGGAATATCAGCCCCGGTGTACGTTGAGGTTTGACTCGTTCCATGATCACATCTTCGTGGTTATGGGGACGCAAGATGATTTCAAATGCCTCAATATACGCCTGGGGAATGGCTACTATAACTTCACCCAGTACACGTAACCAATCCCTTAAAGCTTCTGGTACTTTTTGACGACCCGGTAATAGGAGGGCGACACTAACACCAATGATGATATTTGCCCAACTCAAATCAGAAGTGAGCAAAAACCAAATAGTTAGTCGCAATATCAGATTCAGATGTCCAATCATGCTAATACCATCCCCAACAGCAAAAGCAACATCAAACTCATTACTCCAATCAGATGTTCAAGTTGCTCAAGTACACGTGGTAAGTTGAAAACTAACCGTTGAAAAATTAAAAAATGTGCCAACCAGCCAATACCGATAATCGCTAATGATTTTGTGATATTTGCCACAGTGTACGCCTCGTAGTAAAGACTACTTGAAGCAATGAGCGCGCCTAGTAATAGGATCAGTGGTGGCCAAAAACCAGGTTTGACATCGCTTCCTTGTCCATGAGGTAGAAAGACGAATTTCGCATACACAATTGCCGTTCCTATAGCCCCAATATTCATTAACATAACTTGCCAAGGAAGAACATTTTCCAGCGTCAGCATCTTAGCCCCAAAGCCAACCAGTAACGGAAAACCCGATATTGAAAGACTACCCATAACAAGGGCAATCCACAGCGCATTATTAATTGGCCGATTTTGCAGTTCCTTAAAGTCTCGACTGGGTAAGTTACCTGCAATCAGGAAAAGCGTTGATTTTGCCAGTCCGTGGCCCAAGGCATAAAAACCTGCTACCTCCGGTGCAACGAGAAGCCAGCCTAGCTGAGAAATACTACTCAAGGCCAGCAAACGCTTCGTATCCTTTTCAAATAAGGCATAAACTACGCCCAGAAACGCTGTGGCTACTCCAAATATCCTGACAATGGGATCAATCTCTGGCACTAGCAAAGCACAGCGCACCAAGGGAAATACACCAGTTTTGACAACAACTCCTGATAGTAAGGCTGACACAGGCGTTTCTGATTCGGAGTGTGTCAAGGGTAGCCACAAACCTGATACAAATATTCCCCCTTTTGTCAAGAGTCCGACAAAGATTAAGGCGATCGCCTCCTTCGGTGCGTCAGCCAAACCTGTAAAAGCAAAGGAACCATTGGCCTCATAGACCAACACCGCGCCCACCAAATAAAACAGCATTGCTGTATTACTGACAAACATATAACGCAAGGCCACCCAAATCGAGCGATTGGTTCGGGAATAAGCAATCAAGAGAAACGCCGCAATCCCAATTACCTCTAACGCCACATATAAACTGATGAAATCCGCAGAGACAAAACCGGCGTTAACACTGCCATGCAGAATGATAATTTGTGTATAAAAGAAAGCCGTTTTATCAGTTCGCCAACAGTAGAGGATGACCGCAGTAGTTACCAGGGCATTTGTCAATATAAAGTAGCCACTCAATTGATCAACTACTAAGGTGACACCGAAGTTATCCAGTAAAGTTAGTGTCAACTGGGACTGGTTAAAAAATAGCGCCAACGCATATCCAGCCGAAACCAGGGTTACAAACAGGGCGAGGTATCGGTCAAGCTTGGGAAGCAGATAAATAACGAATCCCAAAAACAACGGTAGTGCGATCCATGCAATAGTAATGTTATTCATGGCGTGTTATTTTTCTCAATCACGTTGCTTTCCAAAGTGGGATTATCCCGTGCTAGCTTCATTACACCCACCAGCATTATGGCCTGAATCGAAAATCCGATCACAATTGCCGTCAATATCACCGCTTGGGGAACTGGGTCAGCATAAGCGGGATTTTCTCCATTGACAACAATCGGTGTAAAAAAGCCCTTTCGTGATGCAATCAGCACGTAATAGGCGATAACCCCCGTACTCATCACATCCATAGAGATAATCTTCATCACAAGATTCTTTTTCAGGATGATACCAAAAAATCCGCACAATATTGTGGCGAATATATATGCTTCTAACACGGGAATTACCTGTTGGGTAGTGGGATAAAATTAGCTATGAAAGCACGGTGTAAATAAACAGATTAGTCAAAAATCAAAAAGCCGACATAATCAACCTTTTGACTTTTGACTTTTGACCCCTTCGGGGTTCGCCAGTCGCTCATGGGGGAAACCCCCTTGGCGCTAGCCTCTACCTTTGGGAGAAGACCGCGCTGGCTCACTTTTGACCAACGCCTAGCGGTGCTAGCCTAATAAATTGGCTTTCTCTAAAGATTCTTTTTCTTTTGGCGATTGTTTAAACGCAAACCGCAATAAAGGCGGTGCTAAAAAGGTGGTTAAAATCACCATAATAATGATCGCCGCTTGTAATGGTTTATCAAGAGTACCACTAGCTGCACCAATTCCCGCAAATACTAACCCAACTTCACCACGGGGAATCATTCCTGCACCAACCGCTAACCGATTAATTCCTTCTTGGCCGAAAACTGACCAACCTGTGACAATTTTACCGATAATCGCTACCACAATTAAGAAGGTAGCAATAATTAATCCTTCGCGATTTTCTGGAATGAAAGGATTCAGAACGCCTAAATCAACTTTCGCGCCCACTGTCACAAAGAAAACTGGGACTAAAATATCCGCGATGGGTTTAACCTGCTCATCTAGTTCTTTGCGTTTATCTGTTTCATCCAAAACCAAGCCAGCCGCAAATGCGCCTAAAATAGCTTCTAAATGAATGGCATTACCCAAAAAGGCCATGAAGAAGGCAAAGATTAAAGCTGGGATAATTAAGTTTCCTCGCGTTTGCAATTTATTCGCAATGGCCACAAATGTTTGATTGAAATATTTGCCTAATAAAATCGCACCAATCAGAAAGACTGTAGCGCTGACAATCAGATAAATGACGTTGAGAATATCAATCTCACCAGTTTTAGCAAGACTCGCAACTACTGCCAAGACAATGATGCCTAAAATGTCATCAATGACTGCTGCACCGACAATAATTTGACCTTCACGAGATTTTAACTGCCCAATTTCTGACAAAACTTTAGAGGTAATACCAATACTAGTAGCTGTCAGTGCCGCACCAGCAAAAATCGCGGGAATAACTGGCACATTAAAGAGAAACATCAGTCCCGCAGTACCAGCAGCAAAAGGAACAGCTACCCCAACACAAGCAACAACTACCGCTTGAGAACCGACTTTCTGTAATTCTTTTAAGTCTGATTCTAGCCCAATTTCAAATAACAGAATAATCACACCTAGTTCTGCAAGAACGGAAACTATTTCACTCTGGCTTTGAAAAATTGATGTTACTGCTTCGGGACTGATGTTGTTAATAAATTGCAGGATAGTCATAATGATGGAGTCTGAAGCTGCTGCACCACTGTCAGGAAACACCACCAACTTTAGTGCTGAAGCCCCTACCACTACGCCACCAAGTAACTCGCCTAAAACGGGAGGCAAGTCGATCATTTTAGACAATTCACCGCCAATTTTACTGGCCAGATAAATGACTATTAAACTGAGTAATACACCAGCTAAGACAATAGGGGCATTTTCAGCTTCGTTGGTGGTTGCGAGTAAAGGATTTTGCCACACTGAGTTAAATATTAATTCTGAGAAAATCATGTGATCTGTCTATTGTGTTAATGAATTCTGCGGTGAGATTAAGTCCTTGGAGAAATACAAAATTAATAGTGAAATAGTGGGTAGTTCTCACCCTAGTCACTAGTAGCAGCAACATTGCGGATAAAAGCAGGATTAACTAAAGCCAAAGCTTGTTTAAGTGCTTCTGAACGATTCATAAAGAAATGATGTGAAGGTACGAATCTCTCAATGCCAAATTTTTCTAAGCGGCGTTTAACTTTACCAGCCGCACCAACAACTAATATTTGACGACCTTGCTCATAAGCATCTTGGATAGCATTTTCAATTGCTAAAGAAGCTGTCACACCCAACATAGGGACATCGCTGATATCTAAAATCAGCACATCAGAGTCTGCCATTGCTGCATGTTCACGCGCGATCGCTTTGGAAACTCCAAAGATCATTGGTCCACTCAAGTAGAATAATAGGACCCGTCCATTAGCTTGATCAAGTAATTGCTTCTCTTCATCGTTCAAGACAATGGCATCATCCGCATCGGTAATCGTCTTCACATCCTGAGCTTGTAACTGAGAAAGACTTTCGATAGTTAAGATGTTGGCAATGAAAACTCCCACGCCAACAGCAACAATCAAGTCAACAAATACGGTTAAGAACATGACACCGTACATAATTAGCGCACCCTTCAGGGATACCTTATGAGCGCGTTGCAAAAAGCTCCAGTCGAGAATGTCAATCCCCACCTTAAGCGCAATACCAGCCAATACTGCCATTGGAATAGGTTGAGTTAAAACAGCTGCCCACAAAACTACAACCAGTAAAATCAAAGCACGAGTCAAACCAGATACAGCCGTTCTCGCACCAGTCTGAATGTTAACTACCGTTCCCATAGTTGCACCAGCACCAGGGAGTCCACCACATAAACCAGATATGACGTTACCGATACCTTGACCAATTAATTCCTTATCAGATTTGTGTTCAGTACGAGTCAAACTATCTGCAATGACTGCTGTTAACAAGGTATCAATACAACCCAACATTCCCAACATTGCTGCATTAACGAGCATCACCGTGATTTGTGATGCATTGAAGGTAGGTATTTGTAATGTTGGCAGTCCCATTGGGATTTCGCCAATCCGTCTGATGTCAACATCCTTGAAAAATAGCAGGGAAACTATTGTTACTAATACTAATGCTACTAATTGTGGTGGGACAAGACGCTTGATTTTAGATGGCATTAAGAAAATAATTGCCAAGGTCATCACTCCCAAAGCTGTTTCCACAGGATTAATATTGGCGAACAGCTGGGGTAAATTTTGCACCGTTCCTAATACGCCACCTTTAGGACTGGATTGACCCAGAAAAGGAGCAATTTGCAGCAATACCAGGATGACTCCAATCCCAGACATGAAACCGGAAATTACGCTGTAGGGCATGAGGGTAATATATTTACCCAGCTTGAATACTCCCAATATAATTTGAAAGACCCCGGCTAGCATAACTACTGTAAATGCCATTGCCAAGCCATTTTCTGGGTTATTGGCGATCATGGAACTGACAATAGCAGTCATGACTACGGTCATCGGCCCGGTAGGTTCAGAAATCAGGGTTGGTGTCCCACCAAATAAGGCGGCGAAAAAGCCAACGCAAACAGCACCATAAAGACCAGCAGCAGGCCCAGCACCAGAGGCGGCTCCGAACGCTAACGCTAGGGGTAAGGAAACGATCGCGGCAGTTAAACCACCGAATAAATCGCCTCGTAAGTTTCTAAAATGGATAGTATTAGTGAATGACATTCTGGGATTGTGGTTACAAAAACAACAAAATCTAGATTTGTAAAAAATTGCCAGCTACTTTGAGTAAGTTTCATGTTTTATGGGAATG
Source organism: Nodularia spumigena CCY9414 (assembly GCF_000340565.2). Classification (NCBI taxonomy): domain Bacteria; kingdom Bacillati; phylum Cyanobacteriota; class Cyanophyceae; order Nostocales; family Nodulariaceae; genus Nodularia; species Nodularia spumigena. The sequence continues at coordinate 2,162,156 of NZ_CP007203.1, forward strand.
AAAAATCAAGCAAAGAAAACGTTAATTCTTGGCAAGGCAGCAGGCTATAGTGCCTTTCGACATGGCGAGTCGCTGAATACGAATCCCCAATAGAGAAGGCTGAGGTCAAAAACAGTTCAAAATGTTGACTAAAAAAACCTACATAAATAAATTGCAAGTTTTAGTTATCACCAAGTTTAATGCGGTTAAGAATAGCTTACAGCCTTATACGTCAATATTGTTAATTCACAAGCCTTAATATTAAATAAATATTAAATTGCTTTCATAGAGAAAAGGCTATACCTGTTAAGTAAGTCTGATTGCAATAATATGTAAAATAAGTAAACTTTATATTAAATCTTATGTCAAGATTTTTTTGACCAGGATATACAAAATCACCAATGTGCGATGGGCTATACCCCGCCATCGCTTGCGGTTGTTTTCTGATCCAGTCCAAACCATTGACCAGCCCCCGGGGATCAAGATACTGTCGCAGTAACTATGGCAGGGTTCAAAATCAAAGATAAATGGGAAAACCAGCATAAATATAAATGGTTAAGATGCACCCAAATTATTAATATTGCGGATAATCACCCTGATTGCCGCCAATTTAGTGGAGCTTCCAAATAATCAGGTAGACGAGTTGTGCGATCGCCTAGCGCCATCCTAATCTGTTGTAACTCGACATTTTTTGCCCCTGTCAAAATTGCCCCTTCCAGTTTGACATCACACAGGTTAGCATTCGATAAGTTAGCTCCCATGAGGTTAGTCTCACAAAGGTTAGCTTGAAAAAGACTAGCCTGATTCAGGTCTGAACCCATGAGATTGGCTCTATGTAAGTCAGCTTCAGCAAAACTGGCTTCCCTGAGATCGGCAAAAATTATTTCTGTTTGTTGCAATTTAGCCGCATTGAGATTAGCCCCATTCAGGTTAGCCCCATTCAGGTTAGCCCCATTCAGGTTGGCTCCAATCAGACCGGCAAATTGCAGATTGGCTTTACCCAGCTTCGCCCATTGCAAGTTAGCTAGAAACAACTTCGCTCCAGAGAGGTTAGCAACTTTCAAGACCGCCTGTTGCAAGTTGGCTTTATAAAGGTTAGCCCCAGAGAGGTTAGCTGCACGCAGACTTACTCCCAAAAGGTTGGCTCGTCGTAAATTAGCCCCGCAAAGGTTAGCGTGATTCAGGTTCGCCCAAGACAGGTTAGCTCGATTCAGGTTGGCTTTTTCGAGGTTGGCTGCATACAGGATAGAGCCAGTCAGTTGCGCCCCTTCGAGATTAGCCTTACACAGATGAGAACCACGCAAGTCGGCTCCACAAAGGTTAGAGCCACGCAAATCCGCTCTTTCTAGGTTGGCTTCGAGCAAGTCGGCTCGCCGGATATCGGTATTACGTAAATCCAGTTGGTGATTTTCCTCGTCTAGGAGAGAATTACGCCGTCCAATCACCGTCAGAGCTGCTTGAATATCCCGACGAATTTTTGGTAATACTTCGCCGGTGTTCACTTCCTCCTGCTGTGTCCGACGCACCCGGCTTTTGGGGCTACCCAAGTATATTGGCTGTAAATTTTCTAGCTTTTCTTGCTCTTCATCTGTCTGGATGGGAGCATTTTCCCGCACAAAAGCCGCGAGGATTTCCATGATTGTCCAGTGTTCTTGGGGAAAATCCTGTGCAACTCTTTCTAAAATATAAATTGCACCTGTTCGGGTTTCGATTTTTTCGTGTCCCAGCTGGTTAACCGCCCCCATAAAGCATTCTACAATCAGCTTCTCTTGACTGATTTGGGAATTTTGAATGCTAATTTCGTTGTTTTTTTCAGCCGCTAGCCTCCATTGCAAAAGCTCCGCTAACACATTTTTTTGCCTACCATCCGCACGCTTGGCTGAATAGTAAGCATTAATCAACACTGCCAATCCCATAAAAACTATGGCTGTGCTTGTTAATACATTATTTCTATATTGTATTCGTTGATCAACTGTCAATTCCTCAAGGTAAGACGATGCAAAAACAATCAGGGTCAGTGAGAGAAAAACTATAATTATTATAGCTATCAACCAACGCCAGAATTTGTCTGTTTTATAAGCAGACATAGCAGTAATATTCCTCACGACACAGAATTATTACTTAGAGTTTAGGAAAAATTAGTATATCATTTAGCAGAAATTTTGAATATGCCCCATAATCTCATATTTTGAACATATATCACAAGACTTAATTAGTACAGTTTTTATAGAGAATATTGTATTAATTATAACAGAATTTTAATGAATGAGATAGATTAATCAGGCGATCGCCTGAATGTGTCAAGCTATGGGTAAAGCCCCACCTCCAGCTATCGCACACCCTTTGAGTGTCGTCGGTTAAATATGCTTTATCCATCACTCTTGTAGAGACTCAAATGTCTGATCTTGTCATTCAAATTTGGCTTCTCGGAGATTTGCTCCTGTGAGTATGGCATCACCCAGAGTAGCTTTCTCTAGATTTGCTAAATATAAATTTGCGCTCTGCAAATTAGCACCCGCAAGATTAGCCCCACAGAGGTTAGCAGCACTGAGAATTGCTCCCGAAAGGTTAGCCCCAGAAAGATTAGCCCCACAGAGGTTAGCAGCACTGAGAATTGCTCCCGAAAGGTTAGCCCCAGAAAGGTTAGCCCCACAGAGATTAACTTGATAGAGATTTGTCAATTCTAAATTAGCCTGATGAAGATTAGCCCCTTTCATATCCGTGTGGCTCAAATCCAGTTGTTCGTCTAACTCGTCTTTATTAGTATCCCTTCTTCCAATTACCGTTAGCGCTGCTTGAATATCTCTAGGAATTCCTGGTGATGGATTATTGTTAAGCTCATCTCCATTCAGATCAGCAGCCTGATTTTGCACAAAATTAGTGAGAATCACCATGATTTCCCAATGATATTTCTGATAATTTTGAGAAAATTCCTCTAAATCATAAATTACTGCTAGTCTGTTCTCGATATTTTTATCATTTAGATTTTTTATTAGTGTAAATAAATGCTTTTCCCTGGGATTAAATGTAATATCTAATGCTTTTTCTTGAGCAAAACCTATCCCAAGGATGATTTTTTTTAATGATGTCTGATTACTTGTTAACTGCCCTTGTAATTGTCTTAATATTTTGGAGGTATTAATAATTGCTATCAACATACAGAAACTATTTTATCAAAATTAATCATTTATTTTATTGTGATGGCATAGAAAGATTTAATCATTAGTAAATTTAATGATTTTTAGGATTACAAATAATAGAAAATATCACAACTTGGTGGGCAAATATAAGTAAAAAAAAGTTATATATACATGAAAATTTACATAAACTAGTATAAGTTTATTCTGAGCAATCATGCTATTATTAGTAATAATTCTAGTATCGTTATCAAATTAAACTCATATTTAAAAATACCTTAAAATTAAGGATGAGGAGATACTAAAATTATCAATATTAGTATCAACTGCAATAGTTACTGAATTTGCCACAATAGCCTGATATACAGATGCCAAAAAATATCCAACCTATAATTAAAGATTTAGTGTTAATTGGTGGTGGACATAGCCATGCTATTGTATTGAAAATGTTTGGCATGAATCCTTTGCCTGGAATACGTTTGACCTTGATTACCCCAGCCTCAGATACACCCTACTCTGGGATGCTACCAGGACACATTGCGGGATTTTATAACCATGAAGAATGCCACATTGATTTACGAAAATTGGCTAACTTTGCCCAAGCACAGTTATATATTGATAGAGCCATCGGACTGGATTTGAAAAACCACAAAGTGATTTGTGCTAACCGTCCAGCCGTAAACTTTGATGTATTATCTATTGATATTGGCAGCACTCCAGCCACCATATCTGTATCGGGAGCCACCGAATATGCAATTGCAGCTAAACCAGTGCCAAAATTATTGCAACATTGGTATCAGCTACTAGAACGTGTAGCCAAAAATCCCCAAGAACCGATTAGTATCGCGATTGTAGGTGGTGGTGCTGGCGGTGTGGAGTTAGCACTGTCGATGCAAACTCATTTACATGGGATTTTGCAACAAAATCAGCAACCAATTCAAAATTTGCAAATTCATTTATTCCAGCGTCAGGAAAAACTGTTGCCTAATTATCATCATTCAGTGCAACATCAATTTCAGCAAATTTTAATTAAGCGTGGTATTAATTTACATTTAGGGGAAACAGTCTGCCAAATTGCACCACTATATAGCACATTAGCCAACAGAGAAACTAAAGAAATCTTGGAGATTAAATGTGAATCGGGGTTATTGGTAGAGTGTCATAAAATATTCTGGGTAACACAAGCATCTGCACCCCAATGGTTAAAAACCACAGGACTGGCTACTGATGAACAAGGATTTATTTTAGTAGAAGATACATTACAATCTCAAACTCACCCAGAGGTATTTGCTGCTGGTGATATTGCGACAATGGTAAATCACCCTCGTCCTAAAGCTGGGGTGTTTGCTGTGCGCCAAGGTAAGCCCTTGTTTGAAAATTTACAAAGGACTTTATTAGGTCAACCACTCAAACCCTACATACCACAGCAACAATATTTAAGTTTAATTGGTACTGGTGACAAACGGGCGATCGCTTCCAGAGGTGCTTTTACCACACCACCGCATCAACTCCTCTGGTGCTGGAAAGATTACATTGACCGCCGCTTTATGCAACAATTTAGCTCAAGGATGGGAGAGTAGTTCGCTACTGCCCACATTTATTTTGTGTAGCCCAAGGCTTTAGCCTGCGGGAAATATATCAAATTCTCTCATGAATCAAATAGTTTGGATTGCAAGACACGCTAACCGCCTCGATTTCGTCAACCCTGATTGGTTTCTCACCGCCCAAAGACGTTATGATCCACCCTTATCTGATGATGGTATAGTGCAAACACAGCAGTTAGCGAAACGTTTGCAAGCAGAAAAAATTGCTCATATTTTCGCTTCCCCATTTCTGCGAACTGTACAAACAGCCAACGCCGTTGCAGAAGTTTTAGATTTACCCATTAAACTAGAAACAGGTTTGAGTGAGTGGCTAAATCCAGACTGGATGACGGAAGAACCAGAAAGACTGTCAATTCCAGCCTTAGCAGAATTATTCCCCAGAATTGATACTAGCTATAAACCGCATATTGCTGCTCAATATCCGGAAACTCACGAAAAAGTGCGGGAACGTTCGGGACAAACTGCTAGATGCTTGGCTACTGAATGCTATCCTCAAAATATCTTGCTAGTAGCACATGGTGCATCTGTACTGGGGGCTGCAATGGGGCTAGTAGGGGACATTGCTAAAGCAGAAGTTAAAGCTTCTTTATGTTCCTTAGTAAAAGTAGTACGCCAAGGGCCTGAATGGTTGCTAGAACTAAAGGGAGATACTTCCCATTTGACCGAAATAGAGGAAGTGATTCGATTTGCTTAAATTAATAACTCGCTCCACCCTCGGTTTACACTACAGAAAAACTAATTAATTCGCTCATTAAATTGTATGACCTTGTTACTAGCAGGAGACATTGGCGGTACGAAAACTATTTTGCGGTTGGTAGACGCATCAGACTCACTAGATTTACAGACTATTTGTGAGGAAACTTACCGCAGTGGGGATTTTCCAGATTTAGTACCGTTAGTACAGCAGTTTCTCAGCAAGGCTAATACGCCCACACCACAAAAGGCTTGTTTTGCGATCGCCGGGCCAGTGGTAGATAATACAGCCAAGCTGACCAATTTAACCTGGTTTCTCGATACCGACCGTTTAAAACAAGAATTAGGCATTGATTCCATGAGCCTAATTAATGACTTTGCGGCTGTGGGATACGGCATTTTCGGGTTAAGCAAAAAAGATTTGCTGACTTTGCAAGTTGGTAAACACAAATTAGAAGCACCCATTGGCGTTATTGGGGCTGGGACTGGCTTAGGACAAGGATTTTTGATTAAACAGGGTAACTACTACCAAGTCTTTCCCTCAGAGGGCGGACACGCTGATTTTGCCCCCCGCAGCGAGTTGGAATTTCAGCTATTGAAATACCTCCTGGATAAACATGATATCCAGCGTGTTTCTGTAGAAAGGGTAGTTTCTGGACAGGGAATTGTCGCAATTTACCAATTTTTGCGCGACAGAAAAATATCGGGCGAATCACCAGAAATCGCCCAAGTTGTCAGAACCTGGGAACAAGAAGCCGGACAGCCGGAAAAAAGCGTTGATCCCGGTGCGGCTATTGGTATGGCTGCACTCCAAGGAAGCGATCGCCTTTGCGTACAAACCTTACAATTATTTGTAGACATTTACGGTGCAGAAGCCGGTAATCTTGCCCTAAAATTATTACCTTACGGCGGTTTATATATTGCAGGTGGCATTGCTCCCAAAATCCAAACCCTGCTGCAAAACGGTAGTTTTCTCTTAAACTTCAGCCAAAAAGGAAGGATGCGTTCCATCCTCGAAGACATACCCGTACATATTATTCTCAATCAACAAGTGGGGCTAATTGGTGCAGCTTTACGTGCAGCTCGGTTATAACAGATTAATTATTGGGGATTGGGAACTAAAGATGGTGATACAAGCCAGATTTGTTCTCCCCTGCCCCTCTGCCTCTTCCCCCTGCTTCTTCAATTGAGGTGGGGTTCTTTTATTCCCAGTATCAACCAACTGCAAAAAACTGGTAAATTACCCTATAACTCGAAAAATTTAGTTTTATTTACCAAGCATTATGAAACGTCGAAAAATTATCAATACAGGTGCGATCGCCACTGCAACTGCTGTAACATTAGGCTCCTGTGCGCGTACCCAAACCGCCGCTAACGTCCAAACTGGACAGCCCAACGTCCGGTGGCGAATGGCAACCAGCTGGCCTAAATCCCTCGGAATTTTTAGCGGTGCAGATATACTTGCCAAGCGAGTCAAAGAAATGACCAATGGACGTTTCACCATTACACCCTTTGCGGCGGGGGAATTGGTTCCGGGGTTGCAAGTCATGGACGCTGTGCAAGCTGGAACTGTGGAATGCGGACACACCGCTAGTTATTATTACATCGGTAAAAACTTAGCATTAGCCTTCGCCACCTCCGTACCCTTCGGCTTCAACGCCCAACAGCAGAACTCTTGGCTATATCATGGTGGCGGACTAGAAGCCATGCAAAAAATTTATAGCGACTTCAATATCATTAACTTCCCGGCTGGTAACACCGGGGCGCAGATGGGAGGATGGTTTAAAAGAGAAATTAACACTGTTGCCGACCTTCAAGGCTTAAAAATGCGTATTCCCGGAATCGGGGGACAAGTCATATCTCGTATGGGAGTGCAAGTGCAAGTCTTACCAGGAGGGGAAATTTTCTTAGCATTAGATCGGGGTGCAATTGATGCCGCCGAGTGGGTAGGCCCTTATGATGATGAGAAACTCGGTTTAAACAAAGCCGCCCAATTTTACTATTATCCCGGTTGGTGGGAACCAGGCCCCACATTAGAAGTGTTAGTTAACCGTAGTGCTTGGGACAAATTACCCCCAGAATACCAAGCCATCTTCAAAACAGCGACTCATGAAGCCAACATGAATATGCTCACTGAATACGATGCTTTGAATGGTCAAGCACTTTCAAGATTGGTTGCCGGGGGTACTAAATTAGTTTCCTTCAGCCCAGAAATTATGCAAGCAGGTCAAAAAGCCTCCTTTGAATTTTTAGAGGAAAATGCCAGTAAAGATGCAACTTTCAAAGAAGTTTACGAACAGTGGAAAGGCTTCCGTAAACAAGTTTTCGACTGGAACCGTGTCAATGAATTGAGTTATGCCAATTTCGCTATCTCTAATAGTTAGGGAGTGGGGAGAAGAAGCAGGGGAGCAGGGAGCAGGGAGCAGGGGGGAGGGGGGAGGAAAGATTTTGACTTGCCAATGACAAATGACTAATGACAAATGACTAATGACAAATGACTAATGACTAATCTTCATTTTCCCAAGTTAGGTAAAAAGCTCACTATTCCGGGGAAAGCAATGATTAAGACCAAAACTAACATTTGCAGCAAAATAAACGGGATAACACCGCGATAAATGTCAGATGTGGTAACTTCTGGAGGTGCGACACCACGCAGGTAAAACAGCGCAAAACCAAAGGGAGGTGTGAGGAAGGAAGTTTGCAAATTAGCTCCTAAAATCACACCGTACCAAACCAAATCAATGTTTAATTGTTGGGCTACCGGCACAAATAGAGGTATGACAATAAAGGCAATCTCGAAAAAGTCGATAAAAAAGCCGAGAATAAATACCGTTGCCATGCTTACAATCAAAAAGCCGACTGTACCGCCGGGAAGATTGGCGAGGACATCGAACATAAATTGATCGCCATTCACTCCCCGGAATACTAAACTAAAGGCTGTGGAACCCAACAGAATAAACAGCACCATACTGGTGATTTTTAAAGTGGTATCACAAACCTGACGCAGAGATTCTAAGGTAAATTGACGGTTTGCAGCAGCCAAGGCGATCGCACCAGCACAACCCACAGCCCCCGCTTCTGTCGGTGTAGCAAAGCCAAAAAAGATACTTCCCAAAACCAATAAAATCAGAATCAACGGCGGTAGCATCACCTGAAATATGCGTTTCCCCAAAGCTTTACCACCAATATCCCGCACCTCGGCAGGCAAAGCCGGTGCTAAATCTGGCTTTAAAAATGCCACAATCAGCACATGAAGGGCAAACGCACCCGACATCATTAAACCCGGAATCAGGGAACCAATAAATAAATCACCAACCGAAATCCCCAACTGATCACCCAATACCACTAACACAACACTCGGCGGGATAATTTGCCCCAAAGTCCCCGATGCCGCAATTACACCCGTTGCTAATTGTTTGTTATATCCATAGCGCAGCATAATTGGCAGAGAAATTAAACCCATAGCCACTACCGTAGCCGCCACCACCCCAGTAGTTGCAGCCAACAGCGCCCCCACCAACACCACAGCTAAAGCTAGTCCGCCACGTAAGCGTCCCAACACAATCCCCATTGTTTCTAACAAATTCTCAGCTATCCCAGATTTCTCCAGCATTGACCCCATAAAGATAAAATAAGGGATAGCTAACAGCGTATAATTAGCCATAATGCCAAAAATGCGCTGTGGCATAGCAGTGAGAAACACCGGGTCAAATACACCCAGAGAAATTCCCACAATGCCAAATAAAATTGCCACCCCACCCAGAGAAAAAGCTACAGGATATCCCAGGGATAGCAGCACTAACGCCCCAGCAAACATCACTGGCCCCAACCATTCATAATCCAGTGTCATGAATTTCCTCCTGGGGTTCGAGTCTGCCTAGAAGAATAGCCAAATTTTTGATTACCTGAGAAATTCCCTGGAAAATCAACAACACAAAGGAGACGATAATCATGCTTTTGATAGGGTAGCGGGGTAAACCATCAGGATCTGGCGATGTTTCCAGAATTTGCCACGAAGCCAAAACGGTATCCCAAGAAAAAAATATCACCATTATACAGAATGGAATGAGAAATAATACTGTCCCCAGTAAATCTGCCAGTGCTTTGCGCCGAGGCGGCCAATTGCTGTAAAACACATCAACGCGCACGTGTTCATTGTGCTTTAAAGTGTAGCCCGCACCCAACAAGAAAACTAAATCAAAAATATACCATTGGGCTTCTATGTAAGCATTAGAAGTTAAGTTAATGCCAATAAACCGTCCCAGGTATCGTCCTGAAACATTCCATACACCAAGGATGACCATGACTAGCACCAGCCAACCGGTCAATTTGCCAATGCGTTCAGTACAGACATCAATTATTCTGGCTATCTTTAATAGTCTTTCCAAAGATTATCTCACCCTTTTCAATTGCTGTAAGTGTAGTTTACAACTCAAGATTACCGAAAAATAGTATTTGTTGATTCAAACTTGGTGTCTTAGAAGTGCGGATATGAGAAAATTAATGTAGATAAATTTTATATTTATTCAATGACTTCAAACGTTCCCGTTCCCAAAGTAAAATTACCTATGCAAGCCATAGGGGCTAAGATATTCCACTCTGTTAATATCATTAGCCTATTTCTCATGCTCACCAGTGGGCTACAAATTTACAATGCTAACCCCGTATTTGGTGGACGTGCTGGTTTACACATTCCCCCCATATTTACATTAGGAGGTTGGTTAGCAGGAGGTAGACACTGGCACTTTGCGGCTATGTGGTTATTCTCTTTAAATCTCCTCTGGTATGGAATTTATGTTTTAATTACCCGACGCTGGCGACGTAGATTTGTTGGTGTTAATGACCTGAAAGCATTACAAAAAACTCAAAATTCTCGGCGTTTAGCTTATGCGTGGCATCGCATCATATATACAACAATTATTCCTATTTTACTGTTAGCATTACTTACAGGACTAGGTATGTATAAACCCGCCCAATTTCCCTGGATTGTCGATATGTTTGGCGATTGGCAAGCATTACGCATCGTGCATTTTTCATCAGTCCCAATGGTAGTTATATTTACGGTTCTTCACTCATTACTAGGACGAAAAGCCGGAGGTTCTCAACTTACTGAATCCATGTTTTGGTAAATTACGTTAATCAATATTCTCTGACGTTTTTATAAACTATAAGAACCTCACCCCAGCCCTCTCCTTAGTAAGGAGAGGGAGCATGAATTGTCTTTTACCTATTTTCTAGCGGTATAGCAATTCCCATTCAAGTGAGGTACAAGCACTAATAATTAAACGCAGATGGACGCAAATGAACGCAGATCATTGTGTACTTTATTAGACTGGGAAATGCTATATGCACTTGAATAAAGTACATCATAGCCCCCTCCTTGCTTGCGGGGAGGGGGTTGGGGGTAGGGTTCTTGTATCTCACTCAATCGAAAACCGCAATAACATCCCCTCACTTTTTTAGAAACTATAAACAACCTCACCCCAGCCCTCTCCTTACTAAGGAGAGGGAGCATGAATTTTGTTTCACATATTTTACCCACTGAGCAAAAAATAGATGAATTTACATTACATACAGCGTCGTCAATTTCTCAAAATTTCGGGATTATCTAGCATAAGTTTACTTTTAGGTGGTTGTGGTACACCATTATTTGAAGATATAGTCGGACCACTTTCTGAACCACTAAATCGCAAAGTCGGGGAATTAATATTTCAACCTCAAAAGCCTGTCCCAGAGTTTGCGCTGAGTCAAGTTAAACCAGAAGAATTGATAGTTAATACTTTTAGAAGTACGCCAATTATTGACCCAAATAAATATCGTTTAATTATTGATGGTGAAGTTAACAACCCTCTTAGCCTCAGCTTGGCTGAAATTCAAGCTTTACCACTAAGTTCTATGATTATTCGTCATATTTGCGTAGAAGGTTGGGCGGCTATAGTACAGTGGGGTGGTGTATGTCTACGAGAAATTATCGCTCTGGCTGAACCTCAAGCTAATGTCCGGTTTGCTTATTTTAAATCGGCTGATGGTTATTATGAAAGTTGGGATATAGCTTCAGCTTTACATCCTCAGACTTTGTTAGCTTATGAAAAGAACGGTGCAGCTTTACCAGTTGAGAATGGTGCGCCTTTACGTTTAGCTTCGCCGATTAAACTTGGTTATAAGCAGAGTAAATGGGTGACTAAAATCTCGCTTTTGAGTAGTTTATCACCCTTCAAGGGCTATTGGGAAGATCAGGGTTATGATTGGTTTGCCGGACTTTAGGGAGTTTTAAAGTGTCGCTGGGAAGGTGGAAATAGGAGATGGAACAATACAGTTCAGTTAACCAATTTTTTCCGAATCTGTCTTCTCTCTCTGTGTTCTCTGCGCCTCTGCGGTTCGTTAAAACGTTAAAATCCACATTCTGCACCCTTCACTCAAACGTATTGGGATATGGAAAGGACTAAACTCCAGTTACTACGAACTTTAATTATTTACTCTGTTTTAATTAGGTAATAATAAAAATGAACTTTTTTGATAAATTGCAGGGTAGCATATCACAAAATCAAAGCTTACTTTTTGTAGGACTTGACCCAAATCCAGAGATGATGCCAAAGCATTATAAATCTCAGGATGTTATCTCTGATTTGCATAATTGGTTACAATTTATTATTACCGAAACGGTTGATTTTGTCTGTGCTTATAAGCCAACTTTGGGATTTTATGAAGCTTTGGGAGTTCCGGGTTTAGAACTGCTGCAAAAAACTTTAGCGGCTATTCCCAGTCATATTCCTATTATTTTGGATGCTAAACATAGTGACTTAAATACCAGTACGGTTTTTGCTCGTGCAGTATTTACAGAATGGAATGTAGATGCTATCACTCTCAGTCCCTATACAGGTCAAGACCATGTAGCACCATTTTTAGTTTACCCTGATAAAGCAGTATTTATTTTATGTTGTACTACTAATTTAGGTGCAGAAGCTTTACAACAATATCCCACAAATGAATCACCTCTTTATTTACAGGTGGTGAAGGAGTCGAAAAATTGGGGAACTCCTGAACAATTGGGTTTGGAAGTAGGTACGATAAATGCTGAAGTTTTGGCGCTAATTCGGGCGGTTGCGCCTGAGAGGATAATTATGGCGCGTAGCATTTGGGCTGAGGGAAGTCATCTCAATCAAATTTTAGAAGCTGGTTTGAGTGCTAATGGTGATGGGTTATTGATTCCGGTTCCTCAAGATATGTTGAGTCAACCAAATTTAGCTGAAAATATTCAGGCTTTACGTGCAGAAATTAATCAAGGGAAAACTGAAATTGTGCGTGATGCTTCTACCTGTGCTGTGTGGTTACCTGATGTTTCTGTTTCAACTCAACATCCCCAACAAGATTTGATTTTACAACTTTATGATGTTGGTTGTATTATGTTTGGCAGTTTTGTACAAGCATCGGGAGCTACTTTTCCTTATTACATTGATTTACGGAAAATTATTTCTAATCCTCAAGTTTTTAATCAAGTTCTCAGTGCTTATGAGGAGATTTTGAATTCTCTGAATTTTGATCGGTTAGCAGGTATTCCCTACGGTTCTTTACCCACTGCGACTGGTTTATCTTTGCGTCTTCATTGTCCGATGATTTATCCCCGGAAGGAGGTAAAAGCACACGGAACTCGGAGGTTAATTGAGGGTAGTTTTTATCCTGGTGAAACTGTGGTGGTGGTTGATGATATTTTGATCACTGGTAAAAGTGTGATGGAAGGTGCTGAAAAGTTAAAGTCAGCAGGATTGAATGTTCAGGATATTGTAGTATTGATTGACCATGAAAATGGTGTGCAAGACAGATTGCTAGATAATGGTTATCGAGGTCATTCTGTTTTTACTCTTTCGGAAATTACAGAAACGCTTTATCAGGCTGGTAGAATTAATCAGGAACAGTTTTTAGCTTTTAAGGAAAGTGAAGAATAGCTGCCTCAAGATACCTAACTTTTTAGAGAAGTCGGGTATCTGACCCTCTGCTTCGGGAGTAAATCAGATAGGATTACTATATTAATAGGACTTACGCAAAAACTCTCTTAAACCCTCTTGACTCGGTGTACTCTGTGCCTCTGTGGTTAGTTTTCCCATAAATTTGCGTAAGTTCTAATTAAGTTAATTTATCATATTATTTATGTCTATTTCACTAAAAGAATTGCTAAAATGGTTAATATTAACGTTGCTTTTTCCGATAGTATTTCTCAATTTTTGGCTAATATTTCTATTTTTAAAGTCATTTCAAGAGTTGGTAACAATTTTTATCTTGGCTACTTTGCTGGCTTTTATTTTGAATTATCCTGTGAAGTTTTTTGAAAAAGCTGGTGTTAACCGGAATTATGCAGTAGCCTTAGTATTGATATCTGCTTTGGTAATTTTCGCGGTTTTTGGTATAGTTTTGTTACCTATCATTTTGCCGCAATTCAATGAAATGGTTAAATTACTGCCTCAATGGATTGATGCAAGTGGTGAAAAATTTCAACTTCTGAATAACTGGGCTATTAGCCACGGTTTAAACATTAATTTTAGTGAGATTATCAGTGATTTCACAGAGCGTTTGCCAAATGAATTGGAGAATATCACCGATAACCTTTTCAGTATTTTTATAGAAACTGTTGATAGTGTTTCTGATATTTTAATTACAGTAGTATTGACTTTTTATATTTTATTAGATAGTCCAAGGATTTGGTCAGGGATATTTAAAAAATTGCCTTGGAGTTTTACTGATAAAGTACAGCGATCGCTTCAGCAAAATTTTCAAAATTATTTGATTGGTCAGGTAACTTTAGCCTCGCTGATGGGATGTTTATTAACAGTGATATTTTTAGTTTTCCAAGTTCAGTTCGGTTTAATCTTTGGTTTGGGTGTGGGAATATTCAGCTTAATTCCCTTTGGTGATGTTGTTAGTATTAGTTTAATTACTTTAATTATAGCAGCACAGAATTTTTGGTTGGCGGTGAAAGTTTTAGCTGTGGCTGTGGTGACTGACCAGTTTATTGACCAGGCGATCGCACCTCGGCTTTTAGGTAAATTTACAGGACTAAGGCCAATATGGGTGTTGGTTGCTTTGTTGCTCGGAACCTCTATTGGCGGGTTGTTGGGATTGTTAATTGCTGTACCCATAGCTGGATTTATTAAAGATACCTTAGATGGCTTTTCTGAGCCTGATGATAGCACTTGCACTGTTACAGATGCAGAAATACCAGAGATATTAAATCAGGAACCGACATCTTAATAGTCTAGTCGTGGGTACAGTTTTTAGTACAGCAAGGCGTAAATAGCACAACCATTTTAAATCAATTAAAAGCTTATTTTATCAGCTTTTTAACTTTTGACTTCACGGCGGTTTCTACCTGATCCTCTGTCTGAAGATTGATTTGGTATTGAATAACAAATAGCAGAAATCAGCAGCAGTGAAACAATTGCAGAATCAGTCAGCATGATAGATACAAGTTATGAAAAGATAGTCAGCCGAAAATTCCAGCCTACATTACCTCTCAAAAACTCGATTCAGTCTTAGGTCTGAATTTGTCTGCCAAAATGTTAAATTCCTTTAAATCCCATTTCTGCTTCTATAGGACTCCTATTTGATTTCTGTTGGCGTAGCCTGCGCTTTGCGCTTACAACTCAAAAAGCTGTTTCCCACGGACCACTCCCCCGGTTACTGAGCGCAGTCGAAGTAACTCCCCACGGACCACCTACGCCGGTCAGTATGGCTACGCCACGCAAGCTATCAAAAATCAAAGCGGATTACTATATCTCTTGTTGTGCTGGTGCAGATTTTACGCCATCTGGGGTAACTCGGCGGTGATGCTGTTGCCAAATGCCAAATTGGCTGAGAAATATACCAATTAAAATTAGGCTACCGCCGATATATTGACCACGGTAATGAAAACGCTGCTAATCATCCTAGAGTTTGCAGATTACGTCTAGGTGATTACGGATAAAGGTTAGCATTAATTAGGGAAGTCCAGATGCCCGCCCCACAAAAGCTATTTATTCTGAAGTAAGCTGCTGTAATCGTTGTAGAATTAGTCCTTTAGATATAGGAGGGCAAAACAGATGACTCGTGTCATCATTGTGCGCCACGGACAAAGCAGCTATAACACCGAGCGGCGAATCCAGGGACGCACCGACGTGTCAAGATTAACAGAAAAAGGTGGTGCTGATGCCAGTAAAGTAGGAAAAGCCCTCAGCAATATTTCATTTAATGCTATTTATAGCAGTCCTCTCCAGCGAGCCAAAAAAACCGCCGATATTATCTATAGTGAGTTAGCACCTGATTCTAAACAGTCTGTTGCGCCGCAAATTTCCGAGCAGTTGATGGAAATTGATTTGCCTTTGTGGGCAGAAATGCTCAGTGCTGATGTCAAGGAAAAGTTTACCGAAGACTACCGCACCTGGAAAGAACGTCCCCATGAACTGCAAATGTTGGTGAAGGATGGAGAAGGGACAAAAGAACATTTTCCTGTCCTGGCTATCTATCAACAAGCGCGGTTGTTTTGGCAAGAAATTTTGTCACGTCATCAAGGACAAACCATCCTGATAGTCGGACATAATGGCATTAATCGCGCCCTGATTAGTACAGCATTGGGTATTCCCCCTAGTCGCTACCATTGCCTACAGCAATCTAATTGTGGCATCAGTGTATTGAATTTTGTCGGTGGTTTAGGAGAACCAGTCCAACTAGAATCGATGAATCAAACGCAACACATGGGAGAAGCTTTTCCCTCCTTGCGACCGAATCATCAGGGAGTGCGATTGTTGTTGGTACGTCATGGAGAAACCGAATGGAATCGCCAAACCAGATTTCAGGGACAAATTGATATCCCGTTGAATGATAATGGTAGGAAACAGGCGCAAACAGCCGGCGAATTTTTGCAAGACGTGGAAATTGACTTTGCTGTGAGTAGTTCAATGCTGCGCCCGAAAGAAACAGCAGAACTGATCTTGGATCACCATCCTCATGTAAATTTAGAATTACAAGATGGTTTAAGAGAAATCAGTCACGGACTTTGGGAAGGAAAACTAGAAAAAGAGATAGAGGAAGAATTTCCCGGAGAGTTACAGCGCTGGCGACTTATGCCAGCAGAAGTACAAATGCCTCAAGGGGAAAACTTGCAGCAGGTTTGGGAACGTAGTGTAGCAACTTGGCAATCAATTGTACAAGCGGCATTAACAAATCAACTCAAAACTGGATTAATAGTGGCTCACGATGCTACTAATAAAACCTTGCTGTGTCATGTTCTGGGTTTATCAACAGAAAACTTCTGGAATTTCCGCCAAGGTAATGGTGCTGTTAGCGTCATCGATTACCCATCGGGACTAAATGGTTTACCAGTGCTACAAGCAATGAACATTACCAGTCATTTGAGTGGCGGTGTACTCGATAAAACTGCGGCTGGAGCCTTGTAAAAAACTAATCAACCTCTAGCAAAAATGAAAATCCAACCACAGATACACATAAAAAAACACCGTTATTTCATCTGTGTTCATCTGTGGTTATAAATAATCATAAATTCAAATTTCATGAGAGAACTGCTACAACAAGTAAGGATAATTGATTCAGAGTTAGAAACTGATAAAATAGCTGATGTCCTCATAGCCGATGGTAAAATTAAAGCCGTCGCCCCAGAGATTTCTGATATTAGTTCTGATACTCAAATTAAAGATTGTCGGGGACTAATTCTTGGTACTGGATTAGTCGATTTGTATAGTCACTCGAGCGAACCAGGATTTGAAGAACGAGAAACCCTGTCATCTCTATTACAAGCTGCTGCTGCTGGTGGTTTTACGAGAGTTAGCATTTTACCTGATACTTCTCCAGCTATTGATCATCCGGCGATTGTGGCACAGTTGCGGCAGAAAGCCGGGGAAATGGTTAATATACCCCATTTTCACATCTGGGGTGCGATGACTCTGGATTTGGCTGGGAAGCAATTGACAGAATTAGCAGATTTGGCTGCTGCGGGTGTGGTGGGTTTTACAGATGGTAAGCCTTGGGAAAATTTAGGGTTTGTGCGCCGGGTGCTGGAGTATCTCCAACCGTTCGGGAAACCAGTAGCATTTTCTCCAGGCGATCGCTTACTATCAGCCAATGGAGTGGTGCGCGAAGGAACGCAAGCGCTGCGTTTGGGTTTACCACCAATCCCAGCCAGTGCCGAAACTACGGCGATCGCATCTTTGTTAGAATTAGTAGCAGCCATCGGTACGCCAGTCCATATCATGCGCGTCTCTACAGAGCGCAGTGTGGAACTCATCGCCGCAGCTAAGGCTCAGGGTTTACCCATCACCGCCAGCACTACTTGGATGCATTTATTGCTTGACACCACAGCAATTAAAAGTTATAATACTAGCCTGCATTTAGAGCCACCGTTAGGTAATGCCAGTGATGTAGAGGCTTTACGTGCAGGGGTAAGAGCAGGGGTGATAGATGCGATCGCCATTGATCATGCAGCTTACACCTATGAGGAGAAAGTCCAAGCCTTTGCGGAATCGCCTCCTGGAGCAATTGGTTTTGAGTTAGCATTACCGTTGCTATGGCAAAATTTAGTAGAAACTGGTAAATTTACAGCCTTAGAATTATGGCAAGCTCTCAGCACTAAACCAGCAATATGTTTACAACAGAAACCGAGTTTAATTACTCCTGAGCAAAAAGCCGAAGTTACCTTATTTAATCCCCAGGAGACATGGAAGGTGGAAAAGAAAAATCTTCACACCCTTTCTAGTAATACACCTTGGCTAGGACAAGAAATTAAAGGTCGGGTTGTGCAAATTTGGGCATAAATCAGTTATCAGTTATCAGTTATCAGGTGTAGGTTGGGTTGAGGCTTTGGGAAAACTAACAAAAACAGGGCTTCTCGATGTTGGGTTTCACTCTGTTCTACCCAACCTACAAATGTCTTCTTTTTTAGGATGACTAATGACTAATGACTAATGACTAATGACTATTCTTCCACACGGTAGCCTAACTCTGCTAAAGTCATGCGCGATTGTCGCCATTTTTCTTGTACTTTCACGAACAATTCTAGATAGACTTTACCAGCAATTAGCTTTTGAATTTGTTCGCGGGCTTCGCTACCAATGGCTTTGAGCATTGACCCACCTTTACCAATGAGAATACCTTTTTGGGAATCTCGCTCTACGTGTATGGTTGCAAGTATACGGGTAATAGTGGGTGATTCATCTACTCTATCAATAGCGATCGCTACTGAATGAGGAACTTCTTCACGGGTTAACAGTAAAATCTGTTCGCGAATCAATTCACCCATGATAAAACGTTCCGGTTGGTCGGTTACCAAGTCGGGGGGATAATAAAACGGCCCGGTTTCTAAATGTTCAATTAATAATTGTTGCAGTTCTGGTAATCCTGCACCAGTCTGGGCGGAAAATTTGACTATCGGCCATTGTTGGGTTTCAGCCAAAGCTTGGTAACTATCATCAATCGGCTGAAAATTTGGGGGTTGTTGGTCAATTTTATTTAAACCCAAAATTACTGGGGTTTCAGTACGAACCAGCAAATCAGCAATAAAGCGATCGCCAGCACCACAAGCTACTGATCCATCTACTACAAACAGTACCACATCCACTGAATCAATGGCATTGCGGGCATTTTTCACCAGGACTTGTCCCAATTGATGATGGGGTTTATGAATTCCTGGTGTATCTACAAAAATTAACTGCGCCTCTGGTGTAGTTAAAATCCCTCGCAAACGATTGCGTGTAGTTTGGGCGATGGGCGACGTGATCGCAATTTTTTGTCCTACTAATTGATTCATCAAAGTAGATTTACCGACATTTGGGCGACCAATAATGCCAATAAAACCTGATTTAAATTCAGGAGGAGCCTGGGGGATAGATACTTCTCCTGAAAAAGAGAAGTTGTGATTATCAATACTAGTCACCTTTAGCTCCACCGTCATATATTACAGAACAGATGAGTTGATTCTTTTCTCAGATACACAACAAACATAATTTAACCCTGGCATTTTGAGGAACTGCCTTTATTTCAGTTTAATCTACCAGGGACGTACCTATCAAAATTCTGAAGTATCAGATGTGGATTCCTACTCTGTAACGAGAAGTTATTAAGTATTATTTTTGTTTATCTATTTCTAAGTATATAGCGTTTCCTAGTCTGTAGGTACTATATTATCTGTGTAGCCTACAACCGAATTTCGCTGCTGCATCTGTGGTTGAATAATTCTTGTAGTACCTATAGAGGACAGAATCGCTATAAACGAGCTTCATTGGTGGAAAAATTATACACAAATCCATTTTCTTCCGCACAGATATAAATAACGCTTGGTTACGAAATTGCGCTGCAAAAATCCACCAGTATTGCGAAGAAAAATTAAGGCGATCGCTAATATTATTAACAGGACTTACGCAACAATTGCCAAAAATCTTGATTTATCTAACCGCCAAGCCGCCTTGGCGCTAGCCTCTCCCTTTGGGAGAAGAACGCCAAGAAAACTTAGATTATGCGTAAGTCCTAATTAAATAACTTGATCACACACTCAAGATATGACCACCACAGAAATTAATCCGTATCTCAATCATAACTTTGCCCCAGTCCGGGACGAAATCACCACCGATACCCTGAAAGTCATCGGTGAGTTACCCGCCAACTTATCGGGGATGTTTGTCCGCAATGGTCCCAATCCCCAGTGGTCACCTATTGGGAAGTATCATTGGTTTGATGGCGATGGGATGTTACACGGTGTCAGAATTAGCAACGGTCAAGCCACTTATTGCAATCGCTACGTCCGAACCAAAGGATGGAAAATAGAACAAGAAGCAGGTAAAGCTGTCTGGTCTGGATTATTGGAACCACCGCAGATGGATAATCCTCATGGTGGATACAAAAACACCGCCAATACAGCCTTAGTTTGGCACGCTGGTCAGATGTTAGCACTCAATGAAGGCGGTGCGCCTCACGCTATCAAACTTCCAGATTTACAGACTATTGGTGAATATACTTATAATAATCAGCTAGTTTCTGCCTTTACAGCCCATCCCAAGGTAGATCCAAAAAACGGTGAAATGATGTTTTTTGGTTACTCATTTGCCCCACCATACCTGCAATACAGCATAGTTTCAGCCGCAGGTGAAATCGTCAAGACAGTGCCAATTGACCTGCCAATGGGGGTGATGATGCATGATTTTGCCATCACCGAAAATTATACAATATTTATGGATTTGCCCCTAACATTCAGCCCAGAAAGAGCGCAACGGGGAGAACCTGCGATGATGTTTGAGAGCGATGTCTACGACGGGCTACGCCTACGCCCCAGTCGCTTTGGCATTATCCCCCGTCATGGCGACAACAGTAATATCAGATGGTTTGAAAGTTCTCCTTGCTACGTCTTCCATACCCTCAACGCCTACGAAGATCAAGACGAAATAGTCCTAGTCGCCTGTCGCATGAGTTCCACTAGCGTCTTGAAGGCTGATGATTCCCAAACCGACCCAGAAGCAGATATTCCCCGCTTACATCGCTGGCGATTTAACCTCAGCACAGGAAAAGTGCAAGAAGAAATGCTAGACGATGTATCAGCAGAATTTCCCCGCATTAACGAAAACCTCTTGGGGCAAGCAACCCGATACGGTTATGCTGGCAGAATGGACAATAGTCCTCTACCACTGTTCGATGGTTTAATTAAATATGACCTGAACAATGGCAAATCCCAAACCCATGCATTTAAACAGGGATGTTATGGGGGTGAAGCTGTATTTGCTCCCAGTATTGGGGCTAAACATGAAGATGATGGCTGGTTAATTACTTTTGTTCACGATGAAGCTTTACAAAAATCGGAAATTGTGGTATTAAACGCCCAAGATGTCACCGCCGAACCTGTAGCGCGGGTACTAATTCCCCAAAGAGTCCCCTATGGCTTCCACGGTACTTGGGTTTCTGAAGAACAGTTGAGCAAGACCGTATAAATTTTACTAGGGATCATCACCTAATTCCTATTCAGGACTTACGCAAAATATCTCTCAAACCCTCTTTTCTTCTCCCAAGGGGAGACGCTACGCGAACGTGGTTCGTTTTTTCATAATTTTGCGTAAGTCCTACTATTGTCCCCGTTAAAAATCAAAATTGCTCAAATCAATATCCTGTAAGCCTCTATTCTGTCCTGGTATCTGAGAATCTAAGGAATTGGGCTGCATCTGTTGAGCAGGCGATCGCCAGATTAAATTACCATTATTATCAGCTACCACAGGAGACATCGGAGCAACAATATCTGGACTGGGAGCCTGGATAGAAGAATTGGGCGCAAAATTAGTTTGTACACCAGATTCTACACCAGACGGGAGAGGTGAAATCACAGAATTTGGCTGTACTGGGCTAGGTAGTCCCTCGATGGTATTCACCTGATTTACAGCGTTTGGCGGTAGGTTATTTGGTACACCTACAGTTGGTTGAACACCAGTCGCAGCATTTAACCCAGTGCTAGGATAAACACCTTGGCTGGGTAAACCGTTATTAGACGGAATCTGCATTACTCCACCAGCAGCAGTTTTTTCTAAAGAATTGATGGGATTTGCAATTTCACCATTAAAACCAGACAAACTTTGATTACTGGCTTGATTAACTGGTGTTTGAGAGAAACTAATCGAGTTAGGATTTTGACTATTCTCGGTTTGATTAACCCCAGTAGGCGATGTTGCTGGTGTTCCTGTTGGTGGAGATGAAGTTGCTAAAGATCTGATCCCTAAAGGCTGACTATTAACATTAAACGTCCCCGCCTGCAATAACTTTTCTGTTTCTAAAACAAAGGGATTTTTCCCTGGAGGTGGGGAAGTGCTATTAAATGTCTCTATTTGGGGATTTGATGCTGTACTGTCTTCTGAAAGTTGTTTTTTAAGTTCCTCAAGTAAATTATCCTGATCATTGTCCTGAGATTTTGCTGGAGGGAGATTAGGAATTATCGCCAGATTTCCCGGTTTCACATCAAACGAGCCTGGTAAATTATCAAGATTTGCTGTAATAGCTTTATCTTCTGGTGAAAGAGCAGAATTATCAGACTGGAGGGAAGTAACCTCTTCCTTTGGCTGATTAGTAGATATCTTTCGGTTAGACCAATATTCACCAATTCCCAGCCCTATCACCGATAAAACAATTGCTGCTCCCCAAAAACTAGGTTTGGCTAAATTCCATAAACCGGCTTTGAAATAACGTAAATAGGCGGGGGGATAATCATGATGTGGCATAAAAAATATGTATTATAAAGGACAAAAATTTACAAAAACTTGCACCTTAAAACTAACACGCGCCAACATTTCTCCATACTCTCTCTTAACTTTCCCATATTACCGTTCAGCGACCCGCATCAATAAGAATAAACCTATGCCTAAAAACAGGAAATTCGGTAGCCAAGCTCCCATAAAAGGAGATAAAACACCAGCTTGTCCCATTGCGCCACTAATAAAGAAAATTAAATAATACGTAAAAATTACAATGACACTCACACCAAAACTTGTACCTCGTCCGCTACGCTGAGGTCTGCTTCCCATAGCTGAACCTACCAAGCCAAAGACTACACAGACAAATGGCAAAGAAAATTTTTGTTGGATACGTACTTGCAGTTTGCGAATTTCTTTCCTGTCGCCACCGATACGTTGTATTTCTAATTGTTCTAAAGACTCCCTAATATTCATTTCGCCAGAATCTCGCCTTCTCTCAACTAAATTTAATGGTGTGCGAGGCAGTTGCAGTTGTTGGTGTTCAAACCGTAAAATATTGCGATAGGAGCTATCTGGAGCTACTAAATAGACCGTACCGTTGTAAAAATCCCAAACATTGTCAGAAGCATTCCACTGGGCAGATTCAGATACCACAATTTGATTTAAACCTTCTGTAGTGCGGTCTATAATTGTTAAACCCTTCATTTGCTTACCATCAAACTGGTCAGCATAAAATAAGCGTGCCAATATTCTGTTCCTGCTACCATCTGGTTGTTCAACGTCTCGGTATTCAGGATAAAAGATATTGGACTGCTGAAAAGTCGGTCTGTCTGACTTGAGGGCTTTTTCCAGAGTAACTGTTGCTTGGTAATTTGCTGCTGGTGCGATTTGCTCATTAAAGATAAATGTTATCCCCGTCACCACCAGACTCAACATTACAGCCGTTAGCACCATGCGATAAACACTGACCCCACAGCCACGCATAGCAATTAGTTCGCTCTCGCCCGAAAGACGACTATAAGTCATCAAAGTAGCCAGCAGCGTAGACATGGGGAAGGCTAAGACAATAAAATTGGGAAACTTTAACAAAAATACCTGAATTGCAATGCTGATTGGCAATCCAGACTCAACAATTTTCCTCACTAGCTCAAACACAGCATCAATAGTCACACCCAGGGATGAAAATGCTCCCACACCAAATAAAAATGGTGCTACCAATTCCTTGGTAAAGTAGCGATCCATGAGGGTAAAAGGTAACAGCGAATTCAGGCTGTATAAAGGGTTGAGCTTCTTGGATATCATAAGGAATTATCGAAATTAACTATAAACACCCCAGTACCGCAAGGCGGAAGTCAAAAGTCAAAAGTCAAAAGTCAAAAGTCTGACTTTATAGGCTTTTGATTGATTTTAAATGGTTGTCCTATTTACGCCAACTTGTACTAGTTTCGGCAAAGCAGCAGTATTTGTGGGAAAATAATCTCAATATGACAATTTATTAATTACTAATTTAGGCTTGAAAGCTATCCCCCAAATAGTATTGCCGGACTAGGGGATTATTATAGAGTTCATCAGGATTACCAAAAGCGAGAATTTGTCCCTCACGCATAATATAGGCGCGGTCTGTAATGGCTAAAGTTTCGCGGACATTGTGATCTGTAATTAAGATTCCCATGCCGCGATCGCTTAATTGTGCGACAATATGCTGAATCTCGGAAACCGCAATAGGATCAACACCGGCAAAAGGTTCATCCAAAAATAAAAATTTTGGCCCTTCTCTTCCCGCAGCTAAAGCCCGCGCTAATTCTGTTCGCCGTCGTTCCCCACCAGAAAGTTGAATTCCTTTGCTATTAGCTACTTTTTCCAAGCGAAACTCCTGTAATAAACCTTGGATTCGTTTTGACCATTCCCATCGTGGCACATGAGTTTGCTCTAACACCAAGAGAATATTGTCCTTGACAGAGAGTTGGCGAAAAACACTTGGTTCTTGAGCGAGATAACCAATGCCTAATTGCGCTCTTTTGTGCATAGGCATTGCAGTTATTTCCATACTATCCAGCCAAACTTTTCCTTGATTGGGTTTTTCTAAACCTGTCGCAATGTAAAAAGTCGTCGTTTTACCCGCACCATTAGGGCCAAGTAACCCGACGACTTCACCCTGAGAAATGGAAAGGTTGACGCGATTAACGATATTTCGCTTACCGTAAGATTTGTGAATATTCTCTAAAACAATTTTCACGATTCGCGCCTGTTGTGGTAATTGATGCTAATTAGATTGTCCATCAACTTCCGTATCATTGACCATGTAGGTTGACTCTACTTGACGGTTGGATTGAGGTAAAGCCACAAAACGTCCTTCATCAATGAGATAAGTCACTTTCTCCGCACGGATACTATTGATTCCCTGTTGCAAAATATAGACATTTCCACTCAAATCAATGCGGCGTTCCTTGCTAAAAAATTGGGCTTGAGCAGCTGTGGCTTTAATTTGGCGCGCCGGATACAACATCTGCACATTACCGCGAGCCGTTGCTACTTGAGTGTTGGCGTTATATTCTTGCACATCAGCGCTGATGGTGAGGGGACTATTTTGCTCAGATGTTTGTGCAGTCGCAGTTTGCACATGAGTCGGAAATGTAAAACTACCCAAGAGTGCAGCTGGTAGCATCAAAGCTAATCCCAGGCGACGGATTTGTGATACTGGCAATTGATAGCAGGACATGATATTTTAATTACGAATTTAGGATATCAGCTTGTATACTAACTATCTCAATTTTTTTGTCCAGATATAAAATCTACATTCTGGAGTAACTTGGGATAACTGCTAGCTGAAATATTGACGCTTTGTCTAGCCTCAAGGTTTCGCCCATATCGACATTGATGCAGTCAAAACCACTGTAGAGATGTTCCATGAAACGTTTCTACATTTATAGGACTTACCCACAAGTTAAGAAAGAATGAACCACGTTCGCGTTAGCGTCTCCCCTTGGGAGAAGGAACGTTCGCGAAGCGTCTCCCCTTCTCCTAAAGGGAGAGGCTAGCGCCAAGGGAGAAGGAAAGAAGGTTTGAGAGATATTTTGCGTAAGTCCTGATTTAAATTCATACTTGGTTTGAGCAACGCCACTTTTGCTATATCCCCAAAGCCTGCATTCCCAGCCTGAGACTGGGAAAGACTCCATGAGGGGGTAAGGTTTACTCGTTAATTACGGCAATTTTGGGCGAAGGTAAAGCCTGACTATCACCGAAGTCACCAGCACTAAATTTTTCTGCTCCCATTTGTTGTAATACTGACAACAAGGCTGCACTTTGACTTAATAACTCGTCTACATCAATGCTGCTATAAACAGATGGGTAACGTCGTAAGCGATTGCTGCCTTCTCCTAGTAAAATTACAGCACCTCGCCAGTTGCCATTACCCAAATGATACTGTGCTACAGCAATTTGTAAAATCCCTTGATAAAAGGTTTTTTCTGGTTCGCTGGCTTCTATCCACAAAGCCTCTAAAGTGTCATGACAAGCGTAGAACTGTCCAGAGTTAAACTGTTCTACCCCTTGCCAAAACTCTGGGGGGATAATTTCGCTCATCCCATGCTGTCTCGGACTTCTTTGATGGTTTCTAGAGTAATTTCTTGTTGGTCTCCAGCAAACTCGTTATCTGGGGTAAGAAACAGCATACAGTGGCACTCTTTGCGTTCTCTCATGGGTACGCAGGGACAGTTCCAGTATGTAGCATTCACTTCAGCTTCTTTGTCTTCGTAGTGGCGACAGGGACACAAAGGCGCACCTAAATCGTCTTTATGTTTTGCTAGTCCTTCAATTACGACTGCGGTTACAGAAGGTTCTGAACAGAAGTATGTTCCTGTTCGTTTAGCGTACTGTTCGGAAAAGTGCCGCATTGCCTCTAGGCTTTTATCTGTGGATGTTGTGTTATTTTCTGATGAGATCATACGGGTGGGCGCTCATAATTTAAATATTTCTTTGCATTGTACCAAATGGAATTGATCTTAATTTGGTTTAACTGATCAGCATTGCAGTATGATTCGCTCTCACGATCAATGTGATAATTTTTGCAGTTGCGGTTGCAGTTCTTGTTCGTTCTGCACAAGAATACCAAGATAATCCCGATTCACTACCGCCTGTTCTGATGGTGAGGTGGTATTTTGCCACAATACCCAACGACTACCTTGGGGTAGGGAAGAAATGCTTAAAGGGTTTTGTGTTAGCCAAATTAAAGCATTGCTCTGGCGATCGCTCGTGCTAATCTCTTCTTGATATCTCGTTGCTGCTAATGTTTCTAAAACTACACGCTCGCCTTTAACTAAACCTGTGGATGCTGTCCATAATTGCACTGGCATTTGCTGGCGGACTGCATAAAAATACAAGGAAGCTGCGGCAATTACTGCTTGTTCAAACTGCTCGGATTCCCAATTCCCAGCAGTGTCTAGGGCAATAATTATGTCTTGTCCACCTGTAACTATTTCTAACTCCCGCACCCGTAATTCTCCGTAACGAGCGCTGGTCCGCCAGTGGATGAGACGGGTAGGATCGCCCAGGCGGTATGGACGCAGCGATCGCACTAAACCCGATGTAGCTGTCTGCAAAGGTGTACTACGGGGATCACCTCTTTTGCTGTCTTCTTGCCCGATTTCATCCACTAGGGGGCAGGTAGTCAAAGGTAACACAGTGGGATAGACAATGGCGCTAGCCGCACACTCACGCTGACGGCGACACCAAAACAATCCCAAAGGCGCACCAGTACCCAGTTCCACTGTATGCCAGCGATAGACCCCCCGTTGCCGAGTTGGTTGATAATATACCCAACGGTAACTGTCTTGGCGATTAATAGTTTCAATGGCTGTTTTAACTGGTGTCCCTAAGACAAATGGTAAGATATCCTCCACTTGCAACAAGCTGACAGGCTGCTTTGTGGGATTGCAGATTTCTAATTCCACAGTCAAGTCATCCCCTGCGGATACAGGTTGCATGGGGCGACGTTTGACAACTAAACCCACAAGCGATCGCGGTGGTAAAAAAGCCGCTATACCCAAAAGGGCAAAACTAATCCCACTAATCGCATACAGCCAGCCAGCCATAGTATTAACGGCTGCTCCAAAAAAACAAATTGCAACTCCTGCTAATACCCAGCCTGTATATGCAGGGGCGATAGCACGGATTTCTAGCCAATTGGTGATCGGTTTGATGATGTTCATGTTTCTTTTTTAACCCAAAATCACCCAAATTTCAGGCAATCATCTTCCCCACCAGGACATCATGTATGGAATTTAATAATTCATCCGCAGTAAAGGGTTTTGCTAAAAATCCGTGAATCCCTGTCACCGTCGCTCGTGCTAAAGCCGCAGCCGAAGCCAATCCACTCATGGCGATAATTTGCACCTCTGGGTTGATAACTTGCAAGGTGCGGATAGCAGTTCCCCCAGCCATTGATGGCATCATCATATCTATCAACACCAATTTAATATCCTGCTGATATTGGCTATAAAGCGTTAAAGCTTCAATTCCATTTTGGGCAATTAATACTCTGTAGTTGTGAATCTCTAATGTGGTTTTAGTAATTTGCGTAATTGCCGATTCGTCATCTACAACTAAAATTAATTCCCCGTTTCCTGTGGGCAGTTTGACCTCATCTACTATGGGGGGAGTGCTATGACTACTGGGCAGGTAAACTTGAAATTGGCTACCTACTCCTACTTGACTCGATACTTCTAAAAACCCACCGTAGCTGTTGATAATATCAATAGCTAAACCCAAACCAGTACCTTTACCCTGTTCTGGAGTGGTGAAATTGGGTGTAAGAATTTTAGCAATTAATTCTGGACTCATGCCAATTCCAGTATCACTAACTGTAATGACTAAATACTCACCAACTTTTGCGCCAATGTGGGTTTTTGTAAAGCTGGCATCGATTAAGACTTTATGCCCAGAAATTTCAACTTTACCACCTTCAGGCATAGCATCACGAGCATTGACTAATAAGTTGATCAATACTTCATGCAGTTGGGCTTGATTTCCTCGTACAAATTCTATCTCTGAAGATATATTAATCTCACTTTCGATAGATTTAGGCAATATCTGTTTAATTGTCTGCTCAATATCTTGGCTCAGATTGGCAACTAACACTATTGAGCCTTTACCTTGAAAATTGCGGGTAAATGACTGAATTTGTTGGACTAAATCAGTCCCCTTTTTGGTATTAGTTTCCAATAAATTGAGCATTTGTAGGGAACTTTCACTCAACTGGGGATGTTTGAGGGGCAAAAGTTGAGCTACTGTCATGATCGGCGAAAGGATGTTTTTGAGATCATGAGCGATCGCACTCGTGAGAGTACCAAGGCTTTCTAATTGCTGGGCGCGCTGAAGCTGGATTTCTAACTGTTTTTTCTCAGTGATATCAGTGTCAACAGTCATGATTGATCGGGGCGCACCTACGGTATCATACATGAGTGTCCAACGGCTGTTAATGATGATTCGCTTACCATTTCTGGTAACTTTTCGTAATTCCCCAAACCATGAACCATTTTTTAAAACAGTTGTCAGCGCCACTGCGAGTTGAGGTGAAGCTTCTGGGGATAAAAGTTCCCAGGTATTCTTTCCTATAGCTTCCTCGGCGCGCCAGCCATAAATTTTTTCCGCGCCTTTGTTCCAATATAAAATTTGGTTTTGCAAATCTCTGACGAGAATCGCATCTGTGGTAATGTCTAGCAGCGCCGCCTGTTCGCGGATTTTTTGCTGTGCTTGGAGGCGATCGCTAATATCCCGAAATAGCCATCTCAAGCCCGCTTTTTTCTGCTGATTACCTTCAGTCAGAGCAACTGTCATTTCCGCCGGAAAATCTATTTTTCCCTCATTGTGAAATACCCGGAACTCTGCTGTAATTTTTTGCTCTTGCTGCTGTTGTAATTTCCCGATGTAGGAACGAAATTTTGGCAGTTCTGTTTGATGTATGAATACAGAAAGCGGTTTACCGATTAAGTAAGACTGGCGGACATTTATTAACTTAGCCGCAGCAAAGTTAGCTTCTTGAATCACCCCAGTGATATCAGTCACTAAATATCCATCGGGGGCAAAATTGAATAAATCTTGGTAAGACTGGCGTTCTGCTTCTACAAGATGGCGAGTAGTGACTAATTCCCGGTTTTGTTGTGTTAGCTCTTCAGACAATACATGGAGTTCTTCTAAAGAAATTGAAATTTCGGCGATCGCTTCTTGTAAAAGTTCTCTAGAAACCTCCTCTTCTCCTGTTTGGCTAGCACGTACAGATAAATTTTCCAATCTGTGATGCGCCCTGGTGATTGCTTGTTCTAAAGTTTCTCTGATCATTTTCCCTCTTCTCCTGTGATTACTCCTATTGCTGTTGCTGTCGCCTTTGGGCAATTTCTTTAGTAGAAATCATACTTTTAACTTGCTCTACATCTGTCATCATCAAGACTGCGCCTTCCATTACTGAACCAAACAAAGGAGTAATAGCCAGATAACATTTTATTTGTCTTCCCCGACGATTGGTAGCATCTAAAATCATTTCTTGGAACTGCTGTTTCCCAGATAAGGATTCCCGGATAGGCGATCGCAGTTGCTCCACGGGTAAACCAATATCTAAACTAAATAAGGATTTTCCTAATACTTCGTCTGTTCTTAATCCCCACAAATCCTCTACCATGTAATTCCAAACTAAGATATTAAAGTTATTATCAATCACCAGTATTCCCGTTTGCAGACTTTTGAGAATGCACACAAGGAAAATATTCGTGCGGTTGAGTTCTGTGGTGCGTTCGCTCAGTTCATTATTAATTGTTTGTAATTCTTCATTAGTAGATTGCAGTTCTTCGTTCATTGTCTCTAATTCTTCATTAGTAGACTGAAGTTCCTCATTAGTAGTCTCTAATTCTTCATTAGTAGACTGAAGTTCCTCATTAGTAGTCTCTAATTCTTCATTAGTAGATTGCAGTTCCTCATTAGTAGTTTCCAAATCTTGACGGGAGCCTTGCAACGCTTCTTGAAGTTGAATAAAACGAGTTACATCATGAAAAGCGATACTTACACCTAAAAGGCAATTGTCAACATCTTCCAATGGTATAATTCGCACATCTAAATATTGTATTTCTGCATTAGATAAATAACGTTCGACATTTGTCAAGCTGATAGTACGGCGTTCCGCATAAGCCCGTTCAATGAGCGATCGCAGTTCTAGTGGGCGGTAGGAAAGTTCTAAATCCTGAAAAGGACGAGCTAAATCCTTGGGTGAAAGACCAAATACAGCGCGAGCCTGAGCATTTGTCAGCACTAATGTACCACTTATATCCACTACTATTTGGGCGATGGATGCGGAATCAAAAGCCATCTCTCGCAGGCGCATATACCGAGATAATCGGTGGTTAGATTCGTCCTCCACTGTATTTGCCATTACTAGCAGGCGATCGCGTAAATTCGCTACTGATACTTTGCTAAATATACGATTTTTTAAGTCTACAGGGGTGAATAAATTGGAATGTACTAACAGCATTTCTGCTTTTCCCAAAAAAAGATACCCTGGATCATTGAGAGCAAAATGGAACCGAGCCATAATTCGCCCCTGAGTCTCAGAATTAAAATACATCAGTGTATTGCGACATACCAGCAAATCTAAACGCGAAATTGGCGCATCTTGCAGCAAATTATGACGACCAAAAATCACCGAACGGCGTAAATCTTGGCGAAAAACATAGTTATTTCCGGCAATCTCAAAATATTTCTCTTTCAGTTCCGGTGGTACTAACTGGACATCCTTAGCTGAATAGACAGCTTGACGGGCTTGATTTAGGGCTTCTTCATCTACATCAGTAGCATAAATTTTTACCCGTTGGCGAAATTCTTCTGCTCCCAAAATTTCCGCCATCAGCATAGCTAAAGTGTAAGCTTCCTCTCCAGATGCACAACCAGCACTCCAAATGCGGATTTGGTCAGAGTGATTTTTTTTCGCCACAATCTTGGGTAAGACTTGCTCTGCTAAGTATTCCCAGGCTGATGAATCTCGAAAAAAGGCAGTAACGTTGATTAAAATTGTGTTAAAAAGTTGATGGAATTCGTCTGGATAAACTTCTAAGTAGTCTAAGTAATCTTCAAAATTCTCAATACTTAAAGATTGTATCCGCTTGCGTACCCGACGCATCAAAGTTGAACGCTTATAGCCTGTGAAATCAAATCCCCGGTTTTGTCCGAGATAAGTCAGTAATTTTTCAAATTCAGGGTTGGTTTCTGCGGAAGTCATAAATGGGAGTGAGTAATAAGGGACACAGGAATAAGGGGTAAGCTGTTGTCCCCCATTCTCCTGCCTTTTTTATGGCTAATGATGATTTTTTAACCCATAACTAAAGTTACCAAGGTTGTGGATATCTCATCCAAAGGTAAAATAAAATCTACATCACCAGTATTTATTGTGGCATTAGGCATCCCAGAAAATTCGCTGCTGTTTGTATCTTGGGAAATCACAGTACCCCCCATTTTATGGATAGCCTCTACTCCCGTCGCCCCATCCCTACCCATTCCAGTCAATACAATAGCGATCGCCCTGTCTTTGTAACAAGCTGCAACCGATGCAAATAATACATCAGCCGAGGGACGGACAAAATGTATTCGTTTTGACTGGGATAAAGAAAGAGTGCCATTGCTGTTGACTAATAAATGATAATCAGGTGGCGCAATATACACTGTTCCTGGAGTAAGACAATCTCCCTCTTCTGCGTGCTTGACTTCTAGGGCAGTGTGCCGTGCTAAAATTTCTGGCATTACGGAAGGATACTGGGGAGCCAGATGCTGCACCACAGCGATCGCCGCGCTAAAATCTTTTGGTAATGTTGATAGTAATTTAGTTAAAGCAGTCAACCCACCAGCCGAAGATGCTATGGCTACAATATCGAAGCTAGCATTAGCAAAGCGAGGTGGATAATTCTGAGCATCTTCTAACCTCTGGATCATAGTTTATTGGCCGATTGCGATCGCCAGACTTCTAGTAGATAGTTACAGTTTAATTTAATTGATTACACCAATAAATATATTGTATATTATTTAAACACTGCCTGTATTTTTCTATTGAACTATTAAAATTAATAGTTTATCTTCCAGAGGTAGTAAATATTTGGGTTGCAAAACTGCCTGTTAATATTAGGACTTACGAAAAAACTCTCTGAAATCCTCTTCCCTTCGTGTCCTTCTCCCAAGGGGAGAGGCTAGCGCCAACGTGTCCTTCTCCCAAAGGGAGAGGCTAGCGCCAACGTGGTTCATTCTTTCGTAACTTGTGCGTAAGTCCTGAATATAACTCGTTGAATTAAAACTTTATAGATTATTTTATAGTTATTTACTTAATTTCAAAACCCTCTTATTCCCCTCCTTTCTTGCACCGGAGGGGATAGAAGTGGGGTTATACTTCCAGTTAAGAATGTCTAAACTTTTAACGTTTTTTAATTTTTTTGAGCTTAGGAATAGGACGCATCGCTTCTCTACCCAGAATAAACATTCCTGTGATACCCAAACTAACAAACCAAACATATTCGTACCAACATTGGCGAATTTGGTTAATGGTATTGAGTGCTGGATGCAAAGACTTCAAATAAAGCAGCAACACCAGTATCATCAACGC
Organism: Nodularia spumigena CCY9414; assembly: GCF_000340565.2. Taxonomy (NCBI): domain Bacteria; kingdom Bacillati; phylum Cyanobacteriota; class Cyanophyceae; order Nostocales; family Nodulariaceae; genus Nodularia; species Nodularia spumigena. Next base: position 2,195,394 of record NZ_CP007203.1, read on the forward strand.
CCCAAAACCCACAAAACTTAAACCAATATAAATTCGTGCTGGGCGTAATTCAAAATCGCTAATTTGCTCTAGATTAATTTCTGCTAGTTCCTGTAAAGATTCATCAGCCACAGTGGAAGCTACCTGCAACTTTTGACTCAGCTTGGGCGGTAAAATAGGAGTCAGTACCGCCACAGTCGGGCGACGTAACACAGCCTCAGAATATCGCAGCAATTCCAGGGGTTTAGAAGTCTTACTCAGTTGAGCAAATTCTAACTTGATATTTTTCCTAGAAATTGGGGCGGTGGCTTTACCTTCAAAATCCATAGCACACCAGAAAATAAATAGGATATTCATAGCCTAGCGAATCAGTTACCCTTTCGACAAATGCCAAAAGTTAAATCAGTGAACAGTAAATTAAAGCCTGTAGAGACTTTGCATGCAACGTCTCTACACTGTAATCTAATTAACCGAAAACTGTGAAACCCAATTATCTCTCTTAACTGATAACTGATAACTGATAACTGTTAAATTAAAACCCGTTCCAAAGCCTCAATTAAACGGTCAACTTCCGCAAGGGTATTGTAATGTACCATACTCACGCGGATGATTCCACCTTGAGTAGCTAATCCCAAATATTCAATCAGGCGTTTAGCATAAAAATCTCCGTAGCGAATCCCAATATAAGCAGAATCAACCTTGGGGGGAATGGTTGAGCTATGAACACCATCTACAGTAAAAGATATCGTCGGAACACGCAATTCACGATGCGCCGTTGATTTACCAATCACGCGAATTTTCGGACGACTATTGAGGTATTTTAGCAGGCGATCGCTCAAATTTTCTTCATGCACACTAATTAAATCAAACACCTGCGCCATTTGACCTCTCAGGTCAGGTGCAGTATCATCACCATAGTGTAATTGTGCCAACTCACTCAAATAATCACATAAACCCAACATCCCATAAGTCAATTCAAAATTAAGATTTCCTAACTGAAACTTATAAGGAATATCAGACTGCTCAATAAAATAATGGTTCAAGCCCGGAATTCTGAATAAATGTTCTTTCTTCCCATAAAGTAAAGCACAGTGAGAACCATAAACCTTATAACAACTCAGAACATAAAAATCCACATCTAAATCTTGAACATCAATTAATCTATGTGGCGCATAAGCTACACCATCCACACAAACCATCGCCCCCCGTTCATGGACAAATGCAGTAATTTCTTTAATCGGGTTAATAGTTCCCAAAATATTAGAAGCATGAGTCAAAGCCACTAATTTTGTGCGCCCACTCATTAATAGTTCTAAATCCTCCAAATGCAGTTCTAAAGTATCTGGGCGAACTTGCCAAACTTTAACTGTAATTCCTTGCTTTTCCAACGCTACCCAAGCCCCAATATTAGCTTCATGGTCGCAATTAGTCACAATCACTTCATCGCCTGGTGTAAAAGTTTGGCTCAAACACAGAGATAGTATTTTCAACATCATGGTAGTAGATGAACCCATGACAACCTCCTGCGGTGATTTGGCGTTAATCAAAGTCGCCATTCCCCCATTAGCCAAAGCCACCCTTTCGCCAGCTAGTTGAGAAACCGCATAAGAAGCCCCCAATTGGACATCAGTAGTCAAGAGAAATTCACTAATTCTATCTACTACTTTTTTCAGAGTTTGAGACCCACCAGCATTATCAAAAAAAGTCCAATCTCCCGCCAGTGCGGGAAAATATGGGCGAACTTTGTCAATATTCAGGAACATACTTTAATAATTCTCTAATTAGCTTTTTAAATCGAAGATATAACTGGGGACTGGGGACTGGGTTAAGACCCTTTTTGTTTCTCGGTTTTATTATCCGTTTATGTCTTAACCTCCTTGGCGGTTGCTATACACCACAAACCCAGAATGACGGTTGAAATGTATCCTTTATTCTTGACTTAGCCAACAGGTATCTCACCCACTAGGCAATCTACATCCTCTTATGGTAATAATATTTTTTGGTAAGGAACCGCGCCAATCTTTTTTTCTTTATACTTTTCCAGGGGTCTACCTAAAGACTGATACCAATTCATGTTTAAATATGCGATTCTGGGCAAAGTGCATATAGATAGAGTTCCTCTAAACTCGACTCATAAAGGCAAATTGCCTCTGCAACTGCAACTTGGTATTAAAGAAAAAATGGCTCTTTTAAAATTGAAATGTTTTGATTCTTCACAATCTCACCTATTTTTTTTGATAACTTAAAGACAGAGCCAAAAAATATTGTGTTACATATCAATTCCTTGAGCAAAAGCAAAATAATGAGCTATGGATACTGCTGTTAGATATGATATTGGGGTGATTAGGGAAGAAGCTCGTCAACTGGTCAAAAAAGGACTTCTTCACCGTCAACAGCCAATCTACTCTTTATGTAGATACGTTCCTAATCGTGACTGGATATTGTTTGAAACGGAATTAGAAAAGCATGAATTTTTGCTCAGAGATAGGATTATTGACCTATTGAGTAGTGAAACATGGGAGGAAGATTGATCCTGCAAAAATAACTTGAAGCGACTTACATAAGAAACTCTGGTAAAAAACCACGAATTAATTATTGGTTTTTTAAATGTAACTCGCTTTTTTTGGTAAATTTACTAGATACAATATTCCATATTACTCTATCTAAATCGAGAGAATTGAAAGTTTTAAAATCCCGGTATGTGACAATATCGGGATTTTGGTTGATAAGAATAATTTACAGGACTTTGTAAGTAAATGAAGTACACACATTAATACAGCAGTTCTCGGTTAATTAGACCACAGTGTAGAGACGTTGTATGCAACGTCTCTACAGGGTTTTTTTTACCTGAAAATTGCTGTAAATTCAGTCGATATCAATTAGGCTGGAACATCTTGTACTCCAATCCAGCCAGTGATAGTTTGACCTTTACCAGGGTAAATTATATTATTCTCTGTAGGCTGAACTTTTTCAGCTAAGTTATCAGGAAACGCTTTTTCCAGATAAACAGGATTTTGCTGATAAAATACTGGCATATCTTGCCAACAATGACGGCAAAACCAAGCAAAGCCTGAAACACGTATATGTGGCAAAAGTAATCCTGAACAACAAGGACAGTAATTCATATTATTCTATAATCCTGATAATAAAAAGCTGTTTGTAGAAAATCAGGGCTGTTAATTAATCAGCCCAACGTCATTAAAAAAACTATTTATATCTCAAGTCTAATGAAAAATTATGAGGAGATGACAAATAACGTGATATTCCGCAAGCTTTCGTAATATTTATACATGAAGTATTGTGTAGTAAAATCAATTTTATTTACTAACACTTGACATTATTTAAATTGCCGACACATCCAAAAAAACTCGCCCCGCTTTTATAGCAACGGACAGGGCGCTGAGGACATGACAAAATTTCAAAACCAATTTACTAATTTTTATGAATAAAATATACCATAATGTCTTGTGGAGCGGGCATCTAGCCCGCTAATCACCAATGATTTAAACAAAAATTTGTGGCGTTGCTGAATCAAAGTATGAAATGCCAACATTACCTTTTTTCTTTGTCTCTACCCTACGGGAACGTTTTCAACGAATGCGCCTAACTTACTTCGTGATAGAGCCTAAGACACGCCTTAGCCATACGCTAGGCTAGTGCGTGCTAGCGGAGCGGAGCAACGACAAATTCATATTTGAAATCAGCAACGCCAAAATTGAGCTACTGAACAGCATTCAATACTCAAACGGCTTCTGTATTCTTCTCCCCAGTACGAATACGCACAACTTGCTCTACAGGCGAGATGAAAATTTTGCCATCGCCGATTTCGCCTGTGCGTGCAGCAGCAATAATTTTATCCACCACCATATCAACCTGGCTGTCCTCAATGACGATTTCCACTTTCAGTTTTTGCAGAAACTCAACGGTGTACTCAGAACCGCGATAACGTTCTGTTTGTCCTTTCTGCCGTCCAAACCCCCGGACTTCAGAAACCGTCATACCGACAATACCAGCGTTGACTAAAGCAATTTTCACTTCATCAAGCTTAAATGGGCGAATAATTGCTTCTACTTTTTTCATGTCTCGACTCCTTAACTACTAATAGCTTCGTTTATCAATTTACCCGATAGGGGCAAAACTCCATATTTTCCAATTGGAGATGTCGCGCCAACGCTGATTTTAATCAGTATCAGCAAGTATGTAAGAATTGCCACTTTTTTTAAACTGTATGCGCCCTACCAAAATAATTCTGACTTGGTGCGGAGATTTTGGTGAGGTTTTTGTATGTAATTTTTGTAACTCAAAAATAAATGATCAGAAAAAGCTAATTTATCGCCCTAGTACCGCAAGGCGGAAGTCAAAAGTCAAAAGTCAAAAGTCAAAAGTCTGACTTTATAGGCTTTTGATTGATTTTAAATGGTTGTCCTATTTACGCCGTACTGTACTAGTCACATAGGTGAGGTTAACGAACGATTTTGATTTTCAAACAAGGGACGCACAATCAAATACCCAGCCCCAAAAGCAGTGAACATGATTAAGAAGATCGTAACAGCTAACCACCAGCCACTAAATTCTTTAACTTTTCTTTTCGTCGGGTGATAATAGTGAACCTCTTGCTCTTCTATAAAAAATGTCTCTGGTATGGGGTGATTTATTTCTACAGGTGCTGAGAATTCAGGGTAATGCCTGTTTTCTTTAACTACGGGTGGACTCTGACGAGAAGCTTGCTGAGGTGGAGGGGCTGCTGTGGCTGGATTTTTCGCTTCACCAGCAGCATGGGTGGCTTGGGAATGACTCGGTTTAGGACTAGAATTTACAAACTTTTGCAGATGTAACAAAGACTGAACAACTTTGCTAATTTCTTGACGTAATAATTCATTTTCTTGCTCTAGTTGGTGATTTTGTTGAGTGAGTGTATCTAATTTTGCTTGTGTTGACTGTAGCTCTGTGGCTAATTCCCGGTACACATACAATGGTACAGATGTCGGCTGGGTTGAAGAATTTGGTGGTTTGGCTGAATTGCGGGGAACAGAATTGGGGGTTGTTTGCATAGATAAGTTAGTATCAAAAATTTAATTTATCAGTTCGTACAGAGATATTAGCAAAGTATAGTCCCCCTGAAACTAGTCCCAGAATATTAGACAAATTCTCTTCCTAACAGTTAACCACTAGCACAACACACATGAGTTAATTTTGTAACAGGGAAAAAAAGTGTCCCACAGGCCCTTGTCCTTTGCCAATATCGAGGGCGTAAGTGAGTGCATTAGTTACATACTCCTTTGCCTGTTGTACAGCAGGCCATAAGTCCATACCCATGGCCAAATTTGCAGCGATCGCAGCTGATAGTGTACAACCAGTACCGTGGGTATTTTTTGTCTCCACTCGCTGTGTAATTAAAGTTTCCAGTTTCTGCCCATCAAACCAGATATCAACACCACGCAAATTACCCAGCATCCCGCCACCTTTGACTAAAACGGCTTTTACCTTGAGATTTCGGTGTATAACTTGAGCCGCCGCCCGCATCTCATCTAAAGTATTAATTGCTAAACCGCTTAAAATCTGCGCCTCATAACGATTTGGTGTCACAATAGCCGCTTGAGGTAATAAGACATAACGCAGAGTTTTCACTGCATCATCGTCAATTAATTGCGCCCCTGTGCGTGATACCATTACCGGGTCAACAACTAAATTATGAATTTGTAATGCTTCCACTTGCTGGGCGACAGCAGAGATAATTTTCTGGTTCAGCAACATTCCAGTTTTTGCAGCTTGCACACCAATATCTTCCACCACGGCTTGAATTTGGGCTATCACCGCCTCCGTAGACATAGCATCAACCCGCACCACACCTAAAGTATTTTGTGCCGTCACGCAGGTAATAGCGCTCGTACCGTGGACGCGGTGAAAAGCAAAGGTACGTAAATCAGCTTGAATACCCGCACCACCACCGCTATCTGAACCAGCAATGGTTAAAGCCACAGGTACTCTAGAGGTGATTTCAGCGTTCATAGAAATTATAGTTGAGATGGTAGTTGCTGGGCTGTTAAAAAAGAGAAATTTTACACTACTGATTTTGTTCTTTATTTAAATCTTGCCAGACTCCCTGCAAATACTTACCCCATTTTGCAGCTAAAGGAACTTCTGTGAATGGAATGCGTACAGATGGGGATTCAGACAAGAGAAATTCTAACTCAATAGCTCGACCTTTTTGGGGATAATTTTCCAATTCTACTATTTTATCATCTACCAAAAGACGTATATCTTTAACGTCCAGCAGAGAAAAAGTGTCTAATTCAATCAGCCCTTTAGGTGTGGGTTTACCCCAAGTTATATTGTTATCTTTTAAACCCAATACAGCATAAATATCATATTTGGATTTATCAAATTGCTCCGCCCAAAGACGATATGCTTCCAGCTTCTGGTACTCCCTTGAACCTTGCCAAGCCAACCAGAAAAATGCAACTAGCAAAGGCAACCATAAAAGACCACGTTCCATTGTTTATATAGTCCTAAATCTTGAGTAAAAATTGTAAATAGTACACCAATCAGGCACGAAGATAAGTTATGGTAGTGAGAAAACTGGCAAAAAGCTGTAATCAGTTAAGATGAAAAAACTTATATTATTGTGCTTGTTTCTCATCGGGCTGGGGGCTGCTGTATTTGGTTTCCTGAATTTTCAGGGTTTAGCAGCTAAAGGCGAGTTTGAGACGATTTTGCTAGATTTTCGCCAAGATATTCCCGCAGAGGTAATAGAGCAGAATTTACAAGCGATCGCTCAAGAATACAACGTCACACCCCGATTAGACAATCAATTTTCAGCGTCAGATCATGTGTATATTATTGAAGGCGATCGCCAGCGACTGAAAAAACTGAAAAAATCTCCATTCGCCCAATTTACACAATTAATCGAGCCAAATTACATATATAGAAAGATTCCTCTACCAGCCGCAGCAACTTGGTTTGAAGATATTTTACCATCTCCAGATCATCAAGCAAATCCCACATTAATTGGCCCTAACGACCAATTTTACAGCAAACAGTGGAACCTGCACAACATCGGCATGGAAGGCGCGTGGACTCAAACCAAAGGCAGTGGCGTAACAGTAGCTGTAATTGACACTGGCATAACTCGCGTCCGTGACTTGGTAGACACGAAATTTGTGAAAGGGTATGATTTTGTGAGCGATCGCGAAGAAGCCACAGACGATAACGGACACGGTACTCACGTCGCCGGCACCATAGCCCAAGCCACCAATAACACTTATGGTGTAGCCGGCATTGCCTACGAAGCCAGTCTCATGCCCTTAAAAGTTCTCAGCGCCTACGGTGGCGGAACCGTCGCCGACATAGCCGAAGCAATTAAATTTGCTGCTGACAACGGTGCAGACGTAATTAATATGAGCTTAGGTGGCGGTGGTGAAAGCCAATTAATGAAACAAGCCATCGACTACGCCCACAACAAAGGCGTAACCATTGTAGCCGCAGCCGGCAACGAAAATGCCAATGGCGCAAGTTATCCCGCACGTTACCCCCACGTAATTGGCGTTTCTGCATTTGGTCCAGACGGAGAAAAAGCCGCTTATTCCAACTTTGGCGCAGGCGTAGATATTTCCGCACCTGGTGGTAGTGACGCTGGTGCAATTCTCCAAGAAACCATCGACCCCGACAACAACGGCGAAGGAGTATTTCTCGCACTCCAGGGAACAAGCATGGCTTCCCCCCACGTTGCAGGTGTAGCCGCATTAATTAAAGCTTCTGGAGTCACTGAACCAGACGAAATATTAAAAGTCCTCAAGCAGTCAGCAAGAATTATCCAAGATGATAGCTTTAACTATTATGGCGCTGGACAACTTAACGCCGAAGCCGCAGTCAAACTCGCCACACAAGGACAAATCAGCTTCCAAGACTTCTTCCGGTGGTTAAGAGATAACGGTTATCTCAACCCTCGTTTTTGGATTGATGGCGGTGCAGTAGCATTAGTACCTAAACTACTCATGGTATTGGGTTCCTATCTTCTAGCTTGGTTTTTGCGGGTTTACTTCCCCTTCGCCTGGAGTTGGTCTTTATCCAGTGGCTTAATAGCTGGTAGTTCTGGTTTATTCTTCCTCCGGGGATTATATATCTTTGACCTCCCCCAATGGCCATTCCGAGTTTTAGGCAGTTCCATTCCCGAACTAGGAAACACCCTTCAAGGAACTAACGCCTTAAATCCCATATTTGCCAGCGTGTTAATTCCCGTAGTTTTAATAGCATTATTCTTAGGACATCCTAGCTGGAAATGGTTTGCCATTGGTTCGTCCCTGGGCTTCGCGGCATTTTTAACAGTTAGTGCCATTTACGACCCAGCAGTGTGGGGTTTAGGAAGTAGCTACCTAGCGCGGAGTTTCCTCATCATCAACGCCATACTCTGTTATGGACTAGCCCGTTTAGCATTAAAAACCGAAACTCAAACAACATAAGGGGAAAGAAGCAGGGGGGCAGGGTGCAGGGTGCAGGGGAGAAGAGGCAGGGGGGCAGGGTGCAGGGGGCAGGGGGGAAGAAACTTCTCAATCTCTATTCCCCACTCACCACTCCCCACTCCCAACTCCCAACTCCCAACTCCCAACTCCCAACTCCCTACTCCCAACTCCCAACTCCCAACTCCCAACTCCCAACTCCCTACTCCCTAGAAAATATGAGCATTACAGTTACAGGTACAATTGAACGCCGAAATATTGGTACTGGCGTTTGGGCGTTAGTTACAGATGAGGGTAATACTTACGAAATCCTCAGAGGTGCTGACAAAAACTTGCTTAAAGCCGGACAAACAGCAAAAGTTACAGGACAAGTACGTGAAGATGTCATGACTATTGCCATGATAGGCCCTGTCCTGGAAGTCAAATCTTTTGAAGTAGTTTAGCTTTAACTAGCCGCCGAATTGAGGACTTCTTGTAGACTAGTTCTAAACTCACCTTTGGGATGACCTCCTTTGACTTCACCCTTAATCTGAAATTCTCCCTCTGGAGATTCACAGATAATGTAAGTAGGCCATCCCATTTCTGATTTATCTGGATACTGAGATAACAAAACTTGGCGATATTTACGGTAACTAGCCGTATCTTGCATTTTCACGTCGATAAATTGCAAACCCAACTCTTCAGCCACCTTTTTGTCATAAAAAGACATTTTGTGGCAGATACCGCAGTCTTCTGAAGAAAATTTAATAACAGCTAAACTCATGAGGCTATGTATATATAAGCTTTAGGGAGACTACCACATCAGTCAAAAACCAACAATAAAATTCTAGAAAAAATTAATGCTTTGAGCAAACATCCGAGGAAATACTCCGTAGGTAAGCGATCGCAATTATTTATATAATCAATCAAAGGCTGTAAATTTTTATTGCATTGGGTGATCAAAGCGGCGCTCTAGGGCGGGAAAATTCGCCGGAAAGCCTGTGAGCAAATGATCCCCCGGCTTTTTAAAAGATCAAAGCTATCTAACAAAAATCTAGCTATTTAACTAAAAATTATGATAGGATAGATAAAACTACAATCAATACATCTACAAAATGTAGTTTTGCATAATATCTAGGCAATATATTAGGCAAATCTCATAAGTAATGCAAAAATGCAATACTGATTTGCTACAAGGCTAATAGTGTTAGGGTGAAGTAACCTAGAAAGTTTGATAAACCAACGTCTGCTAGGTAAGGGATGCAAAAGCTTACTTGGTGTGATAACTTTGGAACACTTGGCAAAAACCAATTATTAAAAAACTAATAACTTAAATCCTCTGTTACTTGTTTAACAGTCTTTAACTGCGAATATCAGGTAAAACTGTAAAAACGGTAAGCTCTCAAGCTCTTGATTTCCATTTGTCCAGTTCTATTTATTTATTGGTAGTCTTGTACAGATTTTCAGAAATGGTTGCAATCTAGGTTTTGTCAATAAACTCTGACAATATTAGGAATAAAAAACTATCTACAGTAGAACATTTTCATAATCTTGCGTTATAATGTTTGCCTAAGCAACAACAAATGAGCTAAGGCTATCGGCAGAAGACTTTCTCAAAAAACTCCATCGAATCTTTGCCGGCAAAGGGAGTTAGTTATCAGGGTGCATCTACTAATTAAATGTTCTCAGGTTGAGTCCAGCCCTCCGGATAAATCTTTCCCAAGATTTGTTATTATTCTGTTTTAATAGAAAAAACCCCTAGTGGTGGCAGCCAGCCAGGGGAGTTAGTTATCAGTGTGTATCTACCAATCAACTTTTCTAGGATCAAATACCATGTTCCGGATAAAATTGTCACAAATGGGAATGTTGGTTCTACCCAACATAAAAAAATCCCTCACTGGTGGCAGTCTAGGGGAGTTAATTATCAGGACGCATTTATCAAGCATCAGTTAAGTTTGTTCTGGACAAAATTATCATTAATGATATGATGGTTGCTGTTTACAGAAGAAAAAAATTCCCCAATGAGTGTTAGTCAGGTAGGGGAATTAATTATCAGGTTGCATCTACCAATTTAATCTTCGCGCTGCAACTACCATTCTCCGGAGAAACCTATCATCATCAATAGTGTAAATTGCATAAAAAAATCCCCCAACGGGTGTTAGCCAGTCAGGGGAGTTAGTTATCAGGGTGCATCTACTAATTTAATCTTCGTGGCACATCTACCATTCTCCGGACAAAATTTCAGAAACTGTGAATTGCATAAAAAAATCCCCCAACGGGTGTTAGCCAGTCAGGGGAGTTAGTTATCAGGGTGCATCTACTAATTTAATCTTCCTGGYACATCTACCATTCTCCGGACAAAATTTCAGAAACTGTGAATTGCATAAAAAAATCCCCCAACGGGTGTTAGCCAGTCAGGGGAGTTAGTTATCAGGGTGCATCTACTAATTTAATCTTCCTGGCACATCTACCATTCTCCGGACAAAATTTCAGAAACTGTGAATTGCACAAAAAAATCCCCCAACGGGTGTTAGCCAGTCAGGGGAGTTAGTTATCAGGGTGCATCTACTAATTTAATCTTCCTGGCACATCTACCATTCTCCGGACAAAATTTCAGAAACTGTGAATTGCACAAAAAAATCCCCCAACGGGTGTTAGCCAGTCAGGGGAGTTAGTTATCAGGGTGCATCTACCAATTTAATCTTCCTGGTACATCTGCCATTCTCCGGACAAAATTTCAGAAACTGTGAATTGCACAAAAAAATCCCCCAACGGGTGTTAGCCAGTCAGGGGAGTTAGTTATCAGGGTGCATCTACCAATTTAATCTTCCTGGCACATCTACCATTCTCCGGACAAAATTTCAGAAACTGTGAATTGCACAAAAAAATCCCCCAACGGGTGTTAGCCAGTCAGGGGAGTTAGTTATCAGGGTGCATCTACCAATTTAATCTTCCTGGCACATCTACCATTCTCCGGACAAAATTTCAGAAACTGTCAGAAACTGTGAATTGCACAAAAAAATCCCCCAACGGGTGTTAGCCAGTCAGGGGAGTTAGTTATCAGGGTGCATCTACTAATAAATTTTTCTATGCAGGTGGGAGCTAATCCGGATAAACTTATAGCCAAGGGAGCAAAATAATTTAGTTGAGAAACATTCAGTAGCAGGATGCATCTAAGGTATCAGACGGAGCGAAAAATCGAATTGAAACTTTCGCGTTTCAAACTAGATTTAGGAGGCGAACAGGAAAAGTTGTGACCCAGGAATTTCACATTTCCGTAACCCCAGTAGGGCAGAATGACTACTTGGTACGGACAGAACAAGTCGCGCCTGGGGTGCCATTGGCAGAAGAACTGGTAACCTGGCCTGTAACTGAGTGGTTGGCATCTGCGGCACATTTAATGAATGACCCACTGAAATCGGTGTTACAGGGAGAAGCTATGGCTAGAAACTCTGTAAATCTGGTGGAATTGGGACAGAAATTTTATAATGCACTGTTTCAAGGCACTCTCAGAGACAGTTGGATTACTGCCCAAGGTATTGCCCAGAACCATCAACAAGTACTGCGGCTACGTTTGGGGCTAAAAGATATCAGGTTAGCGCGTCTGCCTTGGGAAGTGATGCACGCTGGCGATCGCCCCCTGGCGACTGGCCCTTATATTGCTTTTTCTCGCTATCAAACCGGAATGATGGCTGCATCTGGTTTGCCATCCAGAAACAGACCAACACTACCACAAACTGGTGGTGTGAAAGTCTTAATGGTGCTAGCTTCCCCTCCTGATCAGGTTCGCCTCGATTTACTCAAACAAGAAGCTATTAACCTCCAAGCTGAACTTCACCGTCAAACACCACAAACTGACGAAAGTGGCCATCATTTACCCGATATTGAACTAACCCTGCTAGATCAACCAGGGCGCGAAGAATTAACCCAAGCTTTAGAACAAGGAAGATACCAAGTTGTACACTACTCCGGTCATAGTAACTTAGGGCCCAACGGTGGACAAATTTATCTTGTCAGTAGAAGAACTGGCTTAAGCGAAACTCTGAGTGGTGATGATTTAGCAGGCTTGCTGGTTAACAATAATATTCAAATGGCTGTGTTTAATTCCTGTTGGGGAGCATATACAGCTACATCCGATTTGGTAGGGGATATGACGGGTGAACGTAACTTGACAGAAAGCCTAGTAAGGCGGGGCATTAGAGGCGTTTTGGCTATGTCCGAAAGAATCCCCGATGAAGTAGCCCTAACGTTGACACAATTGCTTTACCGCAACCTCAGCCAGGGATATCCTGTGGATTTGTGTGTCAGTCGGGTACGTCAGGGGTTAATTTCTGCTTATGGTTCTCACCAGAGTTACTGGGCGTTACCCACTCTATATCTTCAACAAGATTTTGACGGTCGGCTATGTCCAGAAATATCTTCAAGTGCAAACTCACCCAACGGGTATAGTCATAATCAGGCTTTGAGAACAAACCCCACTGCTATGTATTTTGCGACGGCAAATGATACTGAGATAGTTTTACCCATTGATGATATGATTCCTTCGGGTTTAGGTCATGATTCTTCAGGGCTAGACTGGCTAGGTGAGGAGACTTGGGGCGATTTAGTTGATGAAATTGAGTATGATGACGACCCTCACTATGCAGAAGATTCGGCTTTAGTTTCCGATTTATTTCGTCAGCTAGATCACCAAAAAGCAGCAAATGAGCAATTGCATCTGAATCGGGGAGTTGTGCAACCGATGAAAGATTACCAATTTCAGGAATATTCGGCTGTTGAAGATGATGCTTCCCTGGATCAGGACGTAGACTTATGGGGAGAACCACCAGAAAAGGTCACTGAAGCTACTGGAAATTCTACACAAGAGCAGAATAATCTCCGTTTAAGGATAACATCGTCACCAGTCCCATCAACTCCTAAACCCCGTACCCGTTATAAACTGCGACCTATTGTCAGTATTGTGGGCGCAAGTGCATTAGCGGCGCTGACTCTAGGTTTCGCGTTCATGATTGGCTTGGGTTGGTGGAAGCAAAATCGACAAGCCTTATTTGTACCGGAAATAGGTGATATTCCTACCGAGTCTCAAATCCGCCCCAATCAGCCAGAAATCGACATCAAACAGGCTGATACTGGAATTGTTACCGCTAAAGCTACAGAAAAATTAAGCCAGGGCGACTTGCAAGAAGGGCTGGTAGTGGTAGAAGAATTGCTGAATCGTGGTGCGCTGAGGGCGGCTTCAGCCGCCCTGAATTTAATTCCACAAAACCAACTTGATGATCCATCTGTTAACTTTTTTAAAGGGCGATTAGCATGGCAGTTTGTCCAGACTGGAAACAAAAAATACAGCATTGATGATGTCCGCCGTTATTGGCAAATTGCTGTAAAATCTCAGCCAGAATCGATTTTATATAATAATGCGTTGGGATTTGCTTACTATGCCGAAAATGATTTAAATCGAGCTAATAACTCTTGGTTTAAGGCTTTGGATTTAGCTCTCAAACAGCAAAATACTGCCTCTATTAAACCAGTAGCAATCAATACGGAATTGTCTGAGGAAGCTTTAACTTCCTATGCTGGATTAGCTCTGGGGCTATATAAATCTGCATATAATCAACCAGGGACGAGTAAACAAAAACAATATCTCAATGAAGCAATTAAGTTGAGACAAATGGTGATTACTAATCAGCCAGTGAATTTTCAGATAAATGAATTGAGTAAGAATTGGTTGTGGTCGGAAAAGGCGATCGCAGATTGGCGATCGCTCCTTCAGGCAAAAGGTGAGAAGATTTAAGCTAAGAAGCTGAGGACTGCAATTTTTCTAGTTGCGCCAAAACTTCTGTACTGTGGACTGATGGGTTGACTTTCACAAAAGTTTCACGCAAAATTCCTTCGGGATCAATGATAAAACTATGGCGCATGGATACAACACCGATCCAAGAACCATAAGCTTTACTCACCTCCCCAGTGGTATCAGCTAATAGGGGAAATTTTAGCCCCTCTGAATCACAAAATTCGGCGTGGGAATCAATATCATCTGCACTCACACCAATAATCTGAACGTTTTTTTCTATGTATTTCGGTAAGTCTTGCTGAAAACGACGAGCTTCAATGGTGCAACCAGAGGTAAAGTCTTTGGGATAAAAATAGAGAACTACCCACTTACCCCGCCAGTCAGAGAGGGAAATTTTGCCCTTACCTGTGTTGGTGGGTAAAGTAAACTCTGGTGCTGGCTGATTGATTGCCGGCAGTTTACCACCCATAGCATCAGCAGCCGGGGTAAAATGCAACCAACTGATGACAGCAAAACAGCTGACAAGTAATATATTTAAAAAATTGCGCCGAGAAATCATGGTGCAAACCAAAATGACAACTTTACATAAGTTTACATTTGTTCGTTACCTTCTTCTGCTTCCAAGTTAGATTCAGGTGGTGTATCTGTGCTTTCAATATATTGGCTATCTAAGAGAAATTTGCCTTTCGCAAAGTGTATACCCCAATATCCTCCAGGACGACGATCTAGGACTGTTCCCTCTTCCCCAATAGAAATTACATCTGGGGGGCGTAACATGGGCATGGGATCTGCGGTTTTGACGTAGGTTGGTAGTGCGATCACTCTGACTTTACTACCAATGGCGAATTCTTGAGACATTTTAGATTAACTTAGGAGTTTTACTAACTCATAACTCATAACTCCTAATTTTTACTAGGTGTGGGGCTAATTTTTTATTGGGTGTGTGGGAAATAGGAAAGGGGATGGCATGATTTCCCCTGATTCCTGATTCTGCAAGCAGCCTGTTAAAAATAGTTGCGGATAAAAAGTTTATTGGGAATTACGTTGCTGACGGCGCGAGCGCATATTTTGTCGCATTTCCTGCATTTGTTGACGCTGTTCGGGAGTCAAAACTGCTAACATCTGTTCTTTAGAGGCTTCCCGAATTTGACGCATTTGGGTTTTCTGTTCTTCACTCAGATTTAAGTTAGCCCAACCCTTTTTTCCTCTTTGTCCTTGTCCTGCTTGTGGTTGACCTTGACGTGCTTCTTTTGCAGCTTGCAATGTTGCTTTTTGTTCTGGGGTGAGAATTGCCTCGATTTGGGCGCGAGTATTGCTTTTAATGGTCTGCATTTCAGCTTTTTGGGTATCTGTTAAATTTAAGCCTTGCCAAGCACCTTTTTGACCTCTTTCGTTTTTGGGCATTTGTGCCAGTTGTAGAGGTGAAGAGGATCTCATTTGTGCTTGAACAGCAACAGGTATTGCAGTTACAGTTAAGGCGATCGCTCCAGCGAGCAGTGATAATGGTTTGAGTTTCATAGTTGATTTCGTGTAGTTTCCTGGTTGGATGTCACCATCATAAGAAATCCCCAATCACACTGACATGAGCATAAAGTCACGATTACACCCATGACTTTAGTCACGATTCATTACCGAAAATTGTCATTGGTAATTACATATAAATTACTCTATAGATAGAAAATAAATTTGGGTTGATGAAATTGAATATCAACCAAAATCTCTAGTATCCCCAAAAATAAACATCTCAAATTCCATGAGTCGTCCTATTCAATTTAACAATCATCCTTTTCGATTTTTGCTGTATTTGGAGTGGGTATTATTAGCGATCGCGGTTTTTACAGCTGCCCTATCATCTCCTTCCCCACGCTTTAATGCCAGGTTCCCAGAACTGACTATTTTTAGTCTGATTATTTTTGGGATCATGGGTTTAAGATTACCCACCAGTAACTATTTAAATAAATTAACCTATACAGCCTGCCAAATTTTATTGATTGTCACAACAGGATTTTTTGGGGGAAGAATTGCTAGGTTATTCCCCTTTCTCTATATAATTTTAGTAACTCGTAGTTGCCTAATTTTCAAATTGCCTGGACGGTTGTTAGTTACCAGTATATCATTTAGTTTATTTTTGCTCACACTCAGATATCGTTTATTTAAATCGCCGGCTCTTTCTCTTGTTTGCCACGATA
This sequence comes from Nodularia spumigena CCY9414, assembly GCF_000340565.2. NCBI lineage: Bacteria > Bacillati > Cyanobacteriota > Cyanophyceae > Nostocales > Nodulariaceae > Nodularia > Nodularia spumigena. Next base: position 2,211,788 of record NZ_CP007203.1, read on the forward strand.
TTTTCGTTTCCAATAAACTGCTAAATTACAACGACCAAACCCTTTATTTTGTGTGAGATTGACATCAGGATAAAATCGGCGGTCACCGGGAGAAAGTGGAATCGTATGTAGCGGTTGAAAATCTTGCCTTTTTTTCCGAAAAGTAGTGTCCTTTTTTTGTCGAAAAACATACTTTAAACCTTGACGGTGCAACCAACTGGCTAATTCAATCCCATGAAATTCTCTATCCCCAATCACCACTAATTGATAATGTTTCAAGAGCCGGATTACCGTAAGTGACGACGACGGCTATTTTGTTGTATTGGTAAAGGTATAGTAGCAGCCAATCTTTCTATTTTTACTTGTTTCTGACTTTGTAGCAACCATACCAGCATTTTTAGAGTAATTAATTGTGTACGGCTGAGGTACTTGGATAGGATTGGTTGATAGAATGAGGGTAACATTTATTTCGGGTCTTGTTAATTTGACGAGACCATTCTTTTTTACCATCAAACTGTCCCTCTTAATTAGCTGTCTAATAACCACATAGTATTGTCAATAAGAACCGTTTTTTTTGAGAGGGTCTGTTACTTCAATCCCTCTGGGAGTAATACTTTTACCATTTTTGTCGCCCCCTCAACTAATTCTTATTAAGCCTCTTTCTTCTTAATTTAGTTTAGTTCTTATGTACTACTTTAGCGCTCTTTTCTTGATGTGTGACAGTTGAGGGTGCGGAATGTGGGTTAATATCTACTGCTTTGACATCTAACTTATTTGCCTAGACTCTGGCGAAATGCTTGATGTCCTGTAAAACGCGATCGCGTTTTACAGGACATCAAAGCCTGCTCAATTGCATCCTGTTGTTTATCTTTAGTCAAATACTGTGGTAATTGGATGTAAAAGCGGCTTTTGCAAGTAATCATTACCTGTTTTACATCGGCTGACTCTACCTGCAACATTAAGCGGCGGACTCGATACATCACCTTAACCAAAACCTTAAATCTTCCACATTCGAGAAATCTAACAACGCCTCACTCAAATCTTCTAACTGCGCCAGCTTTAATTCCCGCACTTGCGCCTCAATTCCCGGTTCAACTTTTCCCAACTTCCGCTTAAGCAAACGAATCACAATAGAAACTTCTCCCTCTCGTTTCCCCCGCTCAATTCCCTGCTCAATCCCTTGCTCAATCCCCTGCTCAATTCCTTGTTCAATCCCTTTTTGCATCCAACTGGTGACAATCTGCATAACTTCCTCCCGTGCTTCTGGTTCAATCCTACCAAGTTCTTCTTGAAAAGATTGCTCCTCCGATGCTGTAAGATTTAAATAGGTATCCACAAAACCCGAAATTAACTGCATTTTCGCAGGGTCTAACCGCAGTGTCACCAATAACCGCAGACACTCGGACTTAACTTTGGGACGGTCTGCTGGTGCAATCTGCATTTTTGCCATCAGCGCACTAGCGACTGGGTTTGCTTGTCCCAGATAGTCGCGCCAATTGAATTGATTTAGTTGAATAACCCGATAATTAAATTTTAACACCTCAAATTGGGGAAATTCTACTTTAAATTGAGTTGCAGCAGCTTGCTTTGGTTGGTCATAAGAAAACACCACAATCGGATAAATTGGCAAATCGTACTTTTCATATAAACGCGCAAAATAGCGAAACATTCGTTTACCAAAATTTGCTTGTGCTGTGGCTTGGTTCTCTACATGAATCAAAAAATAAGATGGTTGACCACGGAACTGTACTTGGACAAGTAAATCCGCTTCATAATGTTCTCCGGCTGTTACGTCTGTAAATACTTCCTTATCCAAAAACACTAAAGTATTTGGTTCTATATAAGAGATTACATCCGGTACAAATAACTCAATAAACTCCATAAAAAAAGTTGAAATGAGTTCTTTAAATAAACGGTCATGATCAATCATGGCTCATATCCCAACTCTTGCAAAAATCCTAACATCTTCACCTCAGCTTTATCCCGTTTTTCTATTAGCCTACGCTATTTATCTAATTTACCAACGGGAAAGAAATCACGGTAGATATTGCATGGCGTTGGGAATGGGAACGAGTGTTAGAATATGCCAGCAGTCAGGCTGATCAAGCTACTCCTCCCGATTAACCAGCACCCCATCCACACACGCAATTCCCCACTGTAAAAACTTCGCCAAAAGCTTCTTGATCACGATTTGCAAAGCAGGATCATCATTCCAGCACTCGTAAAGAAACTCAAAATCAGGTTTTTCCCCAAGTATCTCTGCCATCTTTAATTTGTCCATCCGTTTTGGTCGTGCTTTTAATCGGGTTACGATGCCTTCACTCGACCATTTTTCATTATTGTGGTCAGGTGCGGCGGAAAGAGTGTGCTGATGATGAGTTGTGTTCTCATCGCCCGGAACCTTGTTTTCACCTATCAACGTAGTTTGTTCATTTTGGGCAACGGGCGCGGCGGAATAAGTGCCTTCTCTACGAGACGCTGCGCGAACATGACAATCTTTCGGCTCAACATCACAATTTTGGTTTTCTCCCTCCAAAAAAGCAGATTCGCCCTGTACAGCATCCACAAGCGCCAGCGATGTGCAGTCCGTTACCGTAGGTAACTCTTCTTGTTTTTCTTCCACGCCCTCAACAATCTGAGGCGATGCACCCCCCAAGGGTGCAATCGCCGTCTCCTCCACTATGATTGCGAGGTTGGATATTCATATTTATTTGTCTAAAAAATTACTGGCAAGGGTAAAACTAGTTAGCCTTGCCAGAGTCGCAATTTATCTCTGGAATATTTGTCGGTTTTCTGAAATTTTTCTTTCGAGTGTTCCCAAGCGACGACAACTTCCTCGCCCAAGTCCTCAATTACTTTCCCTCTAGCTACATAAAACCTATCGTAGGGGTCAGCGTGAGCAACGATAGAACCAAGTCCAATCACGGGAGGTTCAGCAGATGCTTTCTGGAGTGCGGCAATTAAATCTGTTTCCTGGGTAGTCAACTCTGCTAAATAGTCCTGTTCAATAGCCTGATATTCTTGAGCAACATCCCAAAAGTCTTGCCAACTACACCCCGGCTTCACCAGTACCTGCCGAATATCACTAACTGCTTGGGGCAATAGTTGCAATTGCTCGGCTCGATATGCGATCGCTTGAGGTGTCGGTTCACTGCCCAAAATCAGAGCCGCAGCTTCCAGTGCTTGGGTGTTGTTCATGGCACTGGCTAAATGCCCCAAAGCCAAACCCATGAGCCTTAAGCATTCTTGGGCATTTTCTTTGGGTGGTTCGGTGGCTAGCGATCGCAGATCAATTGTCCTCTCCAGTGCCTGTTTTACCTGCTTATTTAACGCTTTAGTAGCTTGTTTGTTGAAAGTGTTCCCCCACTGCTGACTCGGATGTTCCTGTACCGCGTGTTCCAATTCCTGAATGCGTTGCTGAAGTTGCTGGTTTTCAAACTCCAGGTGGCGCAGGTTTTCCATCTCGTCCAACCGTTGCTGCAACTGAATGTTCTGCTCTTTCTGTTGTTGTAATAATTTCTGGTATGCCTCCAGTTGTTCTTGAATTTGTGCTTCTGGTCTGGCTGATGCTTCGGCTTGCAAACCTACCCTCAATTCTTGTTCTAGTCGCTCTAACTCCTGTCTGTGCTGTTGTTCAAGTGCGGCAATGACTTCGGTGTATTCTGCGGGGTATCTGCGCTCTCTAGGGAAGGATACGCTGAAAGTATCTAAATCAGCATTGTTGATTAGTAATCTCTCGCCATCAGGGAATGTCACAATCTGCTGATAATTGTTGGGTGGATCTGCCTCAATTATTCCCGATTCCCCATATTTAAAATGCGATTGTGATGAAACTGTGACTTTAGTTATTTCCGGAACCATTGGTTCCTGAACAGGATGTTTTTTTCTCACAGTCGGAGGAACCACTTTCTTGGCCGCAGCAGCAAAGTCTGATTCACTAGGAGAAGGGTTTTGTTCCAGCGCGATCGCTAAAGCTTGTTTGAGTTTCTCTGGTTCTTTGACCAAACGCAGTAAAGGACGGGATTGACGCTCGTTTTTGATATGTCCGCCAAATTCACCGGCGGCTTCAATGACCTTCTTAGCCCCTAGCAGCTGGTTTATCCGTCGGTAGCCACCCCAGGCAGACAATTCACGCTGGCAGTATTCTTCAAAGTTTTTGTAGCCACCCTCAAGGTAAATCTGTTGTTCCCGCATTTGGAGAATTTTATCCACTGCTTGCCACTCAAATCGGTCAATGGCAGCGAAGGTTTCTTTGATACTGGTGTTGAGGTCAACGTAATCAAGGGCTGGAATCGGTTTGGAGTTTCCGGTATTCCATTCTGTGCATGATGTAGAATGATTTGGTATTGTTTGTGTAGTCATAATAGCCTTATCTATCGGGTTATGTGCCGTCCCCACTGGTAGCCTGAGAAACTTGCAGTGGGGATTCTAGATTTATATCTGCTGCTGACTTATTTGCTTTTGTGTTTGTGTTTCCAATTTTTATCTGTGGTTCGCTGATTGATCCGCCCGTTACATATGGCGATCGCTTTTAGTTGTTACGCTGCAATTTGATGTTGAACAAAATCTAGCAGAGGAGGGAATATCCTTGATTTGTCAGCAGAAACCAGTACAAATACTACATTGCTAGAAATTGGTTCCCGAATGTAGTTGTAAAGAATAGCAAATGCTGCTGTAGTCAGATAATGAGCATTTCTCAACAAAACTACAACCTTAGAAGCATCCACCTGTGTAAGCAATGTTTGTATACGCTTAATTAGCCTTTCAATACCTTGGGCTTCATAACCCTCAGTGGCTTCAAAATCTATAATTTGGTCACATATAAAAGATGTCATTGTTTTTCCTCTGTGTTTTCAACTTTCTCAACAGTGCCATCGGCGCGCCGTCGCCAGCCATCTATAATTACATCGTCTTCAGGGTTACGAAGGTTTGAGGGATCACGCCAGCCATAATTAATAGGGTTGATGGCTGGTTCTATTTTTTTGTTAGGTATTTCGTCCTTATTCTGTTCACCAGCTCGGCTTATGCCGTTTTTTGTTCAAATTTTAATACCAGTCCAACGGACTTTTTTCTCCCAGAAAAATTGGTAGTTTGTTTTGCATTCACTGTGATGTTAGCCTTGGTTTGTTCTTGAGATATTGTTTCTTTTGACCCATCATCATCAGGCGTGTACACCAGTAAATCACCGGGAAGGCAGCCTAACGCTTTACAAAAACGGTCAAAAGCATCCAAGGTAAGAGAAGATACCCTACCTTGTTCAATTTTTTGTATGTTTTGGACGCTGTAACCAGTTATTCTAGCCAAGTCATTTTGAGATATCCCTTGTGCTTCCCTAATTTTCTTAAGCGTAATTAACACTGCCATATTCCTAACTCATGCTCCTAATGGTATCACTACTAGTAGTTGTGTTGCTTAATTTTGTGTATCTACTAGTGATAGAAAAATCTAATAGATAACGAAAGGTTGTATTACTAAGACTAATAGAAAAATATCGAATTGGATATCTTGCATTACTAATAGTTGTGATACTATAAATAGTATAAAGACATAGGCAAAAGGTAATTGCCAAGTTCCGATAAAACTTCGTGCAATCACCTTTTAACCACTGTTTCCTGATAAACCCTTCAGAACCTTGACAGCATAATCCAAAGTGACCGCTTGAGGAGTAACCGAGGCACTGGCGCAACCAGAGAAGGCGAGGGGTACACAGCCGGGAAATGGATTGGCATAAATAAAGAATTACCAGCAGGACGACGGACTTTTCAAGCCGTATCCGTCGCCTGACATTATCTGTATCCTGCTTGCTTGGTAATGCTCTTGGTCACTGGCTAGGAGTAATTAATATATGGCTACGCCAAATCGTTGTGAAAGCGTTGTGGGTACACCACAACGTATTCGTTACACCACAACGTATTCGTTACACCACAACGTATTCGTTACACCACAACGTATTCGTTACACCACAACGTATTCGTACCACAAACAAAGGCGATCGCCTGACCTGAGAAATCTGCGATCGCCTTTTATCCATAAATGGAGATTCCTATTATGACTTATGTAACACATTCACAGCAAGCACTGTTTGGTTCTTTCGTTGACGAACAGATTGTAGCTCAAGCCGAACTCGACACTTACATTGAAGCTCAGGCGCAGACTGTAGCACCAGAAGAATTGATCCCCATTGAAATCAGCTTTTACGATCATGAAATTTACTGTGGTCAAAAGCTCGTAGCTGCAATCACCTATGACTATGAAGATGTCACCCAGCCCTGGCTCGTGATGGTCAATGGAGAGGAAATATATCGAGCAAACACCTGGGCGAGAGCGTGGAGATATATCTGCACCCATCACAAAGACGGAAGCTTACCTGTACATCAACAACAAGAAGCCCCAAACACTACTGATAACGAAATAATGTGTCAGATTTTCAACGAGTGTGAAAAGTTCGGCTTTGAAATCCTGGACGACGGTATTTATAAGCACGAGGTGAAACTTGGTGAAGTAGGCTACACCAACAATCAATGGTGGTTTGTCCGAGCATCAGAGGAAGATCAAGGGAGAATACCGTGTGATTCAGCTTTGGACGGGGTTTGGTGGTTGTCAATGGTTGAAACTGTATCTTGCGAGGAGTTATTAAATAGACCGTTTGACCAATTGACGGATAAAGAATGGCGAATGCTGTTGGAGTACGAGCCAGTGCCAAAGAGTCGGGAGTTGGTGGCGGCGTAAAGTACAAAGGCGATTGTCGGTTGTGCAATCGCCTCCAAACTGTAATCGTTAAGAATAATGCCACAAAAACGCATAGGTAGACACAACCGTATAATAAAACACGGTCATTACTGAAAACATGACCCGCAAACCTCACGACCAATTTGCCAAGCAATTTTTAGAGGAGCTATTGTCACCCTTGGGCAAAGTAGAACCCAACAAGGAAGTAATTGATGAAGCTCGGCAGGTAGATGTTTTGTTTTCACCAGCACCAACGGCCCAAGCACCAAATCTAGGACTACTGGGAAGAATTGCACTGCTGAATACGGCTTTGCTGGAACCTTTTCGCAATCAGCCTAGCAGGACAGAAATACGGAACTGCCTGACAAAGCTGTTCACTGTAATTGCAGATTCACAACGCAAAGCCAAAAGGGAAGACACAACTATATCAGAGGATGATTTAGCTCGATTGTGGATTTTAGCGCCCTCAGCGTCCCCAGGATTGTTAGAAAGTTTTGGGGCTAAACTAGAGCTAGAAACTTGGTTGCCTGGGGTGTATTTTCTACCTGATGCTTTTAGAACAGCGATACTGGCAATTAACGAGTTGCCTGTAACAGAAGAAACATTATGGTTTAGGCTTCTAGGGAGAGGAAAGGTTCAACAACAAGCAGTCAGTGAATTAGTTGCGCTATCACCAGAAAACCTTCTGCGCCGTAATGTTTTAGAAATAATTTACAGATGGCGCGTCAGTATAATGACACAGCAAAAGTTAACTGAAGATGATCAGGAGTTAATCATGAACTTAACAGAAGCTTATCAAGAAGCCAGGGCTGCTGCTGTACAAGAAGGAGTAGAGCAGGGACAACGCCAAGTTATAGAAAATTTGTTGAAATACAGGTTTGGTTCTGTAGATGAGGAATTGTCGAGAGTTGTTGATAGTTTATTACGGCTACCTCCAGAAGAGTTTACACCTTTTTGTTTGCAATTAACTCGTGAAGAGTTGTTAAATAGGTTCGGAAGGACGGGGCAGTAAAGATCCTAACAAATTCTGAAGAAATTATCAGTTAAAAAGCGTTTTGTTAATAGCAGAGCGCTTTTTTAATGAATGGAACCCAAGTAATTATCACGATTTTAAAGCCACCTATGCTCATTAAATCTTCTCCCCTCCCTTGTTGGTTAAATGCCCAAAATACAGCCGTAGCAGTTGCGCTGATTAAATTTGGATTTCTTTATGAAGGCGAATTAGAAGGTGACGACATTGATACTACAGAAGCAGTCATACAAGGTTGGTTAGTTGGCTGTAAATGTTGCGAAAACTCAATAGTTGCGATATTTGACGGCGCTGTATTTTCGTCATCACATGATGACGAAAGTGATTCAGAGCTTAGATACAACCAAGTCAAAAAGCTGATTAGGGCAACCCTCAGAAGCTACAAGCCTTTTAATCCTTACGAACAATTACAGTTATTTAAACAGGATCATGATCAACCCTGAAGACTCAAAACAACTCCGCCAGCTAATCAAAACTGCTTACCTTGCCCTAGCTGCAATTGATGATTCCCCCCAGTTCAAGAAAATCAATTATTCGCCAGATTTGACCCTTGGAGACGCTATTTCAGCACTGGAATACTTGGAATGGGAACTAGGCGATGAATCCCAGGAACGCTAATATAAAGGCAACTTCAGTATTAGGAATTGCTTTACGCATCTATTTTTATCAATCGAATTTTACCATGTAATGAGATGAAATCCACAGCTAGGGTGGATTAACGGTAGAACACAGTATTTCCACACAAATTAATAGCAAATATTGAAGTTTGAAACCAATGCCTAGAAAACAGAATTGCTCTGACTTAACAGCAAGTAATCTACTAGACTGGCTTCGAGTTCGTGGTGGTTACGCACCTTTGCATAGCCTCAAATATTCTAATACAGTCATTCAATCACTGGTAGATCGTGGGTTAGTAAAAGTCATAAATACTGGGTGTGGTTTTTCATTAGAAATTGTTGAACGTAATTGAAAGAAAGCTACGCTTAAGACTTTTGAGAAATTGGAAAGTGCTTTAATGGAAATTAAAACTATCTCTGTAACGTATCATAGAAAATTCAACTTGGGTGACTACGAATCCCTGGAATTAGGCTGTTCACTTTGGGCGCAAATAGACGCAGAAGAAGATGCAGAAGGTGCGACTCAATTCTTATATATGCAGGCTAAAGCTTCAGTCAAAGAAGCTGCAATGCCTTTAATTAAAAATTCTGCATATCAGATGAATAAATACAAGCGAACTGCAAAGCAGAATACTCAAGATGACTTGGAGGATTTCTAAAAATGGCTGAAGTAAAATTGGGATTATGCAACCCACCACTGCCTATCTATATATATGTCGGACAGGGGGAACTCCAAGGGGAGCCATACGTTTGGTATAACTATATTATTGACCAAGACAAGAAAATTCCAGTTTTTCAACGAGCTTTAACAGGATATATTGTTCAGTTAAAGTTGACAACGAAAGAGTACAAGGGTGAGGATAAGCCTAAACTAGATATCGTCGTCTGTGCCGATGAAATTTATGTGATTAGAAGTGGAATTGAAACCAATTTCACTAAGACATTCTTGTTATCTGCATCTCTGGTCGATGATTTCTCTCAACCTCTGATGATTACCGCCGTACCTGGAAAAGAAAACTGTGTATTCTGTCGTTTGTATAATGCAGTGAACAAATCGGCAATTCGTAGTGATTGGAATCCTCATGCGGATTGGGCAGAAATCATGCAAAGCATTCAATCTAAATTATCTGGCAATCAAGTTTTTGAGCTTGAAGAAGAAAATATTCCCAAGACCAAACCTCAAAATGTAGCACCACATCCACAAGACTTGCGAGTGAAGCAAGTTCGCACTTTGTTCAATTATCCGGTTGATTTGGTCAAAGAATGGCTGCAATCCAACAATGTTCAACGTCCTAGCCAGCTTCCTTTGAGTGAAATTGATAAACTGGTGAACATCATCTGCATGGCTTGGGCTGCTGATAAAGTTGACCCCAATCATGCTGCTAGTTCATATCAGCAGCAGGTCATTCGTGCGATGTCGGAAGGACTTGATGAAGTGGCAGCGATTAGGGCTTGGGCGAATTATGTGCTGAGGCAGAAAACGGCTGTAACCGCAACTACAGTTAAATAGTCGTAAAAATTACGTAATCACGACAGAAGTATTAAAAGATTGCGACTAATTAACTGAACTTATCAACCTATTTTAGAAAGGCAGTTTTAAGCGGGAGCAACGCGATTTTGTGAGGTCGGGGGGAAAACAAGCGATCGCTAAAAACTATATTTTAGTATATTTAACATATTTATACAATTAAAGCAGTAATAACACTGGAGTAAATTCCTGTTTCCATTCGAGGAGATAAATAGGACTCGTTTTTTGGGCAAAAAAAGGTAGGATTCCCAAATAGTAAAGGTTTTGATATCTGACATCAAAACAGGGAGTGCCTACACAGAATGAAAAATAGTATATATTCTAGCTTCGATTTAAACAAATCTTTAGGACAGTTTCAAGAAAAAGTTACGAAACTTTTAGAATTAACGAATATATCAGAATGGGATGGACGCGTTTTCAAGGAACGAGAGGAAAAAATTAGAGAATCTGCATTAGTTTTAGCAGGAGAATGTACAGCTTTGTTACTGCATAAGCTGTCAAAATCTGAAGAGTTTTTGGATAAAGCAATGCAGGAGACACAAGGATGGTGGCAGACTAACACGCAAAAACATGGTTGCAAAAAGCGCCAAATATTAACAATTGGTAACGTAGAAGTAAGTTTAAAATTACCTTATGTAGTTGAACGTTCAACTCAACCAAAGAAAAATCAAAAAATCTTAAATGAAGGATTTTGCCCATTCTTAAGATATTTAGGAATGTCCGAGGGTTTAACCCCTGGTGTTTTCTCGAAGATTGCCCAATATGGTGCAATTGCTGGCTCTTTTGAAGCAGCGCGTACAACACTAATAGATTGGGGCATAAATATCAGCCTAAAACGCATAGAATGGCTAACATATTACTTTGGTAAAATTGGCATAAATTTACGTCAATCGAAAATAAACAGTTTAGAGGTTGGCAATTTACCGACAACTAATATTCTTAAAGACCAGCGTGTTGTCATCGCTGTAGACGGTGGTCGTACCCGAATTCGGATCAATAATAAAGGTAGGCCTAAGCTTAAGACTAACCGTGTAGGCTATACAGGAGAATGGGTTGAGCCTAAATTATTAACTATTTATGTGGTAAATGAGCAAGGTGAAAAAATTAAGAATGGCGAGATTCCTATTACTAACGATGGGACTTACTCAGGATTTGAAGGATTTTTACAAATGTTAGAGATGTACTTGGTTAATTTAGGCATTAGTCAGGCAAAACAGGTTTTATTAATTGCGGATGGTGCAGAATGGATATGGATACATATCCCTCCGTTATTAAAAAAATTAAACTGCCCAAATCAAACTTATCAGTTATTAGATTTTTATCACGCGGCATCACATTTACAAGACTTCGCTGATGCTGCATTTAGCACAAAAGATGAACGCCAACAATGGTTTAAGAAGGCGCGAAAAACTTTAAAGAAAGGTCAGGCATTAGGTTTAATCAGAAACATGAATGAATTTATTCATGGAGCGACCGGGGAACGTCTAAAAATTTTAGTCCGAGAGAGAAATTATATTTTAAAAGCTTACCGACGGAGACTTTTAAAATATAACGAAGTTGCATCTCAAAAGCTCCCTCTTGGCAGTGGCGCGGTTGAAAGTTTAATTCGTCAAGTTGTTAATTTACGCATGAAAGGTAACAGTAAGTTTTGGCTGAAAAATCATGCCGAAATCATGTTACATCTTCGATGTCAATGGATAGCTAAAACTTGGGATAATTTTTGTGATTCTATATTTAATTCCTTTATTAAACCCAGAACTGCTTGATATATTTTATACAGTAATCTCAAGTTAACCGGAATAATTGTCATAATAAATACTAAATGTAAGCGATTGAGCGCCAATATTTTTTAAACCAATCACTCTATCTCTTTACCAATAACCTTTTGACATTCATTCAAAAGATTTTTTGTCCTGCCTACCACTTGCCTTTCAGGTATTAAAAATACTAAGTGCTTAAATTTATTTATTAGCGATCGCACCAACCTCACAAAATCGCGTTGCTCCCGTTTTAAGCTGTCTTTCTTTTTCCAATAGCCCAATATTTACAAGTGGGAAAATCTGATGAAGCTACTCATAATAGACACCGAAACCGCAGACAACGAAAACACACCCTGCGAAATTTCTGCCACGCTCTACCAAGTTGAGGAGTATTCGGGAGCGATCGCCAGTGTTTCAAGTTTGATTCCAGTTGAAGCAAATAGCGCCCAGGCGATCAATGGGATTTGCCCAGAATTAACCCAGGCAGCACATCCCATTTATCAGCCCTCGCTTGCACTTCTGCGAGAAATGTCCGCGATCGCTGATTATGGAGTTGCTTTTAATGCCGAATTTGATTCTGGCGTGGTTAATCAATTCTTCCCGGATTTAATCAATCAGCCCTGGCTATGTGCAATGCGTGATTTTGATTGGGGCTACCACAGCATAAATTCACATGGCGGTTACAAGCTGACTGACCTCGCCCTTTGGCTGGGGATTGGAATTAGCACTGTCCACCGCGCAGCAGATGATGTTCGGTTGTTGGTCGAGTGTTTTAATCGTCACAAAAATGTATCAAAGTTGGTAAATGATGCGATCGCCCTAGCTCAATCACCGATAGTGGAAATCAAAGCACTGGTGAGCTACGAAGACCGTCATAAAGCGAGTAAAGCTAAGTTTGCTTGGGATGGCGAACGCAGAATTTGGCACAAATCAATTCGTAAGTGCCTTTTAGATAATTTTGTTCAGTCCCTTGATTTTGATGTGAGCGTTGTATAACAACGATTCCCAAAGGCAGTTTCATACTGTCTTTATTTTTTCTAACACTTGAAAACTATGAACAAAATCACCCACCAACTAACCCAAGTAGAGCATTTAGAACGCATTGCAAAAGTAGAAGTAATCACCAGGAGACGACGCACAATGAAGCGAAAAACGCACAATTTTGTTAACCAATCTCTGGCAACAATTGCACTTTATTCAATTGTGATCACCGGATTCTTAGGTGTAGCAGCTTTGGGTTGTTGGGGTTTTGAAATTATTGACAATAACTCCAGACCCACAATACTCCGGGGGCATGATTGGCAAGCTCAGAAAAATGTTTGTCTGGGCGGCATGGCGGTAGCATTCTCTGGATTTCTAGGGAGCGCTTTATTGGGTGCTTGTTTGGGAAGTGAAGAGTGAAAAGATTTGCTTTTGGATTGATGGCAGGTATGGTAATTGGGCTGGGTGGTTCGGCGTACTCCTTTAGTGCGATTGCGAGTAACGAAACAGTTAGGTTTGGGTACTGTCAAATTTGGCGAATGGAGCAATGGTTTAAAAAGTAAAATCGTGGAAATTAAGCGCTCAGTGCTTCTGGCTCTGTATCAGCTATTTCCGAAACCCGATGCAACCAATCTTGAGTTTGTCCTTGTGCAACTCGCTTTTGTTCAGCATCTGACCAAATGTTGTCCCAATGAAATAGCCAATGAGTCAAAACCCGACCTAAATCAACCAACTCTGCGGCTCGGTCAATATTGTCAGCTTTCACCATGTCGGGAACAGTCCACTCAAGAAAGTAACGACTTTCTTTTACCAGAGGCATCATCAAATCCTGGGATGATGTCTCAGTCCACAAAAACTGAACTTGCTCCAGGTGTTCAGCCAAATGATGCAGGCGAGTAGAAACATCATCTTGCATAAAAATTTGTTGTTCTGGTGTCGGTGCGATCATGTTTTATGCTGATATTTTTTCGCCAACCGCTTGATGAATGATTTGCTGCTTGAGCGAATCTGCTGCTACTGCGGCAATAGTTTCCCAATCTTGCGGTGTCAATAATAACTCTAACAACTCGCGTAATATTTTCTTATTAGATATGAACTCCTCACCATAAAGTTCATCATTTCTTAGCGCCAAAATTAGAGATTGTCTTACTTTTGCTGTGGGCAATCTCAATTTTTCAAGTATTCTTGCTCTTGCTGTTTTAACGGCTATTTTTGTCGCTGTACCTAAATTCCAGTCATTAAGTAGCAAACGGACTTCTTTATTCAGGGAAATCCGTAAGGTTGTGAAACGCCCCATTAGTTCAAAGTTAAGCATGAGGTCGTCAAATGCACTTCCCCAATTTAATCCAGCACCAATATTACCGCCGACAAGCTCCTCAGCTTCCACAGCTTGCCCTAAACATTCCTCATCAAGTAACAAATCCATTGGGTTTACTTGGTTATGTTGACCAGGGTTATTTTGATTTTCATTAAATTCGTGCTGATTCATTTACTTAACCCCTCATGTAGAAGAACGCCAAATTCCGTACTCAAAATAAATCAAGTCATCGTAATCTTCATCTTCTCCCACATCAATCATGCCTTGGAGATCATAAAATTTTTCGGACCCTGGTAATGAGTGTAAACCTACTCTACCGTTATAACCCAGTTCTAGACTACCGGTTCTAGCAAAGCTTAATAGAGCAGTACCAACACCTTTATAATTTGGTGGACGTTGGATCATCTCACGATTCCAAGGTGCAGAGGCAATGCCATCAACATAAATCAACCGTTGACCTTCTGCCAAGCGTGAACCATGCAGTTGAGTTTCGATGATCATCAAACCCTGGGTTTCGTCTTCGTACTCAATTGCATAGCCCTCTCGGTTTGGTTGCCTATTGATAACAAACTCAAGCTTAAATTCCCATTGGCGATGGGAATCGGAAATAATCAAAATGGTATGGCTGATCCTTCAAGATTACCAATGTGACCGCACTCATCTCGATAATTATCAGAGATTTATTCTGACAACTATCTATGCACTGAAGCAAGGCTTTGTATTGGGGTATAAAGCCAATAACGAAAAGGTTAAGGAGTATCTGAAAAAACAACAAACTCAACTCACTCGCCAACAGTTTGATAATTGGATAGCTAAATATGATCACCAAAGACCAACTATTTAAGCATTTCACACAATACACTCAAGAACAAATCTTGGATGCCTTACAAAAGTTGAGTAAATACGACACTAAGATTAAACCTGATGCAGATAAATTTTCCGATACTGTAATTGAGCAATTAGAACAAGTATTTGAATTGGGAAACCAATCAAAAAACCAGTTAGCTGCACAGGCCACATTTACCAAAGAAGAAATTTTTGGACATTTCAACAGTGCCGGTTATTCCCCAGAACAAATTACTACTGCCCTGAAAAAGCTGAGTGAAAGCGACAAGCAAATTGACCACAATGCCAATGAATTTGGTGAGGGGATTTTGGAGAAGCTGGAAAATACTTTCGCTATACTCCAAGCTGCGATTAATGCTTATGGGGGTGCATTGGATGTTGCTAAAGTCGAGGAATTAGCTACATCTATGGCTAATGAGCAAGCTATAGATATTCATCCTGAAGTATTCCGGGGAGTATTAGAAATTAAATCTGCTGAAGCTGTGGCTAAAGCGGTAATTACTCATGAGTTGACCCAGGATATTTATCAGCAGACTCTGCGGGATTTAGATGCTAAAACTTTAGACCAAGCCAACCAACAAGCCGCAGAGAGAATAGCTTTGATGTCGCTGTTAAATAATCCAGAGACAGTCAAAGAAATTTTGGCGACCTACGGTATTAATAACCAAGCCGCACAACCCCAGATTATGGAAACTACAACAGCTTGTAGTTTGGATTTTGACCCTGATGCTTTCTTGCAGGAGGTGGGAGCAAAGGAAAAAAAGCCCAAGACCATCCAAGATACGAGGCGGGTAGCTCAGAATTTACTGAGCAAATATCGGCTCAACTCAAGCGGTTTGAAAACAACCAATTCATGAACTATCTCAATCGCCACCCTATGACGGCTGTGTTCTTTTTCTTAGGATGTATTTTCTTGTCTATATCAGCCCCCAATATCAAATCCAATATTTCGACGATGGGGGAAATCCAACAAGCAGTTAGAAAAAATTCCACCCAAGAATGGAAACTGAGAGCTTCACAACAAGCAGCCCAAGCCCAAGCAGAAATTGCTGAACAACGTTATCGGGATGGTTGCGTGATGGTTGTGGCCATGAATAATCCTGATTCGTTCACTTCTTTATCAGAGGGAGAGCCGGTCATTGATCATGTGCGGAATGTGCCTTTACCGATTGGCACAGTTGTCTGTGATGCTAATGGGAATACGGCTGTGATTATTAAAGGAGAAAACCAGCCAGTTACAGGAGAGATCGCTTTCACTGGCAATCAAGAATTAATTGCTAACGTGCGACAAGAATTCAATAAAAATTACGCTCTACCTAACCTGAAATGAGTAACAACCCTAACAATTGCTATCAGCAGCAAGCAAAACAAGCTGCATTAGAACTGGATTTTGGATTGGGCTTGGCTACCAGTGAAGCTGAATGTAGAGATGCTATTAGTGCTGGCTTTGAAGCCATGCCAGAAGTTGATGTCAGCGATGAACCAGAAAATTCCATCTACAACCTCAACGAAATTCTAGACACTATTTCAACCCAATAATTATGACTCAAACAAAAAAGGGCGACCGGAATAATGCCAGGACATTCATGAAAATTCTCTATTGGTTTGCCGTCGCAGTGGGACTTTGGTTTGCGTTTCTCAACATTCAGCCCTATGCGGAAGTTGTGAAAATTGCTACCGAAATTGGCATAGTTAAAGACAATGCTTTACTGCAACTGGTGAACACCATACCCATAATCAACGGTTTGGCGAGAACTATAGGTTTGGCCTTCCATTGGTTTGTAGGATTAATTGTCTGGGTGACTATCCAAACCATTGAAGTATTTCCAGTCATTCTCAAGCGCGATCGCGTTTTCATGAAAACCATTATCAAGGAGTTGCAATCTTCAGAAAAGTTTGCGGAACGTGATGGTGATGACCCGACTTTGATAGCATTGAAGCGTTGGTACAATAACTTCCCTACACTAACGATTACCAAAGCCAGAACTCTTTCACTGTTTGTTTACGCAGTAGATTTCTTAATTTGTACCGTTGTTTATCCTCCTGTAAATGGTGGTTTCGGCAGATTAATGTTTATCTTAGTCTCTGGGCAGTGGAACCAAATTATTTGGGCAAACGTGTTCTTGCTTTTAGCAACTTTATTCGGAGTTGAGTTAATTATCAGGTTTTTGTTCTGGTTGGGTGAAATAGCTTACTACATGAAGGCGGCTCATTCACGTTAAAACATGAAAATTATGAGAGAATCTTTAACTCCATCTCAATATCATTCCTACATCAATTCTCAGGAGTGGAGAGCAAAACACAAAGATTGGCTACGTGCTTGCCACAACCGATGCTCAATGTTTCCCTGGATGCGGATTGGCCGCTACAAATCAAAATACAACCGATATTCCATTCATCATACCGGGATTGGTTACACAAATTTGGGGAACGAGAAATTAGGAAGTGATGTTCTGCCGCTTTGTCCCTTTGCCCATTGGTTAATTCACGGAGGTAGGATGAAAGTCAAAGCCCCTTGGCAGCCAAACTTAGGTCAAAAAATTTTACATTTTTGGTGCGGATTACGACTAAAAAATAAGCAAATAGTAGTGTGTGCCTTGATCGGATTAGTTGTGTTTTACATTTTTGGTAATTGAAATGATGTCTGCATTCAACCCTAATTCTCGCCAACTCACACCCCAAGAATGGCAGAATATAGCCACGCAATCAGTGGACAGCAATAACTCCCAATTCATCATCATTGGAGGAATAATTGCGGGGTTGTTTGTTGCTTCCGGTACTGGTTTTCTTCCTAGTGGGGTTTTAGTCGCTGCTTATAGTTTTTATTCGGCGTGGCAACGCACCCAAAAAACTAATCGGAATGAGATTGCTATTAATGAATACGGCTGCGTTGCTCATGTTCTCAAAGGACAAGATTTTCGGGACTTCCGCAAACAAGTAGGGGATGAAGAAGTTCTCAAACAAGTGCAGTGGGCAGTAAACAATAGCTATAGTCCTAGCACGGATGCCTTAAACTTTTTGGAAATGCAGCAAAAGTTTAGCCCCAAAGGATTACTTTTTAATCCACATTCTTCCTTATCTTTAAAGGATAATCCCATCCCCAATAACCCGAATGGTCTTCTCCAATCTCGTTCTGGCTTCGGCATGAGCGCTCAATCGAATGAGAAAAACCCAATGCCCCCAAACCAAACTCATGTAGTCACGTTTCAACAAGATATACCAGACCTAGCCAAAAAGATGGCAGAGGTATTGAAAAATTCTTTAATCATTGGTGTGCCAGGAGTAGGGAAGGATTATTTTGTCAGCAATGCCCTGGAATGGGTAAAAAAACTTCATTCTAACTGCACAATATTTTTCATTGATCCCAAAGATGATCCCAAAGAAACTGGATATTTTCAAGGACGGGTTGATTATCTATTTCGTTTAAATATTTGCACCCACGATCCAGTACAGGTTTACGAATGGGTTCAAAGGTGCTTTCAAGCTTATGACAAATTTGATGCGGGTACAGGCTTAAAGCTGCTAATATTTAATGAGATAGCAGCTACGAATAAAACCCTTACTAATGTCAAAGGAGCCTTGAATTGGGTCAAATCTAAGATGGTTGGTTATAGCAGTTCTGGTGATTCTCGTGGAATCAAAATTTGGGGAATTTCTCAAAACGCTCACAATTCAGGCATTGGCTTTGATGGTGGAGAAAAGTCAATTTTTACGCCTATTGTCATTGTTGCTGAAAACGAAATATCGGCATCAGAGCAAGTCTTGAGAGCGCACATTATTCCCAACGACAAACGCTTAACTTCTGACGAAATCAAGGCAATATGTCGCCAATCACCTGTAAAAAGAGCAATTTTTCACGGAACTTATAATCAATGGTTTCCTATGCCTGAATTGACAAATTATTCGGGTTATGACCGTGATTCTCGTACTTTTATTTCTGAACAAGAACCACAAGTTAAAACTACTCAAACCCAGCATAAAACGCAAGTAAATTTGATGATTTACAGGCTGGAAATATCCAGCCAATTAACATTAGAAGAGTTTATTGAA
This sequence comes from Nodularia spumigena CCY9414, assembly GCF_000340565.2. Classification (NCBI taxonomy): domain Bacteria; kingdom Bacillati; phylum Cyanobacteriota; class Cyanophyceae; order Nostocales; family Nodulariaceae; genus Nodularia; species Nodularia spumigena. The sequence goes on from NZ_CP007203.1 coordinate 2,230,626, forward strand.
AATGATTTAAAGGCTCCTTATGGCAGGAATAAAAATCAACTTAAAACAGCAATTATTGAAATGTTACATAAAGCTAGACGCACAGATTTACTCAATAAATTTCAAGTGATGGTCTAAGTATAAGCTTGGCTTTTCCACCGATTTGTAGTAATATTGATTATTCGCTGGGGTATTATATTTTGTATTTAGAGTAAAAATTAACCTCTGAAAGGAAAATTCTAGCTGGAAATAAATCCATTTGTCTAGATGTTTCAAACAAAATTTTCTCCACATATCTATAACTTATAGCGATTTTAAAGTCCAAGTTGATCGCAATTAAATTAATTCGTTGATAAGCTACTTACATTAACACAATTTTAGAGAATTATGGCAATTAAAAAACATATTAATCTTAATCAAGGATGTTCCATTAACACTATAAATAAAAAGATAATTTTCAATTTAGGAACTGAATATCTGTTGAATTCAATAACGCAAGCATTAAAAAACCATTATTCGCCCGAAACTCAAAAAAATGCTATTGAAGAAAGTTCCAAATTGCTACCTGACTTTGTATTACAATAATTATTAAAACGCCAAGAACAGGTAGTGAATGTCAATCCAGATACCTTAATCGTGGTTAGTTGTCAGATAGCAGGAACTGAAGTAGATGAGTTGGGGTTTGATTTAAATATTGACGTATGTTTTGTAGTTGGAGATACAAAAGGTCAAAATCATTTTCGGGCTAATAAGATAACTTTTTGGTCGAATATCTGGGGTGATGAAGAACAGCTTTTTGATTTAGAAGATGAACTAGGTGAACAGTTCTGGACAAATTATCAAACCCAGTTGCTTTTTGATGAAAAAGAACAGCAGATAATTAAAATTGAAGTATCACAAACAGATAATTACCCAGCAAGATTAAATTTCCACCCATCACTTCAAATCTTTAGCCCATCTATAGATACCTTTGCCGATGATAGTTTTTAAAAGATATTATACGCTATAAAAAGCAGAACCGAATAGTAATAAACCAGTTCTTGTTCAGGTGGGGACGAATCCCCATCTGAATTATCCCTCTTGTTCAAGAAAATAAATATTGTTCAATTTCAGGTTGTTGACGGCGTAGAACAGTGATTGCTTGCTGCTGGATTTGACGAACTCGTTCTCGACTGACATTCATTTTCTCGCCAATTTGAGCCAAAGTCAGTTCTTGATCGTTCTCTAATCCAAAGCGCAAAATTAATACTTCACGCTGTGTTGGTTTGAGGGATGCTAATAAACTATTCAAATCTTGGCGCAGAAGTTCTTGGGTGATATGCTCGTTGGGAGATATGCCTCCATCTGGCAAAAGTGCATTAAGTTCTGTGTCTTGATTATCTCCGACCTTGACATCTAAAGAAATTGGCTGACGAGAGGTGCTGAGAAAATCTCTAATCTGGCTTGGTTGTAAGTTTAAAGTTTCAGCAATTTCTGTAATACTGGCCGGACGACCAAGTTTCTGAAACAGTTCTCGCTGTACTTTTTTAATTTTGTTGAGTTGTTCGGTGATATGAATTGGCAAGCGAACAGTACGGGACTTTTCCGCGATCGCCCGTGTGATTGACTGCGTAATCCACCAATAGACATAAGTTGATAACTTGAGGGGGCGACAAAGAAGTTAAAGAGGCTGCTGTATAAGCATCATAGCCATCACCCCCTGCTGATAAAATGCCTGCTTATTGCGAACGGCAGCCATCATTTCCAAGACCAAATCCTGACACCCATTCAGCGAAATTATCCAATTGTATCCGTATAAGCCTATCCAGAAAGCACTATGTCTTTTTCTGTTTCTGTTCAAATCACTTGGACGACAGACATAAGATTGTTGTCTAGAAAATTGAGTTTTTTTGACCTTGTAACCATGCAGAAGTCATTGCTATAGCAATTAATAAAATCAGACGGACAAGCCTATCAGGAGAAGCTTGAGAACCTTCTAGATTATAGCCACCAGTTTTACAGTCTTTAAACATAGCCTCAATCCCAAAACGTTGACCATATATTTTGACAGTCGTTGATACATCTGTCAGATTAGTTGATAAATACCAAGGCTCTTTCTCTTGTTTGCCACGATATTTTCGTTTCCAATAAACTGCTAAATTACAACGACCAAACCCTTTATTTTGTGTGAGATTGACATCGGGATAAAATCGGCGGTCACCGGGAGAAAGTGGAATCGTATGTAGCGGTTGAAAATCTTGCCTTTTTTTCCGAAAAGTAGTGTCCTTTTTTTGTCGAAAAACATACTTTAAACCTTGACGGTGCAACCAACTGGCTAATTCAATCCCATGAAATTCTCTATCCCCAATCACCACTAATTGATAATGTTTCTAGAGCCGGATTACCGGGCGTAATACCTTTTGTTGTTCTTGCAGGTTACTGCAACCATCTTTGTTAAGTAAACACCAATATATTGGCAATGCCCTTTTTTGATAAATCACGCTCACCATCAAAATATTATTGTCTTTCCATTGGGTTCTATCCAGGGCAATAATCAATTGTGATTTGGGTTTGATTAGACGTGATAATATTTCTTCAATAATGGGAAACCATAGTAGCACTACACTCAACGCATTCGATTTGAGAAATCTTTGTAAGTGACGACGACGGCTATTTTGTTGTATTGGTAAAGGTATAGTAGCAGCCAATCTTTCTATTTTTACTTGTTTCTGACTTTGTAGCAACCATACCAGCATTTTTAGAGTAATTAATTGTGTACGGCTGAGGTACTTGGATAGGATTGGTTGATAGAATGAGGGTAACATTTATTTCGGGTCTTGTTAATTTGACGAGACCATTCTTTTTTACCATCAAACTGTCCCTCTTAATTAGCTGTCTAATAACCACATAGTATTGTCAATAAGAACCGTTTTTTTTGAGAGGGTCTGTTACTTCAATCCCTCTGGGAGTAATACTTTTACCATTTTTGTCGCCCCCTCAAGTAGATTGCATCCATCTTCTGCTGGAGTTGCGATCGCCCTTCTGAACCTAGATTCTTTTGGGTAATCGCTTCATCACTCACAATGGAGTCTAGGTGCTGCATCATCTCTTGCAAACTACCGCCAGCTTCGGGACTAGCATTCGCCAGCAGCACCCGCACTTTCTGAAGATGCTTCTCCATCTTGCGTTTGAATTGCACGGGCTTACGTCCCGGTTCCCAATCAGCTAACTCTTCGAGCAATTGTGCGGCTAGTTGTTCTCCACCGGCGATCGCAGACTCCCGCAACCGTTCCTCCAGGTTTTGGTCATACTGTTGGATAAACTGAGTAATTTGTTGCAAGCACTCAGCTTGTTGTTGGTTCAGTTGTTCGGACAAAGCTGGGATAATCACCGGACGACCAATCACAACTTGCAAATAATCCTCTAACTCAGGCAAAATGGGGAATGCCTTGAGTAAGTTTGCTTTGACTTCCTCTTGTTTGTCTTGAGGCAGTTCCCAGACATTCAGCGATATGAAGTTTTCGATGCGTTCTTGGTAATCAGCCAATCCCTCTGTGTATGACTCTTTGAGTCCATCGCGGAGTGTTGGTGCAATGACATCCCGAATATTGAGCAACTGACTCCATACCAGAGGTGCGAGGTCAATCGGACAAATCCAGTCGCCATTATCAGCAGTCATCCACTCCTGAACAGAAGCAATTTCCTGTCGCAATTGAGATGCTGCTTCGTCCAAAGCTTTGAATACTTTTATACCTCGCAAACCTACTTCGGAAGATTTAACTTTGATTAAGTCTGATTCTTCGCCTTCAGCCTTTAAAACATCAGTCCAACGAGGCGAATTGCTTTTCGTGGTTTTCTTCAGCTTTATCGTCAGCCGAATCCGAGTTTTATTGAGTTTAGAAAAGTTGTAACGTTCAATTACAGCATCATTCAGAAATGCTTCATTTGCAATTGCTTGTACCATTTTAGTTAGTTGGTAATTAATTTTTTCACTCAAATTTCGCGTAGCGTTTATATTTAAACAACTACGCAAAATTTGTATCTGCACAGACTAAAACCAGCGTTCACTTAAACGCCAGAATCCGAATGCAGCTAAACAATTACCCAATAAGTCCCTTGGTTACGAACTATTTGGGATTGATGATTGATTGTTGCTGTCCCAAGCTGATGATTATTTTTTAGTTGGTGGATATCTCTAATAGCACGATAAATTATCTTGTTTGTGCCATTTTTTTGTAGCTTAATGGGACGTTTCACAAGCTTTGGTTTGTGTTTGGGCATTAACTAATCACTGAAATCTCGTTGATTTTCGCGTAGCGTTATTGATGATTACTTACTCAAAACAGCGACTAACACTCCGTTATCCTCGTTCATCGCAATGATGGCTTCTGTAGGACAATTATCTATGTCGGTGGCTTTTATGGAAGGATGAACTTCGTAAGGGTCAAGATTGCATTCTTGAATCGGGATAAAATTTCGCTGAACTTTTAACTTGTTCACGGAAGGGTTATCTCCATCATTCCATTGTATCGGAACGAATAATGCAGCCTTTTTCCCTAATAGTGCTGACTTTAATTTCGTTGGAGCAATAAATCCATGTCTGACACCAATTTTGTCAAAATCATGATCCGAATCTATAATGCGTCCTAATTCTGACACAACAAATTTACCTGTTTTTTGGTCGTAGCTCAGTTTCATTGATATTACCTACAAGAAGAATACTTTCAAAATTCGCTCCATTTTGGATTTTTCTACATCTGGTAAATCATGAAAATTTACCAATTCTGAATCGTACACTTGGTCGATACTTGTACATTCATCAATGACTTCTGCATAAACATACGCATCGTCGTAGTCGAACCCGTTTGCTAATAGCCAAGGCAAAACACTATCAATTTTCAGGATTTCTTCAATTTCCAATAAATCAGCAAACTCGGCTAGACTTTGAGGAGAGGGAGGAACAATTACCACGTTGTTAGTCATGATTTTGAATCTTTATTTTCGTTAGTTTTTGCGTAGCATTCTAATAAAAAAGCGCCTTGCTCTTAACAAAGCGCTTTTTTATGTATTACTTGCTCAAACTGAGCTAAAACATGTTCTAGTTCATTGGTTTTGAATGAACAGGCGATTTCCTACTCAGGAGTAGGGTAAAAGCTAAACTAATGACCTATAATTCCGAGTAAAGATATGCTCATGTTAGATTTTAACAATGCTGTCTGTTCGTCCCACGTCCCACTTAATCAATATCCGAACATGAACATCGACCGATTGCAGGAACTCAAGCAAAAACTGACTATTGAAGCCGATTTATCCCGTATCTGGTTATTTTATATGGATCATTTTGCGGATCATCCCGAATTTACTGAACTGGGTAAGCCTGGCTATAATCAATACCTAGATGCTGTCCTGCACAACACTTGTCAGCGGATACCGTTGGCAAATTCCTCAGCTAAGTGACCTTTGTGACTAATATTTTGCTTTAAATTTCTAGCTGGTAAATTCTGATGAATGAGTATTTTTCAATAAGTGATCACTACTCAAACAGATGCAGAAGCAGAGCCGCCTAACGTATTCCTGTAAGCCTCAGATGCTTCCTCACCAAAACCACCAGCTTGGACATGACGAAGTAGAGATTGGACAATTGGCATCGCAATACTCATCCCAAATAGGGCATTAAAACCTGCAACAACCACTGGTGCTGACAACACAACCGTAAATTCTGGGAATAACGCTAATACAGCCACTAAGACCAGAAAAACAATTGGTGTAGCGATACCTGCTGTCTTTGCGGTTTCTACAATTAAATTTTTATATTCTTCAACAGTAATATCACCTCGGTAAAGATCCAAGGAGTAGCAAATTGCTGTCACTACAACTTGGGTGAGAATAGCTGCTCCTGTGGCAGTGATCCCCAGCCTAGCAATAGTACCAGAATTACTGATGATAGAATCTACTGCATTGTAAACCCGAATATACAACTGTTCCCCCACAGTCATTACTTCAGCACCGCGACGAAAATTATCAACACCCACTTCCCATACAATGTTGTCAGCACCATTTGACCCACCTTGGGAGCGTGGAATGATATGACTACCATGTTTATCGCTCAAGAATTCACGGATAGTTCGTTCGTTAGCCCCTAGCTTTGATGTACCGGGGATTTTATCAAACAGTTGCATTGATTGCCGTGACTATGCACCAGCAACCGCCTTTACCACGTAGATCAGGATTGTCTTTAGCTAGAATTTGACAGACTTCGCCAACTTGGTAAGTATTGGGGACTTTGGTACGTTCCATAATTCGCTGCACTACATCTTTCACGATTCTGCCACTAGGCACTTTACCGCCAGCTTCCTCTACTGCGGTCTGCCATACGAATTGCTGTTGTTGGGGTTCAAGCTTCGTGAGGGGACGGACTTGTCCTTCGCTGGTAGGCAAGATTTGTTGCTGATCAGAGTTAACTGTAGCAGGATCATCTTCAATTTCGTTTTGTGTCCAAATTGGACACATTTTCATCAAGTTATCAAATACAACCGAAGCTTCGATTAATCTATAAGGATGACGACGCTCAAACCCAAACCTGTTCTTGCAATACTCCTCAAAGGTTGAATGCGTTGAACGGTAAAGTCTGCGATTGGCTTCGCCAGTGCCGGAGGCAATCGCGCAACTCCATCAGCGCCTTACCAGCTTCAAAAACCGCTCTTTCCACTTTGCGTTCCAAGTGCAGGAGATCGCGCTGTTCTTCCTGGGTCAATTCCTCCACTTCTACAGCCGTCACCTCAATAGTCACTAAATCCTGATGATCCTGGGACAGTACATCTGGATTCTTTGGAGTTCGGGAGGTGACTTTTTTACGCTTCGAGGGTGGTTTGTTCATATTTCGACCTCTAGCTGAACAGTCGTTGACGAGTATTAAAAGGATTTTTAGTTGTCATCTCCTACAATCTCTTTTAAAGTTTCGACGTGAAGACATTGAGAACGAATCAACCTCTCGATTACTTCTGCTCTAGTTAGTTCCATTTTTTCAGCTACAGCATCAACAAGCTCAATCGCTGTCGGGGTCAACATGATTTGAACCCGTTGCTTGCTTTCGCCCCATGTTCCTGGCTTAACTCGATAATCTTTTGCCACTAGCGTTTTAACCATATCAACACCTACACATATATTCAAGCAGATTTAATTATATACATACTTATAGATGTGTGTATATGTGTGATAGATTAAATGCAGCAAAAACAAAAGACGACCGCCTCAGTCTCGCAAACTTAGCGATCGCCTGTTTTAGTCCAAACACCAGAGAATTAGTACGGGTGAATGTCTGAGTGTTATGTCAAATCACCGGTTTCTCGGATACTACTCGAAAAATCATGGTCAGATATCTAAAAAACTCTACACGAAATACCAAAATCAAACCCCTAATAATCTTGGGGAGATGAAGCGGGGAAGTTTGATAATTAAATCAGGATTTTAGAGCTTAATTAATGCTGATTTCGTCCTAAAAATGCTCCTAAAAATTGATTAAAAAGCCATTGGGAGAAAACGGTTGAATTACTAAGTAAACTGCCGAAATATGCTATTCGCGACACCAGAAAAATTCTTAGAGAAAAAGGTGAAAACCTCACCAAGGGAATCAGTTGGATGTCTCTATCCGTACTTGGAAACCAAAAAGCTACAAGATGGCTCAACTGCTTTCTACCCCCGCGTCATTGGTGAACGTGACCCGAATAACCCAAAACACTGGCGATGGGGATACAACTGGAAAGAGAAAGTTAACGGGGTCTGGAAGGGACGCAGTATTGGCTCTATCTCCTGTGGCGCAGTCCCCATGATCCGGGCAATGCAACTTCAGGGGGCGACCAGAGAAGAAATCATCGTCTTCATTAAAAGAGCCAAAACCAAAAGTCCAAGTAAACCAAAGCTTCCAGGCAATGCACCAATCGCTGTTGTACTATTCTCCGGGGGCGGTGGCGTAGAAGCTGGGATGTTGCAAGCGGGTATTCGTCCGGCGATCGCGGTGGAATATGACCCGACTAAACCAAAACTCAGTCGTGCGATCTCTCAAACCCACCACTGCAACTTCTCTGAGTACCGCTGCAAAGTCATCCAGCAAACAGTACAAGAAGTAGCAGCATCAGGATTTCAGGGCTTTCCCCAACCCGACTATCTTCACGCTTCCCCGGTGTGCGCCAACTTCAGCCAAGCCCACACAGCCAAAGCGGGGGCGGCACTAGAAACTCCAGATGATCTATCGGCAGCGCAAGCAGTAGCTGCTGCTATCCTAAACCTACAACCACGGATTTTTACTTTAGAAAATGTTCCACGCTATCTCAATAGTCAAAGTTTCGCCATTATCCTCCATGTCCTGGAATCCCTTGCTTATAGGGTCAATTACAGCGTCGTCAACATGGCTGATTACAAACTACCCCAGGCGCGGAGGCGTTTAGTCTTGGTGGCCAGCCAGGATATAACTATTACGCTACCACCCACATCTAAACAAATCGGTTGGTATAGCGCGATCGCTCACCTCATCCCTACGATGCCCGATTCCCAACTACTGTCTAGACAACAGCAAGCTTTGAGCCAATTTCTCGCAACCAACGAACCCGCACCACTTCTTATAGAACGGGTTGGAGGACGCAAATTAGCTAAATACAAACCAGGACATCTACCAGCAAACACCATACTGCGATTGCATTTCACCGACCACAAGGGCTGCAACCGCAACAAATTCGCTGATATTTGGCTACCCAATGGCACTGTAAAGTCCTTATCTATCCAAGCAGCAGCCATTTTACAAGGTTTTCCATCTTGGTACGAGTTCCCACCCCAAGCTGCCACTGCTGGGTCAATCATCGGCTATTCTGTTCCTCCCAGTTTTGCAACACAGTTATTTATCCACATACAACAACTGGAGCAATCACATGACTAACCTCTTGAACCTCGCATGACTAGAAGTCACGAATGTGCGGCTTGCAAAAATAAAAGGTGAACCAGTAGACATCTGGTCAATTCTGATAAATGGCTATTTTTCAATAATTGATCGTTTCTTACTCAATTGAATTATCGTGATATTAAACTAGTAGATAATTTCAACCATGACCACAAGCATAGCCATAGCAGAAAAAATTACTACCCTTCGCCAAGTCGAGGAAAAACTGGGGTTAACGCTAAGTGAGAATAGTCAATTTTTTACCGAATGGATGGCTGATTTGCCTGCATTAAGTGAAGCAGAGCAAACAAGATTGGCACAAGTTCGACAAAATTATCTCTATCAAATATCTTATGGCAGTCTTTTAGAAGAAACTATCAAAATGGTCGTTCTTTCACCATTACTGGAACTTGCAGGTTTTTATCAAGCACCTTACAGATTTCAAACCGAGGTATCCGTTGAAATTGAAGCACAGGGAGATAATGAAGAGATTTTACGAGGAAGAATTGATGTTTTAGTTTTGCAAGCTAGATTGTGGATTGTTCTCATTGAGTCAAAAAAGACCACCTTTGATGTAGAGTTAGCAATTCCCCAAACATTAGCTTACATGGCTGTTCATCCCAAACCAATGCAACCTTTGTACGGCATGATCACCAACGGTAGCAGCTTTTTGTTTGTCAAAACTTTGGGTAAACAGTATGGTACTTCCGATCTATTTGCCACGCGATCGCAACATCTCAACAATTTATCTGGAGTTTTAAAAATCCTTAAGCATCTCGGTAGTATAATTACTTAACTATAAGTTATGAACGTATTTTTACGCAAACGCAGAAACATCAAACGCATTTTTATACACATACTTACTACGCTCCTGTATTGAAATAATTTTTACATTGAGACAGTTAAGGGCATACCGTTATCTGTAGGTTTCAAGTTGAGAATATATGGCACAGCTTTCAATACCCAATCGGAGACTGGTGTATAATTAACAGCTTCTTCTCCAAAGCTAATAGAGAGCATATCAGTATGAATAATACCTGGGTTGAGAGGAACAGCTGCCATGCCAGCAGGAAGTTCTTGTGCCAAAGAACGAGTTAATCCTTCAATTGCCCACTTGGAAGCGCAGTAAGGTGCCACTTCGGGAGAAGTAGAACGTCCCCAACCAGAACTGAAGTTGACAATAATACCACGCTTGTTTTTTACCATTGCTGGAACAAAATGGTGGATTATATTAAATACTCCTTTAATATTGATATCAATCAACTCGGAGAATTCATCAGCAGGTACTTGCCACAAAGGTGCTGGGTAATTCGTAATTGCCGCATTGTTGATGACTATATCTGGTGATTCATATTTACTCAGTACGTCTTTTGCCCATTTTTCTACTTGCGGTTCCTTTTTTACGTCTACAACTGTAAAATCATTTGGTGCAGTAAACTTCTGACTTAGTTTCTCGATAGCTGCTGATGAACGAGCGCAACCAATAAAAGTATGCCCCTCTTGAATAAACCTCTCGGTCATAGCATAACCTAGACCTTTGCTTATGCCTGTAATTAAGATGAGTTTGGTCATAGTTCTCTGTAATTCATCTATACCTCCAGGAGACCCCCACTGTATTCGGTACTCCGAATCAGTGGCGGGTTGTTGACTATTGTTTGTTAAAGGAAATTTACTTTATACTAATTTTATATGAACTTCCACAGAATTATCAAATAACTTAACTCACACTTGTCCAAGCTGATTCAGACTCGTCAATATTTTAGATGAGTTCACCCTGACAGCTTTGGGGCATCTTGATGAGGCGATGTCTGCGGCTAAAATTCTTCTGGATACAGCAGAAGCAGCCCTTGCCAACATATAGCGTGAAGGCTTATCGCTCAAAACTAAAAGCATCATAGTCGTAAACGTAAATTAATAAAATTATTTAAATAACTAAATTAGTAGTATGACAAATTTTGAACCTAGTACCACAAAACTACAAAAACAACTCGTGCAAAAATACTTCGAGTTATCCCCTTCTGCCCAAAAAATTATCCAGTTATTTTCAGTAATTTATGCGCCAATAGATAAAAAATCATTCATAAGCTGTCTTAGTCAAGCTGACATCTTAGATGAAAAAAACAAACCTTTTGAGATAAAAACCCTGAGTTACCAACTCGATAAATTGTTAAAAGCAGGTTTGTTAGTACAGGAATGCAAGACAGGTCCTGAATGCCATCCGCTACTCACAGAAATTGCGACTCGTCATGCTTTACAAACTGGACAGTTAGAAACATTAGTCATAGCAGTGGAGTTAAAGCTACCCATACGCACTCACTGGCAAAATGATTGTAGAATTTTCTACAGTCTCCGCGAATGTATCAGAGAAATCCGCATTGGTATTTATCGTCAAGACCCTAGTTTTATTAACAAGCAAATTGAAGATTATCAGAAATACGGTGATAGTGAAGAAAAAATCTCCATAGAAAATATCTTCGAGCAGATATGCAATAATCCCTTTGATGCAGATTGGTTTAACACCTTACCACAAGAATTATATGAACTCGGTATATCTAGTATCCTCCTCAATTCAGCCTTAAAATTGTCTACATCCGAAGAAGTGTTTACACTGCTAGAAGAAGAATGCTCTACACGGGGGAAACATAGCTCAGATTATCTGCAACTGATTTTCACAGAACAATTACTGCTACGGGGCTGTATCCAAGAAGCACAACAAAGTTTAGAGCGTATATCTGATAAATATCGAGATCATACCCTTGTCTTTTGGGGCTGGCTGAGTTTTCTGCGGGGTGAGAACGACCAAGCTATCAAATATTATACAGATGCTCTCAAAGCTTTGAAAAAAGCCAAGGGGAAACGCCAAATATATTTCAATACAATCGGCGGCTTATTTTTTATCCTAGCACTGTTAAAAGATGGCTCAATGCAACGCCTCAAAGAAGCAGAAGAGTATGCCAGTCTCATTTCTCGTCAATCAGATCATTGGCTCAAATTTAGTTATGCCAGACTAAAAATTATCCTCCAAGTTCAGCAAGGTGATATTAACCAAAAACAATTTATAGTCAGCGCCTACATTTCTGCGGTAGAAGAAGAAAATAGCTTACAAACATTGTTTTGTTCTCTGTGCCTTTACTGGATGGATGCTGAGAGTGCCAAAAAACGCTTACCTGATTTACTAGAACCATTCTATAGGCGATCGCTTGCATCCGGTCATCACTGGCTGGCAATGGAAAGCGCAGAACTCTTATCTCGACTCAAACCCAGTAGTAACTATAGTCAACAAGCCGCAACACTGCGCGAAGATAGCAGCATCCAAACCATCGTAGACCTGATACAACCCCAGGAAGCTTGGGAAATGTGCCTCAATGCCCTAGCAAATCTCCAGAAAGTACCACAAACACCTGGAAAAGCTGAGTCAGAACTACGTTTAGCATGGTTCATTACCTTCTATCCTAGCAAATGTATCTTGCAACCACGAGAACAAAAAGTTAATGCCAAAGGAGAATGGAGTAAAGGTCGCCCCATAGCTATCAAACGTTTAAGTAATAGCTTGAGTGAGTTCAATTATATTACATCCCAGGATATGCGGGTATGTAGTTGTATAGAGGCATATAATGATGGTTCTTATTACGGCAAAGTCGAGTATACCTTCAGTGAAAAAGCCATCTCTGCCTTAATTGGACACCCGTTAGTTTTTTGGGAAGATGCGCCCAATATTCGTGTAGAAATTGTTAAGGGAGAACCAGAACTACTAGTCAAAAAAGGCAAACAAGGTCGTCTCACCTTGGAATTTTCGCCCAAGTTAACAGAATCACAAAATGTTCTCAATATTAAAGAAACACCAACCCGGATCAAAGTGATTGAAATTACCGCCGAACACCGACGCATTGGTGAAATTATTGGCAAAGATAATAAATTAAACGTACCCGCCATTGCCGAGAAGCAAGTCTTGGCAGCCATCAATGCCGTTTCTGGTATCGTCACCGTGCATTCTGATATTGGTGGTGGGTTAGAAGGAGCAGAAGAAGTACCCGCCCAAACTTTACCCCATATTCACCTGTTACCCGCTAATACCGGATTGAAAGTCACCCTGTTGTCGCGCCCCTTTGCCCAGGGTGGCCCCTACTACCGTCCTGGTGCAGGAGGTGAAACTGTAATTGCCGAGATTGACGGCAAACGTCTCCAAACCAGACGTAATTTGCCAGAAGAAAAGCAACTTGCCCAGGCCGCTATAGCCGCTTGCCCCACATTAACTCGAATTGAAGAACAAGATGGTGAATGGGTAATAGAAGACCCAGAAGAATGTTTAGAACTGCTGCTAGAACTGCAAACACTGGGAAACAGCGTCGTCATGGCCTGGCCAGAAGGAGAAAAACTGCGTGTTCGCCACCATGCAGACTTGAAAGACTTTAATTTATCAATTCAACGACAACAAGACTGGTTTGCAGCCACTGGGGAGTTGAAATTAAGTAACGATTTGGTGCTGGATATGCAGCAACTACTAGAACTTTTAGAGAAAAACCCCAGTCGTTTTATCCCCCTTGGGGATGGTGAATTTCTGGCTTTAACTCAAACTTTTCGGAAACGCCTCGATGAATTACGAATGTTTTCGGAAAAACACAACAAAGGTATCCGTTTCCACCCATTGGCAACATTAGGGTTAGAGGATTTTGTCGATGAGGTGGGCAAGGTAAAAACCGATAAACACTGGAAGACACATATCCAACGGCTCAAAGAGGTGCAGAACCTCCAACCAGAACTGCCTTCTACGTTTCAAGCCGAACTACGCGACTATCAAATGGATGGCTTCTGTTGGTTGGCGCGTCTGGCACATTGGGGTGTGGGCGCTTGTTTGGCAGACCAAATGGGACTGGGTAAAACCGTGCAAGCATTGGCTGTCATCCTCAACCACGCCCATGAGGGACAAACCCTAATTATTGCCCCAACTTCCGTGTGCATGAATTGGGTGAGTGAAGCGCAGAGGTTCGCCCCTACCCTGAATATTGTGCAGTTTGCTGGTGCTAATCGCCAAAAATTACTGGATGAACTGCAACCGTTAGATATGTTGGTATGTAGCTATGGTTTATTGCAGCAGGAAGAAGTAGCTCAAATGCTTTCTGAGGTGCAGTGGCAAACGATTGTGCTGGATGAAGCCCAGGCGATTAAAAATATGACTACTAAACGTTCTCAGGCAGCCATGAATTTGAAATCTGGCTTTAAACTGATTACAACTGGGACTCCCATTGAAAACCACCTCGGTGAGTTGTGGAATTTGTTCCGTTTTATTAACCCTGGGTTATTGGGTTCTTTTGAAAGTTTCAATCAACGCTTTGCTATCCCCATTGAGAAATTTCAGGATAAACAAGCACGTAATAAACTTAAAAAACTGATTCAACCATTTCTGTTGCGGCGGACAAAAAATCAGGTGTTAGAAGAGTTGCCTGACCGGACTGAGATTTTACTTCATGTGGAATTGAGTCGGGAGGAAATGGCATTCTATGAAGCCTTGCGCCGTCAGGCAATATCTAAACTCACTGAAAGCGATGCCGAGGCAGGAAAGAAACATCTGCAAGTTTTGGCGGAAATTATGAAACTACGTCGCGCTTGCTGTAATCCTAGTTTGGTGATGCCTGACACTGAATTACCTAGTTCCAAGTTACAACTTTTTGGTGAGGTGCTGGGTGAACTTCTGGAAAATCGCCATAAGGCGTTGGTGTTTAGTCAGTTTGTTGATCATTTGCACATTATTAGAGATTATCTGGAACAGCAAGGTATTAATTATCAATATTTAGATGGTAGTACGCCAGTGGCAGAGCGGAAAAAACGGGTGGATGCTTTCCAAGCAGGAACAGGAGATGTATTTTTAATTAGTCTCAAGGCGGGTGGTACTGGGTTGAATCTGACCGCCGCCGATTATGTCATCCATACTGACCCTTGGTGGAATCCAGCAGTAGAAGACCAAGCTTCCGACCGCGCCCACCGTATTGGGCAGCAACGCCCGGTAACTATCTATCGCTTAGTGGCAAAGGATACTATTGAAGACAAGATTGTAGCATTGCATCACCACAAGCGCGATTTAGCTGATACCTTGCTGGAGGGTACTGATATGAGTGGCAAGATTTCCACAGAGGCGTTGCTGCAATTGATTCACGACAGTTGATACAAAGGCATCTAGATGTATACATATGAACTACCCACACTGACTTGAAGTACCAAGAACAGTGTCGGCTTCTGTACTCACAGGGGAATGCCGCAACTTAGACTTTCGCCCAAGCCTTGGTCTGACATCCCCTCCTACAGCAGAGACGGCTGAACCTTCCGCCTTTATGATTCTGATCCCCTCGGCTCTAATATTTATCGCTGCGTTTCCATCACGGTCATGATGAGTACCACAATGAGGACAAGTCCATTGCCTCACATCCAATGGCATCTCACTCACTTGATGGAAACAATTAGAACAGAGCTTGGAACTGGGAAACCATCTATCAATCTCAACCAACTTTCCACCTTTACGCTCTAGCTTATAGGCTAGAAAATTGGTGAATGTTCCCCAACCAACATCAGATATTGCCTTCGCCAAATTGTGATTACAAACCATACCTTTGATTCGGAGTACCAAATTCAGTGGGGGACTTACGGCGTAACATTTAAATTTAACCATTCCCCGGCTTTAGAAGCTCTAAAAACCGGGAAATCTGACCCCATCAACTTTTACGAGGCACGTCTTGACCTGTTCAATCTCTCGGTCATGGCAGACTATGACCAACTTGTTTGCCTGCCAACCCTTACAGCCATAGACAAATATTGGTATCAAATTGAAACAGCCAGGAAAGTCCTCAGACAACTCGGTGGACGGGCATTGTTAGCAGATGAGGTGGGATTGGGCAAAACCATCGAAGCGGGGCTGATTATCGCCGAATACTTAGCCAGGGGAATGGTCAAGTCCATGCTACAAGCACGAAGTATGAAGCAACTAGGGACGAAGACGCGTCAAAAATCTGTAGAAGTTTCTGCTAGCAACGAACTAAGGGATGTAGAAACCCATAGTTCAGGCGGAGCCAACTATGGGTAGTTCATCATGACATTCAAGCTGAAAATCCCATTTTTTACTGGTTAATAAATTTTCCCTCCCACTTACTGATGGGAGAATAACTCGGCGTTTAGTGTTTTGGTGATGCGATCGCTCGCAAATTGCAAGTGAGCTATGGTATAGATATCCAGTTTTTCACCAAATTCTTTCAGGCTAATATCAATATCTTTTCGCAGTTGGCACAATTTATACCAAGCTATTGTGCGACCATCTTCGGGTGTGTCTGTAGGATGCAATATGATTTCTAGCAAAATATTTAAGTGTTCTTGTTGCAATGAACGGCGGACGCTGGAAATTGTCTGTGGTTCTTCTGGGGCTAATACTTCTGTCCAGATACCTTGTTGCAGGGTGTCAAACAATTCGGGGATAGAAAGTGCTTCTCCCGGCGGAGATTTTAATTCTATATCTCGTAACCGATTTAAGCGATCGCCATCTAAGAGCGATCGCAATATTTCGCTTTGGAACCGGATAATTGTTTCGTGAATAGGATAATCAAGGCGATTATAGGGTACAGAATTACCCCAGTGTTGCCAACGCGAAGGTGCTAACTGATTCAGTAATTGCGGTGAAAAATTGAAAACATCCTCAGCAAAAACATACTCCTGTAATTTTGTTAATACTTGACGTTGTTTGAGCAGCGAAACTGGTACAAATGCCCAATTAGGATAATCATTCACATGAAGACGCTGAAATGATTGTCCACCAATATATCGAGGCAATAAGTTGGCGTTCCGAAAATAATATTTAAGTATTTGGTTAAATAAGACACGGAGGTGACTATAGCTTTCTCCTGGCGATAAATAACCCTTGTCAAGACGCTGCCACATTACACGGGCATTATCCATTTGCCCCTGGGAATACAATAGGACATCGCTACTCATATCCCACAGATTTGCCAAAGGATTAATATCCCAAATATCTTCATCAGTGGCGTAAGATAATTCAGCTTGAGGCGATGCTAAAGCAATCTCTTCTAAAAAACTTTTTTCGGCTTCTGGGTGAACATTAGTTTTATAACCATAGACAATCGCCCATTCATCGTAAGGGCCAACCATCCCTGGAAAATAGTCACCTTGCACGATTCCTGGTGGCGCTATATTCACGGGGAGATAATCCATCACTGAACCGACTAAACCTTTACTATGAGTGATTTCAGGATTATTTAAATCTTCAGGCGCTAACATTGTGCTACCGTGAAAGTTATGGCGTAAACCAAGAGTATGCCCAACTTCATGAGCGATTAAAGAACGTAAATATTGATGTACATAATCCTGCATGGCTTCACTACTCGGTGTAGTTTTTTGCAAAATTGACAACGCTAGCGCCCCCATCGCTGCTTGCTCTGAAGATTCCATCCCATAGCAGACATCATCGGATAATCCTGTTCTGTCTAAGCTGCCCATTGTAGGTAAATTACCGGGACATTGGTTTTTACCCAGTGATGAATTTGTTGCCATCAATGCGCGATATTCGTGCTGAATTGAGCGCAACATATTGGCATCTACGATAATATCTGCATCCAATATTTCCCCAGTAAATGGGTTGACACGCACTGGACCTCTGGCAAAACCTGCATCCAGAGAATTGAACCAGCGAATAGTGTTGTAGCGGATATCTGCGGGTTGCCAATCAGCATCATCTGGCATTTGTCGGACTTCAATGGCATTTTGGAATCCAGCTTTGGCAAATGCTTTATTCCACATTAAGATACCTTCACGAATTGCGTCACGGTATGATGAAGGGACAGCATTTTCAATCCAAAACACAATCGGCTTTTTCGGTGGAGATATCGCTGCATCAGGGTCGGATGGTTCTAAATGCCAACGATTGATGTAACGTACAAATGGTTCGTAGTCTTTATGGTCAGCAAAATTTTGGAAAGCCGTAATAAAATATCCCACTCTGTCGTCAGCCAGTCGGGGAATATAACCGTTATTTTCTGGGAGTTGGGAAAAGCTGTAATGTACTTGCAGCGTCAGCCCTCTGCTATCAGGTAAAGTAATTAAATTGGCTCCGTCTGGTGAGGAAAACCCGTAAATTGCATCTATTTCTATATTCTCTGGAAAACTGTTGACAGCACCAAAATATGACTTGCTTTGTTCTAGGCGATAATCAGCCTGCAAAGAGTATTTTAATAGGGGGGTTAATCCGGGAAAATCCTGCATTAACAGATTATCTAGATTAATTAAAATATTTTTACTGTATGAATCAATACTTTCAATTGGCAGTGAATACAGAACCGAGTCGCTAAATGAACGAGCCAGCGATCGCTGTTCTGGTTGATTTGCTTCTGCACGAAATTTCACATTCCGCACCACAAAGTGTAAATTATTATTAACTCGCCGCCAGTAGAAGAGGAAGTCAGAAAGTGGTAAACCACTATAAAGCCCACTTTCCCCAATACCCGATTCTAATGTCACTGTCGCCAGGTAATTTTTATTCAGTTGCTCTGGTGTAATTTCCCAATAAATTTGACCTGATTCCTGACTGGAATAAAGTGTGAACAGTCCGGCTAATTTATCAGTGGCTTTGATTATTTCCCGAAATCGGGGCCAATCTTCCTTCCTATTCTTCCCAAAGTTCTCAACTTCTGGGAGTAAGGTTAATTGCTGCACATCAGTAGAGGAAAGTTGGCTAGCTGCTGCGTAATTAAAATTGTGTAGCAAGTTGTACACTAAGATTATGCAGATTACTAATTTCGTGATCCAGTTTTTCATCCTTTAGTTTTTTCTCTCCAGCAGTGCTGATATCGAGAACCATCTCTGTATCTATGGTCGGGAACAGTCCCGTGATTTACAGCTTCACGTAATTTTTTAGTTATAAGATAAAATTCATCACATAGCAATATTTATGTCTTCAGATAGATGTTTTTTGATTATATATGTATTTTAAATATTAAATGTGTTTCATACTACATTTAACTAACAGGGAGCATCCCACTTTGGCAAATATATCTTTTCAGTCTAACGGTGGAATCAGGCTCTTACGGCTTAATGAAATATGTATCTTCCCTGTTGGGATGCTCCCAACTAAAGCAAAAGTTGCTACCCTATTTCAATCAACTACTTAAATCTCCGTTTGGGAAGGTATAAGCTTGAGGAAAGCTTAGTTTACTAGGTTCACGGTATACAACAAGAGAGTTGCTTAGTACATGACATTCACTAAGGCTAAATGTACAAAGATATCCCTATTTTGTACACTTTGATGGCATTGTTTTTTCTAGCTTGGATTTAACATTTTTGGCAATAGTAACTTGATAATAACATTAATTCAATCACCTAATTAAACAAAAATTTGATTTTTTATTTTAAATATTTTATTGTGTATAAAGTTGCCAAGATGTCTAAAAATTTTAAAGAAACGACCCATGAATCTTATAACTTACATGATGTATTTGGCCAGCTCTGGAGCTACTGCATATTACACTTCCTCTCAAATACGTGACCCTAAAACTCGCCCCAATGTCCTTGCCGGATTACAAAAATCAGAAGCCAGTTCCGTTAAATTTCTTTCCGCACTTAGTGAACGTGCATTTAATGAAGGGGATAATTGGTTAGCAGAAAAATTAAAGAAACACGCATCAGATGAAGTTCGGCACAGCCAAATTTTTGCCCATGCTCTCAAACAAATCAACAACAAAACTAAAGATATAACTTCAACTGAAAAGCAGCCCACTGAAAGTACACAGCATCAAGGAACTCCTTTCTTTGCATTATACTTTCATGGTTATTCTCAGGAAGATTTGCAACCTGCGGTCATTGATTGGAATGTATTTGCAGCCAGCACCTATATTTTAGAAATTGATGCTGGTAAAGACTTTAAACGCATGGCTAACGTATTACCAGATAATGAACAAAGCTCTCGTAACCTCAAACAAGGATTGTTAAATATTGCTCAAGACGAAACTGGTCATGCTGCTTATCTTTATGAAGCTATGATGCGTCAAATGCCTCCTATCAAAGTACAAAACCTTGTGGATGAATGGCGTACCCGTAAAGTGGATGCGATATTTAAATTAGCTGGTGAAATTTTTCAAGGCATTAAATAATACAAATTCATTCATTTTGATTTAAATAAGCCATGAAAAGTAGATATCTTCAGACTTTAATTACTACTACTATAGTCTCAAGCTTTGTGATTTGGTCAAATATTTCTCAAGCTCAAATAAAACCAGATAGCACTTTACAAAAAAATACTAGAATTAGGTTAGAAGAAAATATAAAAATTATTGAAGGTGGGACTAGAGCAGGTGGAAATTTATTTCACAGTATGCAGCATTTTTCAGTTCCCAGTGGAATTACAGCCTACTTTAATAATCCTTTGGATATTCAAAATATTATCACTAGGATAACTGGAAATTCAATTTCTAATATTGATGGTTTAATTCGTACAAATGGTATAAGTAATTTATTTTTAATGAATCCTAATGGAATTATTTTTGGTGAAAATGCCAGACTGAATATCGGTGGTTCATTTGTTGCTACTACGGCGACTAATATCAATTTTGCAGACGGATCTCAATTTAGTACAATTAATCCAACCTCTAAACAAATACTAACTGTTAACATACCTATTGGACTAAGTTTTAGTGGAAATAATGGAGCCATAAATATTAAAAATACAGGGCATAACCTGAAAAATGAGGATTTTAGATTTCCTCTTAATTCCAATAGATTTTCTAATGGCTTGCAAGTCAATTTGAGTAAAAATTTAGCTTTTATTGGAGGAGAAATTGTATTAGATGGAGGAATTATTAGTACAAACACTGGAAAAATTGAACTAGGAAGTGTTGATACAGGGGAAGTTAATATAAATTTAGAAAAAAATAATTTTATATTTCAATATGATAATGTTGTAAATTTCCAAAATATAAAATTTTTACAAAACAGTTTAGCTTATGTTAGTAGCCTGGAAGGTGAAGGAAACACTATTAATATTCAGGGTAAGAAAATCCAGATTTCAGATGGTTCACTGGTATTTAGCCAAAATCATGGTTCCAAACAAGATGGAAAAATTTCTATAAATGCTACTGAAATTCTGACAGTTAAAGGTGCATCACCATTTGGTATTAGTGGTATTTACACTAGCAATTTCGGGAAGACACCAGGAGAAAATATTGAAATTAATTCAAAACAAGTTGATATTGAAGGAGCGCAAATCGCAGCCAATACTTTTAGTAATTTTTCAAGTGGCAACATAGTTATCAACCCTACTGAATTATTAAGAGTTGCTGGTAGTAATCCATCTCCAGGTAATTCTAATGGTTATGGTGGAATTAATACTTTCAGTTATATTAATTTTGGAGATGGGGGAAATATTAGAGGAAATACAAAAAAAATAACCTTAGAAAAACGAGGAAATATTAGTACAATTTCTAGTTCTTTTGGCAATGCTGGACAGGTCAATTTAACAGCAAAAAATATTAGTCTAAAAGATGGCAGCAGTTTAGGTTCCACAACTTTCAATATGGGAAAAGGTGGTGATGTACTGGTAAATGCCAGCAATTTTATAGAAATTATTGGTAGGTCTACTTCTGTCGGCCCTAGTACAATTAACGTTGCTACTTTCGGTAGTGGTGATGCTGGTAAATTAGAAATCAATACCTCAAACCTCTTTATTAGAGATGGTGCTGCTATATCTACAAATACCGTTTCTTTTGGAAATGCTGGTCAACTTACTATTAATACCTCTGAGAGTCTAGAAATCTCTGGAAAAAATCTAGATTCAAATTTAGCTAGTTCTATAAGTTCATCCGCAAATATTCTAGATGATAGTTTAAGAATCAGGTTTAGCAGAGTACCACTAATTCCTACTGGGGATGCTGGAGAATTAATAATTACCACCGGAGATTTATATATTCAAGATTTTGCTCAAATTAGTGTCAGAAATGATGGTTCTGGAAATGCAGGAATACTTCAAATTGATGCTGACTCTATAAATATCAGTAAACAAGGAGGTATTACCGCAACAACTGCTGTCGGACAAGGAGGTGATATTTTGTTGCAATCAAAAGATGTCCGCTTAAACAATAGTATTATTTCTGCTACTGCTGGTCAGACAGGTACAACTGGTGATGGTGGTAATATTAATATTAATACCGATACATTACTGGCCTTAGAAAACAGCAGTATTACAGCTAATGCTTTTGAAGGAAGAGGAGGAAATATTCAGATCAACACTCAAGGATTTTTTCTGTCCCCTGATAGCCGAGTAACGGCCAGCTCAGAACGAGGAGTTGACGGAACTATTGAGATTAATACTTCTTCCATTGATTTCACCAAGGCTGCTTTAATACCATCAGTAGTTGAAGTTCCCCAAGTTACCAATGTTTGTGCGGCTTATTCACAGGGAGAATCCGGAGAATTGGTCATCAAGCCAGCAACCGTTCCTCAAAATCCTGGCAATTTGAACAGTCTTTCTGGCTGGGAAGATAAAGAAGATTACCAGGAAAAAACTGAAGAATTGTCAGATAAAACATCTCAAAAATTGGTTGAAGCCCAAGGCTGGAAAAGTAACCCCGATGGCACAATCAGTTTTACAAGTACGCCTAATGATGTGGTGCCTTACGGTTCTTCAACTACCCCTCCTTGTGTGAATTCTTCTCACTCTCAAACAAACGATTAATTCATCTCATGAAAGCGGTTATGGGCTTCTCCACACCCTAACCCCTTCTTAATATTTTCTATGCTCAAAATCAAAATCCAGTACATTTTTGCAACTACTTTTATCTTTGCATCTCAACCACTACTAGCACAAGAACGAATCCCCACATTTCCTCAACAACCACCTTCTGTTTCTCCCTTAACGCCAGAAGAGGAAATCAAACTAGTTCCTCTATCTCCCCCACCTTCGCCACCTGAAATTACTGGTGAGAATATACAAGCCATTAAGGTAAAACGCTTTGTTTTTGAAGGCAACACAGTATTCTCCAATCAAAGGCTTGAAGAATTACTTGCACCTTTTATTGGCAAAGAAATTACTTTTTCAAATTTGCTGCTAGCTCGTGCAGAGATTACTAAACTGTACGTAGACAATGGATACATTAGTTCTGGAGCATATCTGCCCATCACAGAAAACCAAGCAATTGACCCGAATCAAGCCGTCATCACTATTGGCGTTGTTGAGGGAAAATTGGATAAAATTAACGTTGTAGGCACTTCAAGCTTAGAACATTATATTCGTTCTCGCTTACCCAACACTTCAACGGTACTGAATAGCGATCGCTTACTGGAAGATTTGCAACTATTACAACAAGATCCCTTGATTTCGTCAATTACAGCCGAACTGATCGAAGGCACTCGCTTACAACGACCTGTTTTGACAGTAACGGTTAAAGAACGCGAACCATTTAAGGTAGAAGCTATTTTGGATAATTCTCGCTCTCCAGCCGTGGGCAGTTTTCAACGCCGAGTTGAGTTAACCCATGCTAATTTGCTGGGCTTAGGCGATCGCTTTATTGTTGGCTACAGAAATACAGAGGGTAGCAACACGATAACCACCAGCTACACTGTGCCGATCAATCCACAAAACGGCACTCTGCAATTCTTTTACGCCAACACCTCATCCACTATTATTGAACGCCCCTTCACTAACTTGGATATTCTTTCTGATGCTCGTGCTTACGAAGTGACTTTCCGGCAGCCATTGCTACAACGAGCTACGGCTAATTCCAACCAAGAATTTGCACTGGCTTTAACTGCTTCGAGACTAGAAAGTGAATCTTCGTTGCTCAACACTCCTTTCCCGTTGAGTATTGGGGCTGATGCTACCGGACGAACAAGAATTTCTGCCGTGAGGTTTTCCCAAGAATGGATAGACCGTAGCCGTCAACAAGTGTTATATGTTCGTTCACAATTTAGCTTGGGTATTGATGCTTTTAATGCAACTATTAATGATTCTGACCCTGATAGTCGTTTTTTTGCTTGGAGGGGACAAGCTACTTGGGTGCGGCGGTTATCAGCGAACACTCTGCAAATCAGGGCAGATATGCAATTGGCTGACAGACCGCTTCTTCCTTTAGAACAAATCGGGCTAGGAGGCGCAAATTCTGTGCGTGGTTATCGCCAGGATACGTTTTTGACTGACAACAGACTTCTACTATCAGCCGAATTCTACATTCCTGTGTGGCAAGAAGAAACCGGGATTTTACAACTCATTCCTTTTCTTGATCTAGGTACTGCCTGGAATCATAGTAATGGCACAAATAATACATCAGTCACAACAGGTACTCTGGGGTCTTTTGGACTTGGCTTGCAGTACCAGTTGGGCAATCGCTTCAATGCCCGTCTTGATTTGGGAATTCCCTTATTTTCTGTTAATACAAATTCCGACGCAAAAACATGGCAAGAAAATGGTATCTATTTTTCTCTCGGCTATCAACTTTAAAGTATTTATTTTTAGGCATATTTCTATCATTGCTGATAATTTTTTCTCCAAATCAAACGATTGCGGCTCCCACGCCAGGACAATTGAACCAAAAGGGATTTACTCAACTACATCAAGGACTTACATCAGCAGCATTACAGACTTGGGAATCAGCTTACCGTGCTTACAAAAAACTGAATGACACCGAAGGAATGACGGGTAGCCTGATTAATCAAAGTTTGGCATTACAAGCTAATGCTTCATATTCTCGTGCTTGCCAAACTTTAATTCAGGCTTTGAAGATGGAAAATTGGGTTTGTCACCCAATTCATTTACAACGTTTTTCCCAGACTGAATATCAAGAACGTTTAAATCAGGCGTTACAAAACCAACCCTTACAAAAAGTCCAAGTTGTGGGACTTCGGAATCTTGGGGATGTACTGCGGCAACTGGGAAACCCAGAGTCCTCTTCTCTGGTGCTAAACAAGGCTAGTACAATAGCGCAAGATATTGGATTGGAAGCACCTAATTTATTACTGAGTTTAGCTCATACAGAACGCTCACTTTTTGCACAAGCTAAAAGCAGATATGAGTTCATAGATGAACCCCTATCTAAACAAGAAGCACTGAATACAGCCCAAGTTAAACTTATGGCGGCTCTAGAACTTTATCAACAAATAAATACCATTCCCGCACAGTTAAATCAACTAAACTTGTTATTAGAATCTAGTGATCCCAACCCACAATTAATTCAATCTTTAGTTCAAATTTTATTAACTAACCAAGATCAATTTTCAGAATTACCCACCATAGAAGCTATCTATGCTCGAATTAAACTAGCTCAATGCTTGCTCACAATCAATGATAAATTATCAACAGCACTGGCACTAAGTCAAAAAGCTTTATCATTAGCTGATAAATTGGAAAACCAGAGAGCAAAATCCTTTGCTTTGGGAACTCTTGCCAATGTTTACATTCATTTGGGTCAAGAGTCGAAATCAATCAAATATCTCAGCCAAGCTATGGGAATTGCTCAATCAGTCGAAGCTTGGGATATTGCTTATGAATGGCAGTGGCAATTAGGTCAATTGTACAAAAAAAGTAATCGTATCCAGGAGGCAATCCAAGCATATACGGCTGCTGTTCACAGTCTAGAACTCGTTCGCAACAGTATTTTATCAATTAACCCAGAAATTCAATTTGCTTTTAAAGACAAAGTTGAACCCGTATATCAAGAGTATATGGAGTTACTGTTGTCTCAAGATAACATCAATTTTAGACAAATTATCCAAACTCAAGAACAGCTAAAATTAGCTGAATTAGAAAATTTCTTACAATGTGGTAATTTGATTCCTAAATTTTCTTTACTGGATGTTCAAGATTCTTCTAGCAAGATCCCACATACTATTTATTTAATTAAACTGAAAAATCAAATAGAGGTAATTCTTCGTAATCCAGAAGGTGATTTTTATCATCATAATCTAGAATTAAATTTAGCTGAAGATTCTATTAATACACTAATTAAATTTCTGCAAAATCAACGGTTCAATTCTTTTGCCGAAACTGATTTTCTGCTTTATCCTCAATCTCTATATAAATTATTACTTGCACCGATCAGCAAGTATTTACCAGAAACAGGTAATTTAATCTTTGTTTTGGATACTTATTTCCAAAACTTGCCCATCTCTATGCTACATGATGGTGAAAAATATTTAATTGATTCTTATAATATTTCCGTAGCTTCAAGTTCTCAATTTTACCAAAATCAGGCTTTCAAACCAGGACAGTTAAGGGCTTTAGTCGCAGCAATTTCTGAAAAAAGCCCGAGTTTTAGAGATTCTTTAGTTCCTCCTAATTTGAATCCCTTACCAGAGGTTAAGGCAGAAATCAAAAGTATTAGGAAAAATACTGTTTCTACCTCCGAACTACTTAATCATCAATTTACGAGCGATCGCTTTCGCCAAAAAATTGCTAATTCCCCTCTACCAGTAATTCACGTCAGTACTCACGCGCAATTTAGTTCTGACCCTGAGCAGACTTTCATTTTAGCGTGGGATCGTCCCATGAATCTCTGGGATTTGAATGTTTTGCTTAAACGGCAAAATAGTCAATCATCGATTGATTTACTGGTTCTCAGCGCTTGCCAAACAGCTAAGGGAGATAGGCGTTCGGCATTGGGTATTGCTGGATTAGCAGCCCAGTCAGGCGCACGCAGCACAATTGCAACTTTGTGGCTAGTAAATTCTGACTCTACTGTACAACTAATTAGCAAATTTTATGAAGGTTTGAAAAATGGGCTTCCGAAAGCCGAAGCACTTAGACAAGCTCAATTAAGTTTACTTTCTAGTCCTAAGTACAGTCATCCTTATTACTGGGCAGCATTTGTTCTGGTTGGTGCTTGGGACTGACTTTCCAAAAGTTTTACCCCGGCTTGTGCCTTAGCCAATTCTTCCGCATCATTTTTTTGCCTAGCCAACTTTACTGCTTCTGCGTATGCTCTTTTGGCAGATGCTAGTGAATTAGTTTCTAGCAAACCTGTCTCCAGATAGCGATCGCCTAACATTCGATAAATAGCAGGATTTTGAGTCCCATTTTTAGTTCGTGCTGCCAAGACTCCAATGGCCTCTGTGAGCAAGTTTTTCGACATATACACTGCATCTAAATCAATAGCCAGAGCATCTTCATCCAAACTGAGGCTTTCAATTTGCTCAATAACACTTTTTATCCCTTGTGCTTCTAACTCTGGTAATACGATGGTGACAAAGGAATTAGCACTAACTGGTTTATCTCCTTGATTAGCAATGATAGTTATCTGGTAAATACGCCCAAACTGCATTGCTGGCAAAGATGAGGGGTACGGTAGTGAGGTATTTTGAACATTCTTAGACCAGTTGACTCCCATCCCGTTTACCTGAATTGTGTAACTTGTGGCTTCTGGTACATTTACCCAGGATAATCTAGGACGGGTATTG
This sequence comes from Nodularia spumigena CCY9414, assembly GCF_000340565.2. NCBI lineage: Bacteria > Bacillati > Cyanobacteriota > Cyanophyceae > Nostocales > Nodulariaceae > Nodularia > Nodularia spumigena. The sequence continues at coordinate 2,257,939 of NZ_CP007203.1, forward strand.
AGAATTCGACCTACGTAGGGAGTAATTAGCTGAGGCTTATTTTCAGTTTCTCCTGTCCCTCTGGTGTTGGAACAATAACCAGGAGTAATTGGAATACATATATCCCGCGATTGGGGTACTTCTGTTTTACATTCATCTACAGCATTCTTACTCTGCTGAATTTCTAAAATTCTTCGACTGGCATAGCATATAATTTTTACCTTAAAACCATTCGCTGGTTGAATTTGATCTTCAGGACAAATTAAATTTCCTACCGATAAATGCAGATCACCCCCATTAATCACTCGTCCCACAGGATCATCACATACACGCTTTGCAAATCTTTGCTGTTGCCCACACACACTGCTGGAACTTGAAAGAACTAAGAGTAAAGCAATTATAATTTTATCTATTGCTCTAGCAGTGGTCATAAAACATTTCAAATAGGTAAATCCAGTCAGTCTTATAATTTATACACGTACTAAATCTTAGCAAGTGAAATGTATTATGCAAATCTCTCTTAAGAGAGATTATTATTTTTTCTTGTTTAAATATGTGATTATGACTTTAATAGTATTAATATTTACACTTAAGCTGATTAACAAGATAACACCTCTATCATAGGATAGATTGTTATAGCTATTTACACAGATATAATGTATTTAACCAGTTGTTTAAGTTGCCTCTTAACCTACGGGAGCATCCCAACTTAGAAAATATATACGCCTTATGTGAATTAAAAATCCCCAAGCAATAGCAAGGGTTTTAGGCTGTGGTTTAGCCAAGATATTTAGTCGCATTGACGTATTTACGCCTTTCCAGACTCCAACTCACATAAGCCGTTATATATTCCATTAAGCCGTAAGAACCTGATTCCACAGTTAGACAGAAAAGATATATTTGCCAAAGTAGGATGCTCCCACTGCTTCTACTTTCTTCAGTTAGTTTTTGCTTAGACGATCTAGTAATTGCTGCCGCCAAATAAGTACTTCTGGTAGGCTTGATTCAGCTATCATACATACTTCCCATAAAATTCTAGCGTTAGTAGTTTCATCTACAGCATCTTGTACTTGCGCTAACAAACAATAAGTATCTGTTTTAGTCGCATCGATTTCCATTGACTTCTGTAAATATTTATCCGCCTCAATATATTGTTGCTGCCCTAATTTAGCCCAACCTAAATTTTTATATAACGTAGTTTTTATTTCGGGCTTTTCAGTAAGATTTAATCCTTGCCTTGCCAATGCCTCAGATTCATAATAATTTCCTTCTCGATTTTTTAATCGGGATAAATTATTGATAGGGGCTGCTGCCTCTTTGTTTAGTTTAACCGCTATCTTATATTGTTTCTCTGCTAATTCATACTTATTAGCCTGGTCATAAAAATTACCTAATTCATAATGTAATTCCCAGTCGTTACCTCTAATCTGTAGGGCTTTTTTATAATTATTAATTACACATTCAACCTGATTTAAATACTGACAGACTAGCGCTAAGTTTCTATATATATCTATATCTTGAGGATTATATTGGATTGCCTTTTCATAATAAGTTTTAGCCAATTGCAAATTTCTAAAATTGCGCCCAGCTTTTTCAAAATAAAAACTAGAAATCCTTTGATTCATTCGAGGGTTAATTTTAATAGCCCAATTAAAAAACTTCTGGGCAGTTTCAGATTGTTTTTTAGTTTCTAAGTTTTGTCCTTGAGATACAAAATAATTAGCTATTACAGGTAATAACATATTAAACATCCCAAGTCCTGTGAAGCTAACTAATCCAATCACAATCAATATAAATGTTTTAGATTTAACGAACTTATCGAAATTAGTTTGTGAAGGAAGCTTTTTTAATCTATGTAAAATTATTTCGTTGGTTTGTGGGCGTTGTCCTGGAAAAGGAGCCATCATTTCATCAATTAAATCAGCAAATCGCTTACCTATCTGTGGAGCTTTGTTTCTCCAAATTAACTGCCCCGTATTTTCATCTGTAGGTAATTTAACTAAAGGTATAGCTGTAATTAAATATACAAGTGTTCTTCCTAAAGCATAAAAATCTGATTGGGGTACTGCTTTTCCATTGATTTGTTCTAATGGTGTATAACCCGGTGAGACGATAGCCGTAATTTCATAATTTCCCATCCGAGTGCTGGTTCCACCACTGGCACTTACTTTTGCTAAATAAGTATCGGTAATTCGTCGTGCAGCCCCAAAATCAACCAATGCCAGCCGACCATCTGGTTGAAGAATAATATTTGCTGGTTTAATATCTCTATGGAAAAACTCTGTATGATGCACCACATCTAAAATCTCCACAAGATGTTTCAGCCACTTTACAGCTAAAGATTCCGAAATGCGCCCATTAGACTGTATCCATTTTTGCAAATTTTGTCCCTCAATTTTATCCATTACTAGGCATCGCAATGTTAGAGGGCTATTATTAGGAACAAATGTAAAAAAGTCATCTATGGTACTTCCTGGGATACACGGGTGATTTAAACGCCTCAAAGTTCGGGATTCTCGCTCGAATAACTCCACTAACTTAGAATTACCCCATTTCAGAACCTTCATGATTCTCAGTCTACGAACTGTATCCCACTTAGTCCCCGAATCATCTACTTCAAATACTTCAATGCGTACATACGGATCTTCTGTAAGTTCTCTCAACGGCTTAATTAGGCGAATCCGTCCATGAATCACTAGAGAAGTCCCACAAGCGAGACATTTTTCGGCATTATCTGGATTCTCTCTAGCTTCGCAAAGTGGGTTGATACAGTATGTCACATCTCATCCTAATGATATTCTTCAGTATAGCTAGATATTAACTGCATTATTTGATGATTAATCTAACTTAAGCTAGAAATAACGGCATTTGTGAGTTATCATCCGAATGTAGTGGATAAAAAGTCACATATACAGTATCATTACATCTAAGACACACTCTCACAGTAACAGCTGGGATTTTATGGGTTATAGTGCTTCTTCACAAGAAAATTTACTGATACAGTCATGTAATATACAATCATCTTATCAATATACAGAGGATGATGATTTACAAACATTAACTTTGGAGGAAGCTTTAAGTGTTTTGAATGAACTAGTCTCCAAAGCACGGGGCAAACCCTTATCTGAGCCAGAAATCACGGTTGTCAGAGGTGCTTGGAATGGGCAGAACTATGAAAAAATGTCTGAAAACTCATCTTACAGCCAAAATTACTTGCAGCGTAGAGTAGCAACAATATTATTTGATACACTCACAGAAATTATAGGGAATGGTGAACAAGTGTGCAAACGAAATTTGCGAACTTGTTTAGAAGCTTTCATGAGTCAAGATGCAATTTATGGGAGTCAAATACCTGATGTTTCTAGCTTTTATGGACGAGAAGCAGAACTAATTCTGCTCAAAGAATTAATTAAAAAACAGCACTGTGTATCACTTGTAGGAGTTGCAGGTATTGGTAAAAGCTCATTAGCAGCAAAATTAATTACAGATATTAGTACCAATAAAATTTTAGGATTTGATTATTTAATCTGGAAATCGGTAGCTCACACACCACCAATTGAAGATTTGGTAACAGAATTATTAGAAATTTTAGATCCTGAGTTTGTTCAGCCACATCATACACAAGCAAGTATTACACACTTGCTCAAATATCTACAAAAAAAACGTTGCTTGATTGTCTTAGATGACTTAGAACTGTTAGGGCAAAATTTTGAGCAGAAATTAGATTATTTATTTTTTATTCGCCGTGTAGTAGAAGAAACTCATCAAAGCTGTTTGATATTAACTAGTCGAGTTTTACTCGATGAGTTTGATGATTTACTCAATGCGAAAAGACCTTTTCAATTCATAAAACTTGAAGGTCTAGATACAAACGCATCCATGCAATTTCTGTTTGACAGAGGATTGACTGACCCAAAAAAATGTCATCAATTAATTCAAACTTATCGTGGTAATCCTTCGGAATTAACAGCCGTAATTGACCGAATTTATCATCTGTTTGGTAGTACAGACATATTTTTTGAGAATCCAACTACTCTTGTAAGCAAAAAGCTTGAAAATATACTTAATGAAATAGTTGGACAGGTATTACAAAACATTCACAAACAAATTCTGATTTATTTAGCAGAAAAAGTAGTGGGTGGTTCAGAATTAATTAGTATCACGACAATTTTGAATAACTTTAAACGCCAAAATACTATATCAACTTTAGATGTAGTCAAAGCATTAGAAATTCTTGAAAAAATGTCATTAATCGAAACTGTGAAAAACCCAGTTACTCAGGAAATTAGTTTTACTCTTCAACCAGTCATCAAAAAGTATGTTATGACAGATACGCGAAACCTAATAAATGACTCTAATCCTTCAAACTTGAAAATGGCATCCTAGAGGTAATTATGAATAAAGATAAATTTAAAGTGAAATTTAACTCCAAAGATATATTTAAAACTCCCACTAGTCATTATCCAAAATGGGCAGCAGCAATTGATACTCGGTTCCGCTTCACACCATATTCAAGTTTTGCTCTCAGCCTCCGAAGTAGGTTCTGCACGAGTACAGGGTAATCACACGCTTCAGATTACCTTCTTAAGAATTCTTAACAAACGTGGAGGTTTCAAGTAAAAGAAAAAAGATACCAGATGTACAGAAGTTTTGTAAGATCAAGCTAAAGCAAAAAGGAGGGAACAAACAACATCAAAAATTTAAAGGACAAAACGCACTAAGAAGTGTCGCTTCGTCCTCAAACTGAAATTGAATAACCTCAAAGCGGGGTGATCTCCAACAAACCAAATACAGTGGTGATTAAAAAGTTTGGCGACTTTTCCACTGACTGGTTAAACGAGATTGAATCCGCGCTACTTCTCATATTATATGAGAAGCCACACGAATGTACCAATTTCTTGTGGCAATTTGGCTATTGAAATTACGAAAAATTAAAAAACATTAAGTTTAATTAAGAAAAATTTCAAATTTCATAGACAAAAGCCGTAGTAGCGCAATCAACCCCCTCTGAGGCTTGTAAACCAAGAAATCAGGGGAATTTACCGTGTTAAGTCACGAATATTCAATATTAGAGCTAGGTGTGGATCAACAGGCATTGGGGATAAATCCAATACCTCAAACCTTAGCAGAATGGCTCAAAAGCTTTGAAATAGCGATTTTTATCAGGCAGCCAGTCACAGAAGAAGAAAGGGGGCTGAGGAGTGGAGGTAGCGAATCATGACTTACCTCAATGCTTCTCAGAAAAATCTACCAAGTCCTAAACTTACCCGTGACCCAGGTGAACCCCAATATCCCAATGACTTAATTGCGGCTGAGTACCATCAGTTGGCAGTAGGTAGCGCCATTCACCCGGCATTGATTGAGGGCAACTTCTTTCACATTGAGGGAGAATCAATTTACGATTACTTGTTTATCTCCGATAAAATCCCCCGCAAAAATGCCGGACGAGTTACAGAAGGATACATTAAGCGGTATCAGCATTTGCTGTTGGGTGGGATATGGATTAAGTCCCTTGACCCGTTCAAAAATTGGCAACCAATGGAATGGGGGCGGATTAAGCCGAACTTCCCCCGCATTGATTGGCAAAAAGGTAAGCCAGTTAAGTACGAATCACCCCCCAAAACAGCAAACAGAGTTACCTACTTCGATGTTGCTAACTGTATTTGGGACAAAATTGCAAAGCGTTACAACATTAAGCGATATCATTCACTTTTAACACTGCGCTTACTAGATCAAGTCAATCCACTCCTGTTCTGGGAATGGATGAAGCGGCACTCAGAAATTCCCATCATCTTATGCGAGGGTGAGAAGAAAGCAGCCTGTTTGCTGAGTTTGGGGTTTGTCGCGATCGCACTCCCTGGAATTTGGAACGGGCGTGTCGGTAAACAGGATTTCGATGAACGTTTGCACCCTGACTTAGTGCCACTAGCTCAAGCGGGACGCAAGTTCATTATTTTATTCGACCACGAAACCAGTGATAAAACACGTTGGTCAGTGTACCAAGCAACGATACGAACTGGCAAAGTGATTGAGGCGGCAGGTTGTACTTGTGAAGTTGCGTCACTACCAGGGCCGGAGAAAGGTGTTGATGATTTCGTGGTTGGTCGAGGCAAAGATGCCAATACATTACTGAGTGCGATCGTTGATGATGCCAAATCACTTCAAGATTACCAGCGTTCATACCACAAGAGAAAGTGGGGTTTGAGCAAGTACAAGCCAGATGTGACAGTCAACGTTAAATATTTGTCTCAAGCTCTTTATCTTCCCGAACTACCAAGGGAAGAAGAGGACAAGGTGCAGGGGGCAGGGGGCAGAGGAGAAGAAGAAAGGGGACTGGGGACTGGGGACTGGGGAGAACAGGAAGGGTCGTTAAACAACCCTCTGTATAAAGTAATTTCCAACTCCCCCCCGCTCCCTGCCCCCTGCCCCCCTGCCTCTTTCCGCTTTCCCAAATCAGGGCTGGTGGCGTTGTGGAGTGACATGGGTACGGGAAAAACTGAACTCATGCGCTGGTGGCGTGACCAAAACCCAAATACGCGATTCCTCAACAACGGGCATCGTGTCAACCTCCTGAAAAATCTAGCCGAACGCTTGCAGACGGCAATGTATTCAGAACTTGGCTATGTGGGGTTAACTAAAGCTACAGCCCTTAGTATCACCATTGATAGCTTACATAAACTGAATACGCAAGCTTTAACCTACGGCTGCGTATTTATTGATGAGGCTTGCCAATACTTAGTTCATCTACTGCACAGTAAAACTTGCAAAGAACATCGCGCGGCCATACTGGAGGTACTGGAATATATAGTATACAATGCCCCACTGGTGGTCATCGCTGACGCTCACATGGATGACCTGACAGTGGATTTCTTCCGCGCCATGCGACCAGAGGGAGAAATTCCTTACATCGTCAAAAATGAGTGGAGAAATGGCGATCGCACTATTTACTGGTATGAAGGTAATAGTTCCAGCGCCCTAGTCGCCCAAATCTCGGCGGCGCTGATGGCCGGACAGAAAATCATGGTGGTCAGCGACTCGAAACGTTTCATTAAGAAACTGGAAAAATCATTGTTAGTTAAGGTTGAAGAATCTTCTAACTCTGACCAAGCCCCGTTTGGGCAGGGTGTGGGGTGTGGGGTGTGGGGTGTAGGGGAGAAAGAGCATCGAACAACCAGTGGATCACAAGCATCGTCTTCTCAAGACGATTGTATTGGTGGGGGTTCCAAGCCTCGACCAATACCGTCTTCCCTACACCCTACCCCCTACCCCCTACACCCTATTCATGACGAGTCTTCTACACCCTTCAAAATCTGGTCTATCCACTCGGATAACTCTGGCAGTGAAGAAAATATCGCTTTCATTAAAGATATCACCAACGCCGTTAAATCCCTCGATGCCTTGTTCACTTCCCCCAGCTTGGGAACTGGTGTAGATATCTCCCAGTATCATTTCGATTTAGTGTTTGGTGTATTTCATGGTGTTAGCCAAACTGCTACCGAATGCGCCCAACAGCTGTACCGCTATCGTCCCAAAGTCCCGTTTCACGTTTGGGTAGCCCCTCGCCCTCCCTTTGGCTACAAAGATACTAACGCCACCAAGATTAAAGAACGACTGCTGCAAACCAATGAAATGACTGCTTTTCTCTTGCGAATTGACCGTGAAACTGGAAAGCGGGGCGCGGAGAAAGATTGGGCGCTGGAAGCTTACTGTCAAATTCAAGCCAACCGTAGCCAATCGATCAATAACCTGCGTGATGATTTGCGATCGCTCCTCACCTTCATGGGTAATACCTTTATATCTGTCGGCAGTGACGATGATCCTAAAGCCACCGAGCAGTTGAAAAAAGCAGCCGCAGCTTTGGACACTGCCTATCACTCGGCTATTTCCAAGGCTCGTAATATTTCAGCTAGTGAGTACCGCGCCCGTCAAAGTAAAGATTACCTCAAACCCGAAGAAATTTTTGAATGTGAAAAATTCCGCATTCAGGATTCCTACGGTATGGATGTCACCCCTGAATTAGTGGAAAAAGATGAAGGCGGTAGATTAATCAGAGCGCTCGCCTCTCTTGAAGCAATTTTATTAGAACCAGACGACACAATTGTTGACCCCAAAACTGGGAGGCAATACCCTACCCCACCCACAATTGTTACCAGCAAAGACCGTACCGAACGGGACAATTTACCTTTGTGTATCGACTGGGGTAACTACTCGGCAAAGTGGTTAGCGAGATTTAATTTGGGTTTGCATCACATTCTCAAGCGTTTAATTGCTGGGGAAGAAGTTAAGGCCACAGATCCAAACTTACTCAGGATGAGAGCGATCGCCAACGATTGCGCTGCTCCATTGCGTGGAAATACTTCGCTCTGGTATTAAGCAGGGTATAGACGTGATTAAAAACATCCTTAAGCACTGGAATGAGGATTGGCGGTGGCAGACGGTGCTGGAATTGGAAGCGATCGCGCCTAATGTATTGCGCCTTGTCGAGGCCGCAGTTCCAGAATTTTACCAGTGGTTATCTGAAGCGGTGTTGCCTATGGAGTCCAATGGCTAGTTCAAAGCAGTGTCGGACGCACTCGTATTTAGAGCCATCGCGTGTTCACAGGCGTTATCAATTAATTTTTTAGCGATCGCCAGTTACTTAGTCTGGGTAAAAGATGCCAAAAATGTGCGGTGCAAATATGCAGCTTTTGCCACTTCCTTACGAGAAATATGGGGGGAATCATGAAAAGTTCTACAGATGTTGTCCAATTTGAATTGGGTACAAAGGTACTAATCAGGAATCACAAAGCCAAGTATCACTCGGATTATGACTGGGGAATCATTCAGCAATCCCCCAGTCAGGGGAAAATCGATGTCAAGATGGGCGATCGCTTTCATATTGCAGTAGACATCGCCGATATTTTCTTAGGGGAAACTCCAGAATTTAAAATCAATGGTGTCTATCTGCACTCAAGTGGAAAACAGGCGACAATAGTTAAGCTATTCAAGTCAGTTCCCAAGGCTGAGGTTTTTTTTAAAGGCTGTTTCGAGAAACAAAAAGTAAATTTATCAGATTTAAGTTTTATCCAGCAGCCAAATCCAGCAGAACAGCCTCAGCTTTTTAATTTAGATGATTTCACTCAGCCTAAAATTAAAATTATTGGTGATTCGGCTTGGGACGATGGTTCCGCATTCCCTGATATTTCCCTTACGAATAGCGAAAATGTTTCTAAAAAGAGCGATGGGCGTTCGCGTAGCGTGTCCGCAGGACTCAGCCCCGCCTTTGGCGATAGCGAACGCGCTGCGTGTGCTTTGCACTCAGCGCTGCTGCAAGCAGATCGCATTAACTCAAAAACTGACTCAGATATTTTCTTAAGGGAAAGTCCTGGACTTTCCCTTAAGAATGAGAATAGTGATTGTCGGGAGGGGGATGCTCTCACCATTAACTCGGAAATTTCCCTCAAGAATGAGAACAGTGATTGTCCCGAAGGGGATCGCGCTAAAGATATAAAAATTTCCCTTAAGAATGAGAATAGTGATTGTCAGGAGGGGGATGATCTCACCATTAACTCGGAAATTTCCCTTAAGAATGAGAATAGTGATTTTCAAGAAGGGGATCGCAAGTTAATTGATCTAGGGTTAAGAACAGATGCGAATTCAGGTAACACTCCCAGCAAATTCGTAAGGGAAAATACAATAGAAGCGATGCCTTCGGCGTATCGCCAAAACGAAAGTTCCGCGTTAGCGGAGCGTCTTGAAGAGAGCGTAGCTATCGCATCCTCTATTCCCACCAAATTCGTAAGGGAAAACGCAACATCACCTAAGAAAATTGCTAATGGCAGTCTTGCCCCATTTTTGGAGAACAAAAAGCTTAAAAGTGGGCAGATAGTCACTTACCCCAGGGTAGAAGGTGCAAGAGATAAATTAAACTATTCCCATTGGCGATGGGGCTATTACCACGAAGTGAAGATTGATGGTGAATGGAGGAATAGGTCAATACCAGTGCCTGCTAAGATTGCGCCATTGGTAAGGCAAATGATTGATCGGAATTATCCAGTTGAACAGATAAAAGAGTTTATTCTCCAATGTAAGAATAAGAAACAAGAGAATGTATTATGAATAAGTAAATTATCCCCTATTAGGGAACATGGATACAAACACAGTGGAGCGCTGAACAAGGTTAACTCCATACTTGCAAAAATTCTTGCAACTACACCCTGATGAGCAGGATTGGCTAATTCTGATTATGGGAAGGGCTGAAAGACGTGCGATAGCGATCGCTTACAGCCAAAATTTTTAATCAAGAAGAACTTGGCTCATCTCTACCAATACCTAATTCTCTGAGTAGGCCTTTAACATCTTCCCACTTTTGACCGCAGTAGTAATATTTTTTATCCCGAATATCAGCTAGGTACAAGCCAGCCTTCCCGCCATTTACACGAAATAATTCAACCAAAACTTTGATTTTGGTCAATCCGTTCCTTTCAAGTGTCGATTCTAAATCGGTAGAAATGCCATGAGGATTATGAAATATATTACCGCCGTGGAAAAACCATTGTGTTCCCTCGCGTTCATAAATTTGAATGTGTATAGGTGCGTGAATCTTAACCATAGCTACAATCTTATGTCTGTCGTCCAAGTGATTTGAACAGAAACAGAAAAAGACATAGTGCTTTCTGGATAGGCTTATACGGATACAATTGGATAATTTCGCTGAATGGGTGTCAGGATTTGGTCTTGGAAATGATGGCTGCCGTTCGCAATAAGCAGGCATTTTATCAGCAGGGGGTGATGGCTATGATGCTTATACAGCAGCCTCTTTAACTTCTTTGTCGCCCCCTCAACTTTCCATCTTTCAACAGTTTTCCCCACATCGCATTATATGGATGAATACACTGTGTAACTTCCTCATTTTTAAACATAAGTCGTCCTTCATTTGCCCACTGAAAAAGACCACCACTCAAGTTAAACACACGGGTAAATCCTGCTTGCTGAAGCTGTTGGGAAATTGTGGCGCTACGATAGCCAATTGAACAGTACACAACTATAGGCGTTTCTTTTGCTACTTGCGATAATATTTGCAAGTCAGGCGCAATCGGATCAATATGTACTGCGGCTTTAAGATGACTTACTTCATATTCTGCTTGACTGCGTGCATCAATTACCAAAGGCTGTATTTTTGTAGAATTTAATAACCACTGAGCGAATTCTTTGGTGCTAATTTGGTGAATGTGGGGAAACTTTAGCCTGATTAGGAATTTGCATAAATTCAGAGCAAACGATGATGGCATAAAATTATTGAGGCGATTGTGGTAAAACAAGCAGTTATATTAAAGGAGGTTAAGATGAGTCGTCTTATTTATGAAAAATCAGTTTCATATAAAGTAAAACAAGCAGTTATATTAAAGGAGGTTAAGATGAGTCGTCTTATTTATGAAAAATCAGTTTCATATAAAGGATACCTCATCATTCCATTTGTTTTTGGCAAAGCGGATAACTACGAAATTTATTCGTATAAACTCTTGTCAGAAATTGGACGTGGAAGCAAATTTCATAAAGCCGAGAATCCAGCCGGAATCTATGGCAGTAGCATCAATAATATCGTTGAGATTGCCAAAGAACATATTGACCAAAATTCAGAGTTTGTCCATCAGGAAGATAGTTTTAAATCTCGCTATGTATACGGCAATAACTTGATTATCGTCTTTCAAGAGGGGGATAAATATTTCTACGACCATTATCCCCCAGAACTGTTGAATAATATTGCCGCCCCCAAATTATTCAAATCTGAATATGAGTGCTTGAATTGGATTCAGCAAGGACTCAGTGGGCAATATATGCGGCAAAGAGCAAGTTGACTTTTTTTGAGTTGTTTGTCGTAGAGGCGGCTAAGGCAACCAAAAATCAGGTAAGACAGATTTACCCAAGTCGCTCAGACTTTGATTGAGCGATCGCCCCATTTGAATGTGCGCTTCGTCCTCTTCTACAGGTATAATCTCAGAAGGCTGACCCACACCTAAATAGGATACTGCTAAATTTGCCGCTTCTAAACCTGTAACATAAGCCTTCTCCTGAGACCAAGAACCGTGACGATTCACAATCCAATCACCACTCATAAAGACATTCTCAAAACTGGTCTTAGCTGGTAACATATGGCGATAGCTACCAGGCGCAAAGTGAGTCACTGCATTGGGTAAGCGAATCACGCTGCTATCTATTACTTTCGCACCGCCAAAGGCTGGGACACAAGTTGTTAAATAATTCTTGACTTTTGTGATGATATCTGCATCACTCATATTCAGAAATTGATTGGCGTGATAGAAATCAGCTTCAATCACTGTTCCCGGCTCATTTTTATATTCATCATGCAGGGCATTTAAATCAAAAAATGTCCATCCTGTGGTCGCATCAAAGCCAAAGCAAGCATTAGAAGGACGAGGAATATCAATTTTGCGGTCAAACCATAAACGGGTGGCTAAAACGTCAATTGCGCCTAAATTACTTAAATTTCGGAATTCTTCCCGGCTTTGTAAACTGGGGCTATTAGCGACAATTTTCTTCATCCCAGTGACACCAACGGCAAAAATTACCGCATCCGCATCAAAGACTTCATCACCGCAAACCACACCCTTGGCGCGATTTTGACTATCAACAATTAAATCAGTCACTCGGCGTTGGGGTAACACTTTCGCACCAGCTTGTGCAATTTTTTCCACCCAAGGACGAAATATTTTTTCCCCCACTGTTCCACGACACCAAACCACATCAAAATCAGCTTGATGAGCCAGAATAAAAAAGTAAAGCATTCCTAATGTCGCTGCGGCTGAACATTGTTCGCCTGGAGCAAATAAGCCCACTAACAGCATAGGTTCAAAGGCTTCTTTGTAAAGTCGGGCAGAAACGCCAAAATCTTTGAATAATTCACGGGCTGTGACAAAATCATAACGCCGCCAAGCTTCATGGGAATTGTCAAAATCTATAACAGAATAAAGTAAAGGTAAGGCGCTGAGACGATCAATTAAGGGTAATCGCTGAAATTGTGTGTAGAGAAAAGTACCTAAAGGGGCGGGAAGTCGTGGTAAATCTTGAAAAATTGGTGATTCAACTTCCAACCCCGCAGGGGAATATTGGGCGGAACGAGTCCAGGTGGTAAAGGGATTAAGTTTTAATTCATTAATTAGGGAAAAAATATTTCTGTAAGGATACCAAAAGCCGTGAATTCCGGCTTCTACAGATTTTCCGGCTGTGGTTTTCCACCCTGCGACTAATCCACCAGGATATGAACCTGCTTCTAAAAGTGTGACATCATACCCTTGTTTTGCCAAATGGTAGGTTGCACCTAAACCAGCCCAACCAGCACCGACAACTACCACGCGTTTTGTTTGTAACCCGACTGTCATACAATTTTAGATTTTAGATTTTAGATTTTAGATTTTCAACCATTCCCCACTCCCCACTCCCCACTCCCCACTCCCCATTCAGTGTTGGGCTGGTATCCAGATGGTGAAAATGGAACCAATAGCTACTGTAGATTCTACTTCAATTCGACCCCGATGGAGTTCTACAAGTTGTTTAGTTAAGGCTAAACCGAGTCCTGTACCTTCGTAGCGACGGCGATAGGGTGTATCGAGTTGCTGAAATTTCTCAAACATCAGTGGTAATTGTGCTTCGGGAATGCCAATTCCGGTGTCTTCGATTTGAAAGATGGCGCTGTCATCTTCTACCCAGATCCGCAAGGTGACACTGCCACCTTCTGGGGTAAACTTAATGGCATTGGTTAACAGATTCCAAAGAATTTGTTCTACTCGCCCCGCATCGGCTGTAAAGCGATCGCGTTGGGGATCTATTTGTAAATCCAGTTTAAGATTGATTTGTTTGCTCTGAGCTTTTTTGAATAGTGAGTCTAGGCAACTTTTGGCTGTATCCGTTAAAGAAAATTCTGTAATATTTAATACTGTTTTCCCCGCCTCAATTTGTGATAAATCGAGGATGTCATTAATCAGTTCTAATAAATGTTCTCCACTATCGTGGATTGTTTGCAGGTAATCTCGTTGGCGTTGACTCAATTCTCCCAAAGGCCAACGTAACAAGGTGGAAGACATCCCGATGACGTAAGTTAAAGGCGTAAGTAATTCATGGCTGATGGTAGCGAGAAATTCATTTCTGAGGCGGCTTGCAGCTTCAGCAGCCAGTAAAGCCTCACGCAAAGCCATTGTGCGCTCAATTACGCGTTGTTCCAGAGTTTGTTTTTCTTGTATCAGGGTGCGGGTAGCTTCTTGCAGAGATTGCATTAAGTCAGCTTGATGAATTGCGATCGCTAATTGTTCAGCTATGGAAGTTAGTAAATTTTTCTCATTCTTCGTCCATGCTCGTGGAGTATAACATTGATGAGCGATCAACAGCCCCCACAGCTTTTGTTCAAACATAATTGGTGCTACCAATTTCGCCCGAACTTGGCTTTCTCTTAAAAAACTCAACAAACACGCTTCCAGATTATAAGTTTTTTCGACATCATCGACAACTAAAGTAAATCCTTGCCGATACTTTTCCCAACAGGGAGAATTGGGATTAAAGCAAACTTCTTCCTGAGAATACAATACCGATGGAATGGCATTTGTCGCACGGGCTTCGTGGACGACACCACCCCCAGGGAGTGGGTTTTCACCGTTTACCGTATTGACTCCCGAAGGAGCAAATTTATATACTACTAACCTGTCTAATTCCAAAAACTCCCGTACCAGAGCAATTGTTGTCCCCATAATTACTGGCAAGTCTAAGCTTTTGCGAATCTGGGTAGTTACCTGATTTAACAGTTGCTCTTGCACAATCTGTTTTTTCAAGGCATCTTCCACAGGCTGACAGGAGTAAACTAAAGGTTCTGTAACATCCTCAGTGGGCTGTGGTAAGAGATACTCTAATAACAACAGCGTAAATTTAGTTTGGATCTGGGCATCATTCGGTCTGAGAGCTTGACGATAGCGTTCCAAATTTTGATGAGTGTAGGAATCACCCTTAAACAAGTCTCTCACCTGTGAGACAAATAAAGCGATCGCCTGGGAATTAAATGTCAAACTAGCATGGAATCCTGTATTATTTCCTTCCTCCCCCTGCTCCTGCGTCCCTAGTAAAAGTGCGCTAAACTGCTCAGAAATCACCAGCGTAAACCTTTGAGTTTGCCACTCAAGTGATGTATCAATCCTTGCCAACACAGCTTCTGTAAGTACCAGTGCAGTAGTTCCTACTACTTGAGCCATCTGCTGTAACAATTCCCGAAGCTGATTAAATACAACTAAAGGCAAGTTTCGAGAAAAACTCAAATCAGGAGAACTAAGCATTTTTAATGGTCTGGTAATAAGTTGCTCAATGCTAATGTTTTCTAACCAACAGTTTAAGACAGTAATACAGAATTATGCATCGTATCAGTGCTACACCGGGTGGATGGAATCAATCAGAAGGGTTAGTTTTTTTAGAACAATCTCCAGCTCCTTTTGTCTTTATTACTGCTGCTGACACTGACATTCAAACTTTAGCAGCAGCCGTCCCTAAATTACCTGAAACATTCCCAGATATCAGAGTTGCTAGTTTATTGCAACTCCAACAACAAATAAGTATAGATTCCTATGGCGAGGAAGTTTTAGAATCTGCCCAAGTAATTATTTTACGCCTGTTAGGAGGACGTTCCTATTGGGCTTATGGTTTAGAAGTAGTGCAAGAAATTGTACAACGTCAGGGTACAACTCTGATAGTAATGCCTGGAGACGATGGTCTTGATCCTGAATTAATTTCCCAATCTACTTTACCTTTGAGTGCTGTTAATCAAGTTTTACAGTATTTCCGGGAAGGCGGAGTGGAAAACATTGTTAACGCTTTACAATTTATCTGTGATATTTCCCTGGATACTTCCTTTCAACCCCTACCACCGCAAGGGGTTCCCCGTGTCGGCTTGTATAAGAGGCAGGGGGGCAGGGTGCAGGGTGCAGGGGAGAAGAATTTGAGCTTGTGCGACAATGTTTCTGGCTCATCCTCTCCAACGCCTAAAGTGGGGATTCTTTTTTACCGCGCTCATTATTTATCTGGGAATACGAAGGTAATTGATGCTTTGTGTGCAGCTTTAGCAAAGCGTAATTTACAACCTGTACCCGTGTTTGTTTCGTCATTGCGTGATCCTGATGTTCAAGCAGAGTTGAGTGAGTTTTTCCAGCCGAAAGACTTTGATCAAATTGGGGTGTTGCTAAATACTACAAGTTTTTCTCTGGCGCGTTTGGAAACAGAAGCGCCCCAGCTCGACTTGTGGCAAAAGTTAGATGTGCCGGTGTTCCAAGTTATCCTCAGTGGCGGTGGTGTGGAACAGTGGGAATCACAATTACAAGGGCTTTCTCCTCGTGATATGGCGATGAATGTGGCGTTACCAGAGGTAGATGGACGGATTATTACTCGCGCTGTGTCTTTTAAAACGGTACTCTCGCGAAATCCTGACTTAGAAACAGATGTGATGGTTTATGAACCGGTGAGCGATCGCATTGAGTTTGTGGCACAACTAGCAGCCAATTGGGTAAATCTCCGCTCTAAGCCACCCCAGGAGCGCCGCATTGCCCTGATTTTGGCAAATTACCCCAATCGCAATGGCAGGTTAGCCAATGGCGTAGGATTGGACACGCCAGCCAGTTGTGTGGAAATAATTAAAGCTTTACAGGGGGCTGGGTATGTGGTAGAGGATTCACCCACTAACGGAGATGAATTAATTCAACGTCTCACCACTGGGGTAACTAATGATCCTGAAGGTAGAGAATTGCGTCCTGTGCTGCAAAGCGTTTCTGGTGCAGATTATCAAGCGTACTTTGCCACTTTACCGATAACTGTACAGCAAGAAATCACCCAAAGATGGGGAGCTGCAACCGAAAACTCCTCACCCTCTTCCTCTCCCCTGCCCCCTGCCCCCTGCCCCCCTGCCTCTTCTCCCCTGCCCCCTGCCCCCTGCCCCCCTGCCTCTTCTCCCCTGCCCCCTGCCCCCTGCCCCCCTGCCTCTTCTCCCCTGCCCCCTGCCCCCTGCCCCCCTGCCTCTTCTCCCCTGCCCCCTGCCCCCTGCCCCCCTGCCTCTTCCTTCCCTGTTTCTGGTATGCAACTGGGTAACATATTTGTGGGGATTCAGCCGTCACGGGGTTATGATATTGACCCTAGTTTGAATTATCATGCACCGGATTTAGTGCCGACTCATGATTATTTGGCTTTTTATTATTGGGTGCGAGAATGTTTTAATGCTGATGCGGTGGTTCATGTGGGGAAACATGGCAATCTAGAATGGCTACCTGGTAAAAGTGTGGCTTTGTCTAGTAGTTGTTATCCGGAGGTGGCTTTTGGCGCACTTCCCCACCTTTATCCGTTTATTGTGAATGACCCTGGTGAGGGTTCACAAGCCAAGCGACGCGCCCAAGCGGTGATTTTAGATCATCTGACCCCTCCGATGACGCGGGCTGAACTTTATGGGGCTTTGCAGCAGTTAGAAAATTTGGTTGATGAGTATTATGAGGCGGAAAGTTTAGATCCTAGCCGTTTACCAGCGATTCGCGATCGCATCCGGGAATTAGTCATCCAAGAAAATCTTCACAAAGATTTAGGGATTGCCAATGAAACTGATATTTTAAAGTTTGAATCGGTAATTTTAAATTTCATCGGTGGCTATCTTTGTGAATTGAAAGAAGCGCAAATACGGGATGGGTTACACATTTTTGGTCAATGTCCCCAAGGGCGACAACTACGAGATTTAATTGTGGCGATCGCACGCATCCCCAACCGCTATTCTGAAGGTATTACCCGCACTATAGCCGCAGATTGGGGTTTAGACTTCGACCCCCTGACAACAGATTTCAACACGCAATTATCAGCAGATGATCAGCAGGTTTTAGCAACCAAAACTCAAGACTCCTGTCGCACAGTCGGCGATGCTGTAGAAATTTTAGAAGCACACGCAGCCCAATTAGTAGAACACCTCCTAACTCCCCACACCCCAGAAGAAGCAGGGGCGCACGGGAGCAGGGAGCAAGGGGGAGTGAGAAATTACTCTAAAACTTCCGGTTACTTAACAACCGTTCCTCTTCTCCCCACTCTCAATTGGATTAGCAACAAACTCCTCCCCGCTTTACAACAAACCCACGAGGAAATTACCAACTTACTCCACGGACTTGACGGTAAATACATCCCCAGCGCTCCTTCTGGCGCACCGACACGGGGTCGTCCCGAAGTCTTACCCACTGGGAGAAACTTTTATTCAGTTGATATTCGGGCTATTCCTACAGAAACGGCTTGGGATGTGGGGAGAAAAGCGGCGGAAAATCTCATTGAATGTTACACCCAAGAAAACGGTGAGTATCCTAAAACTTTGGGTTTATCGTTGTGGGGAACTGCAACTATGCGAACTGGTGGTGATGACATCGCCGAGGCTTTGGCGTTACTGGGTGTGCGTCCTGTGTGGGATGGTGCAGCCCGGCGTGTAGTAGACTTTGAAATCTTACCCCTGAGTATTTTGGCTCGTCCTCGTGTCGATGTCACCTTGCGAATTTCGGGATTTTTTCGGGACGCTTTTCCCAATTTAATTGATTTATTTGAGCAAGCTGTAGCAGCAGTAGCCGCACTGGATGAATCTTCAGAGTATAATCCCCTGGCGGCGCAAGTTAGCCAAGATACTGATTTTTGGATACAACAAGGTTTGACTCCAGAAATAGCCAAAGTGCGATCGCAATACCGGATTTTTGGTTCTCAACCGGGTGCTTATGGTGCGGGACTTCAAGGACTTATGGCTTCGCAAAATTGGACAGATGATCAGGATTTAGCTCGTGCTTATATTAACTGGAGTTGCTACGCTTACACCAGTGCTAGTTCACCCGACGCAAAAGGGGAATTAGTGGGAATCTCTGCACCAGAAGCCTTTGAGCAACGTTTAGCACAAATGCAAGTTGTGCTACACAACCAAGATAACCGAGAACACGACATCCTCGATTCTGATGATTATTATCAGTTTCAGGGTGGTTTAACAGCAGCTGTGCGTTCTCTTCAAGGAAAAAACCCTCAAACCTATTTCGGTGATAATTCTAATCCGGATCAACCACGAGTTCGCGAACTCAAAGCCGAAATTGCACGGGTGTATCGTTCTCGTGTAGTGAACCCCAAGTGGATTGAAGGGATGATGCGCCACGGTTACAAAGGTGCATTTGAAATGGCTGCAACTGTAGATTATTTATTCGCCTACGATGCTACAGCCCAATGTGTAGAAGACCATATGTATGAGGGTATAACACAGGCATATTTACAAGATCCGGTAGTCTGTGAATTTATCCAAGATAAAAATCCTTGGGCAATGCGTGATATTGCTGAAAAATTATTAGAAGCACACCAGCGTAATTTATGGCAGGATGTAAATATCCAGACATTGGAAAATTTGCGAAATCTCGTACATCAAGCTGAAGCCACTATTGAAGAAAAATAATTGGTGTAGGAAAAAGATATGGACAACCTCGCGTATTTTTATTTAGCTGATGCCTATGAAAACAGCGCATCGAGTGAATTAGTATCCCTGAGTGCTTTATTAAATCAAGCAGTTGCACCAGACTGGAAACGCCTTTCTAGTAGAGCTTGGAAACATATGTTACCCCTAGCTCTGGCCTTATCTATTCTCAGTTCTGTCAGCAGCGTTTTGGCACTAGAACGAGGAGATCAAGGCCCTTCGGTCAAGAATCTCCAAGAACAATTACAACAAGCCGGCTTTTATCAAGCTCCCATCACAGAAGTCTATGACTTCTCTACAGAAGATGCTGTGCGGCGTTTTCAACAAGCTCATGGTTTAGCCGTTGATGGCATTGTGGGAGTAAGCACACGGCAAAAATTAGAAACCTCGCCGACACCACAAATCAAACAGAGTGCTACCAGCACATCAATTTCCTCAATCAGTCCTAGCAATTTACAAGTGCCAAAACTCAGTACTGCTAGTACACCATTTGCTACAATTAGTCATAGCAATATCGCACCTCCAACACCCATAACTGGGAGCGTGTCAACTACAATCATCAGTGCTGTGGTGACTCAAAATACCACCCCTAATCCTAACTTGCTGCAAAAAGGTGATGAAAGCGAAGCAGTCAGGATTTTACAAGAACGGCTGCGAGTTGCAGGTTTCTTTTCTGGTCAAGCCACAGGGGTATTTGGCCCCGTTACTGAAGACGCTCTAAAGGCGTTCCAACAAGCTTATGAATTAGATGTTGATGGTATTGCGGGTCCTGCAACACTGAGAAAATTGCCGACTCTTGGTGTGGGTGGAGAACAAACTCCTCCTATACAAGCAGTTAGTACAGATAATCTCACTAGAGGTCATCAGGGTGAAGCAGTCAAGCTTCTGCAACAACATTTGATTCAAGCGGGGTATTTCAAGGGAACACCAAGTGGATACTTTGATTCCTCTACTGCGGCTGCTGTCAGTCAGTTTCAAGCAGCTAATTATTTAGCTGTCAGTGGTATCGCTGGCCCCACCACTAGAGCTAAACTATATAGCTTAGTTCAGACTGCGCCCCAGAGTGAATTTAGTATCTTGGAAATCCAAAGGCGACTACAAGAAAAGGGTTTCTATAAAGGTAATCTCAACGGTGTGATGGCGGCTGATACGAAAAACGCCATTAAGCAAGCTCAAGAACATTATGGCATCAGTCTGAGTGATATCAGAAGCGGACGTTTTTAGACCATCCGCTATCCACTTTGATATCATGTGCTGACTACAAAGGCATGAGCGCCCGTTGACATTTAGGACATACTGCGTGAATTGTCATTTGGCAGTCCAGCAGGTGAAATCCTTCTTTTTGAGCAGTTTTTGCGCCGATTTTTAAAATCGAGTCGTTTTTAAACTCGATAGTTGAGTTACATTTCACACAAATTAGATGGTGATGATGATGGGGGTAGGGCTGGTTGATTTCATAATGCTTATGTCCTTCTCCCAATTCTAATTCCCGCAAAATTCCCATCCGTGCCATCAATTTCAACGTCCGATAGATAGTTGAAAGACTGATGCCTTCCCCGTCACTTTCTAGTCGATGATAAAGATCCTCGGCACTCAGATGTTCACCTTGCGGAAGTTCTTGAAAAATGTGTAGAATTGTTTCACGCTGGGGTGTTAAACGCCAGCCTCGATCATTCAGTTCTGCTTTAAGTGAAGTAGATGTGTAAACAGTCATACTAATTTTTCTCAACAAAGCCTATTAGTTGAGAATATAACAAATTTTGCTGGAGATTTGCAACAATCATATCTTATAAGGAAAATGCTGAAAACCCCTGAGAAACAGTAACGCAGTTGCGTTTTTCGTACTTCTCCCAAAGGGAGACGCTGCGCGAACAAAAAGGGGATGAAAGCTAGTTGAGTCCTAAAGGACTCCGTAAAGTTTTGTTTTACCTTGGTTGGTTGTTTGTTTATGCCAAGCATAATAGCATAACTATGTAGTTGGTTAGGTCGAACCAGTGATAATTTACGAGTTCAAAGTCAAAGGAAAAGACAAGCAGTATAGGGCGATAGACGATGCTATTCGTACTAGTCAGTTTATCCAAAACAAGTGTTTACGTCATTGGATGGACAACAAAGATAAAAAAGTTGATAAGTACGCATTAAATAAATACTGTGCTGTCCTTGCTGCTGAATTTCCCTTTGCTAATGAACTTAATTCAATGGCTAGACAATCTGCTGCTGAACGCGCATGGTCTGCGATATCACGGTTTTACGATAACTGTAAAAAGAAAATCAAGGGAAAAAAGGGATTCCCAAAGTTTAAAAAACATTGTCGCTCAGTTGAATATAAGACTACTGGATTCAAGCTTTCCACTAATCGGAAAGCGATTACTTTCTCTGACAAGAAAGGTATAGGAACTTTGAAGCTAAAAGGAACCTACGACCTTAATTACTACAACATCAAGCAAATTAAGCGTGTCCGATTAGTGAGTCGTGCTGATGGATATTACGCTCAGTTTGCGATTGATGTTCAAGTTAAAGTTGAGACACAACCGACAGGGCAAGTAGTTGGTATTGACTTGGGCTTGAAGTATTTCATTGCTGACAATAAAGGCAATGTGGAACCTTCACCCCAGTTTTACCGAAAGTCAAAAAAACAGTTAAACCGTGCCAATCGTAAAAAGTCCAAGAAGTTCAGTACGGCAATAAAAAAAGCCAAGGTTCGACAATCTAATAATTACCACCAAGCTAGAAATAGGTATGCCCGTAAGCATTTGAAAGTAAGTAGGCAACGAAAAGAGTATTGCAAGAAGTTAGCATACTCCGTCATCCAATCTAACGATTTGGTAGCCTATGAAGATTTAAATGTGAAAGGGCTGGTACGTAACCGACATTTAGCTAAATCAATTAGTGATGCTGGCTGGTACACTTTCCGATTGTGGTTGGAGTATTTTGGGCATAAATATGGGAAAGTGACTGTTGCTGTTCCTCCCCATAATACAAGCCAAAATTGTGCTAATTGTGGCGAGAAAGTGAAAAAATCTCTGTCTACAAGAACTCATGTATGTCCGCATTGTGGCTACGTGGCGGATAGAGATTTGAATGCTAGCATCAATATTCTAAAACTAGGGCTGAGTACGGTAGGGCATACCGGAATTTACGCTACAGGAGATTTGCCCTCTTGGGCGGTTGGCGCAAGCCTGCTGTCTAATGGCGAGTCTGTGAATGTAGAATCCCCTCGGCTTTAGCCAGGGGAGTGTCAATAAATGATCAAGAATAATGTATCAAATCTTGACCATAAATTAGGTGAGCGCATTTCCAGGTAGAACCTAAAAATGGGATTTTTACGGTGTATTGACTGAAATTGACACCAAGGACTCAGCCGGTGGGTGTCAATAAAGTGAACTGTCAGGGTAGTCCTGTGCTGACCTATTTAACTTAAAGATTCCAAATAATCGCGGATCAGGTTGCGTCGTTTGGGTTGGCGGAGTTTTTGCAAGGCTTTGGATTCGATTTGACGGACTCTTTCTCTAGACAAATCAAGAGCGCGACCAATTTCGGCTAATGAGTAAGGATGACCATCGGACAAACCAAAGCGCATGAGAATTACATCACGCTCGCGGCTGGTTAAATCTGCTAACAAACTATGCAAGTCTTTTTGTAAAGATTCTCGCATTAACATTTCTTCTGGGGTTACACAGTCGGTTTCCAGTAATTCCCCTAATTCCGTATCTTTATCTTTACCGACTTTGGTTTCCAGGGACACAGAACGCGGTACTTTGAGCAAGACTTCCCGGACTTGGGTTGGTGTCATTTCTAGTTCAATGGCTAGGTCTTCTAAGGTGGGAGTGCGACCTTTTTCTTGAGCAATTTTGCGTTGAGCTTTTTTAATTTTGTTCAGCTTTTCGGTAATATGAACAGGTAAGCGAATTGTCCGACTTGAAGTCGCGATCGCTCTGGTAATTCCCTGACGAATCCACCAATAAGCGTAAGTACTAAAGCGATATCCCTTGGTGGGATCAAATTTTTCTACGGCTCGTTCTAAACCTAAAGTTCCTTCTTGAACTAAATCTAATAATTCCAAACCGCGATTTTGATACTTTTTAGCAACAGACACGACTAAGCGCAGATTCGCCTTAATCATGTGTTCTTTTGCTTGCAGTCCTTGGGATTGCACTTGTTCGAGTTCTTCTACTGTTAATTGGGCAATTTCCGCCCAGCGACGCTTGCCATTTGCTAAAGTGGGTTTCAGATCCACCAATTCTATACCAGCAGTGTTAGCCCACCTTTCCAAAGACGGGCGATGTCCCAGTTCCGATGTCAGACGCTCCTGAACTTGAACTAAGTTGAGAAATGGTGCAACGATTTCATCCCCTTCCTTTGCCGCGTCGGCTAGCACGGTCCGCATCCGCAAGTACCGTTGGACTTTTTGTGCTTCGGAAACTTCTTCATCGCGCCCTAGAAGCCGAACTCGCCCAATTTCCTGAAGATATAGACGTACTAAGTCTGTACTCCGCCGGTTCGTATTCCCAGCAAAGTTAGCCGGGTCAACAGCAGCTACTTCCAATTCTTGGATTTCATCTGCCGACAACTCACCATCATCAATAATGAGTTCTTCTTCCATTGCCTGGCGGGACTTTTTGGTGTTGGAAGCGGCATCTGCGTAAAAAGATGTTGCTGGCATAGGTATCGTCTCAATGGCTCCAGGTAACAATAGATTACGGTCAGCTAATTCACTGTTGCTATTGTTCCCGTGATTCAAGATGAACTAACACGGTTGAGGTTTTCAGTAATTTTTCTTTAAGAAAACATACTGAGGTATTCTCACACTAATACCGCATATTACGGTTGAGTGTCTGAATTGAACCAATAGCTATTCAAAATCTAGGCTTTAGATGATCATAAACTACTTAGTTAGTATTTCAACATTTATAGATATTCACTGGTATAAACATCTAGCAGTAAAAATTATCTTGATCATCGGCATAGTCATATCTACATGGGGATAAAAGTAATATCCTGACGATTTATGATTTTTTTTCTAGGGATTATTGAGGAATCACTAGAAGTGACAGGTTGTCATAGATTAGCTAGTATACACTGAGAACGCGCGATTAAACGGCTGTCATTGATGTTTAATAGTTACTTGTACTCTGGCTTGATATCTCGTAGCATCAGTTCCTCAAGTGCTTGTCGGGTTGTGACTTCACCTTGAAGCAAGCGATACACTTGTTCAGTAATGGGGACAGCAATATTGTGGTGTTTGGCGCGTTGTACTAACACTTGGCAAGTGTTGACACCTTCAGCCGTTCCTGGTAGATTTGCCAGAATTTCTGGAAGTGTTTGACCAAGAGTCATCTGATAACCAACTTGATAATTGCGACTTAGAGGACTGTTACAAGTGGCTAACAAGTCTCCTAGACCGGATAAACCATAAAATGTTTCCGTCTTTGCACCCCAACTATTGCCAATACGAACCATTTCTGTGAGTCCACGGGTAACTAAAGCGGCTTTGGCGTTGGTTCCCAGATGTAAACCATCACATACACCAGCTGCGATCGCTATGATATTTTTTAATGTCCCCCCTAGCTCCACCCCTAGGGGATCAGGATTGGTATATACCCGAAAACGAGGCGAGGAAAATACCAGTTGCACAAATTCAGCCGCAGCCGTGTTATGGCTGGCTACTACCGTTGCGGCTGGTAATGATTGTTGAATTTCTTTCGATAAATTGGGTCCAGATAAAACCACTACTGGATGATGTGGAAATGCTGTTTGCCAAATTTGCGAAGGCGTACAGGTAGTTTTGGGATCTAAGCCTTTTGTGGCTGTGACAAAAATTGTTTGAGGAGAAAGGGGGAAAGATTGGATTTGAGAGACGACATCACTCACCCCTTTCATGGCGATCGCCGATAAAATAATTTCAGCACCTTGTATGACTGTTTCCAGATTTGCTGTTCCTCTACGCGACCACACGCGCACCTGATGGCCGTTTGCACTCGCCAAATCTGCTAAAGCTAGACCCCACGCACCTGCACCCAGAATCGCTATGGTAGTTTTTTGCACCGCTATCATTACCATTCCACACTACTTACAAATCAGACTTGATCAATTGCGTCTCTGCTTGACGGGGGTAACGTTGCATTAATTCCCTGACTTGCTCTGCATGATATGAGCTTCTTGTCAAGGGTGAAGAAACAACTTGTAAAAATCCGATTTCTTCGCCGAATACCTGCCAAGCTGCAAATTGTTCTGGGGTAATAAAATCATTAACCTGCAAGTGTTTTTGACTGGGTTGGAGGTACTGCCCAATGGTCAAAATATCACAATCTACAGAGCGTAAGTCTTGCATAGCTTGGCGAATTTCGGCATCAGTTTCACCTAGTCCGACCATGATCCCGGATTTAGTATATACCCAAGGGGCGATTTGGCGCGATCGCTTGAGTAATTCCAAAGTGCGCTGATAGTTTCCTTGGGGACGCACCCGACGATACAAGCGCTCAATTGTTTCTGTATTATGGTTAAGTACCTCTGGCGCAGCTTGTAAAATTATTTCTAAAGCATTCCAATTACCGCACAAATCAGGAATTAGCACCTCAATTGTCGTTTCAGGTGAGACACTCCGCACGGCTGTAATACACCGCACAAACTGAGAAGCACCACCATCAGGTAAATCATCTCGGTTTACCGAAGTAATCACCACATGATTAAGTTTCATCCGGCGCACAGCTTCAGCCAGTCGTGCTGGTTCTGTGGGGTCTAAAGGTTGGGGTTTTTTCTCAAAATCAATATCGCAGTAAGGACAAGCACGGGTACAAGCAGGCCCCATAATCAAAAATGTGGCTGTGCCGGCTTGAAAGCACTCACCAATATTCGGACAGGACGCTTCCTCGCAAACTGTGTTGAGTGCTAAATCCCGTAAAATTTCTTTGACGTTACCAACGCGCTCCCACTGAGGCGCTTTTACTCGCAACCAGTCTGGTTTAACAGTCACAATTTGCTCTTATGAAGTTATACAAATCTCATGGTAGCAAGCAAAGCTCTAAATAATCAGCACATTTTGAGAATTTATGATTGCTTATGATATAATCAGATGGTATTTACTGTGGCGGGATGTGGCGCAGCTTGGTAGCGCACTTCGTTCGGGACGAAGGGGCCGCTGGTTCGAATCCAGTCATCCCGATTTTTTGTTGTCGGTTTACCTGAAGCAATACTTCATTCAGCCTTAATTAGTGGCGTATTGTTCTCTTCCATCAACTGCTGTAATTGTTGACGGTAGGTTGGGTTGTTAGCGTCAGTGTTGCGGAGCAATGGAACGAAACCCAACACCAATAATCGCTGGTTTTGTTGGGTTTCGCATAGCTCAACCCAACCTACGCATATTTTCTGGTTTCAGAGTCATAAAAGAGCGTTTTGTTCTTGAAATTGTGGGATGATTCCGAGAAACTGCATGAAGTAGACGCAAAATTAGGGCGAAAATCCTCGAAACCAACAATTGAAACGCCTTATCGCTGGCTAAATTGGGCTGCTAATGAAAATTTTACAGGCTATCAAAATGTCTGCCAAGGTGTTATTGATGTTTCATCGCTTACCCATAACACGGAAGACTGCACTGAAGGTAGGAGTAATTCACAGTGACGCAAATCACAGCGAAGAAGATTAGTGCGGCTTTACAATATGTATTGTTAACTTTTGATAAACAGTAATTAAACTTAATCAAGATAGACAAATTTGTGACTGTCAGCGATGATCGCCTAACTGGAAATTATTCATCCAGAACATGACTGATCACTATGCATTTAGACTAATCATGATGGCTAAAATCCTTATTATTACGTTATTTTGTAAAAAAGATCGGTTAAAATATTTACAAATATTATGACTTGTATTAGAGTTATGTTATGTTTTGTAATTTTCTTCTAAGTTACTAACCAGCAAATAATTTGTTGTTTTAAGCTCAAAAGGCTTAAATTCAAGTCACAAAGCCGATTTAAGCAAAATTTGAATTTTTTTAACAACCGTTTCTTAAAAAACTTCAAATTTTGTTACAATCAATCCAGATTTCAAATCCTGAATTTTCAGAAACTACTCACGTAGTTATTTTGAATACTGGGAAGTAACTAGAGTGAACGAGAGAGGAATTATACTCACATTCTCCATAGAATGTAGTCAATCATCTTCTTTTTTAGCCATTTTATGGTGTCAGATTTCTGTGATAAAACAGCTATCTGACAGCTAATCATGGCTACAATCTCAAATATCAGTAGTTAAGAAACATAGGAGTTTTACCAAGTTCAACGGTGGGAAAGTTGCTAGAGTCAAACATAGTGGAGCTTCTTAAAGTTTAGGAAAGATTCCTAAAAATCCACTGTCATTCTCAGCCAAACAGAATGTAGCGAGTTTAGCAATATAAGGTTTAATAGTTATGCTCAGAAACAGCGAATTAAGAGTTAATCAGAGTTCTCATCTCAAATTAAAACTTGGAGACCAACGATACGAACATTTCTCCAGGATAGGATTTTTACGAAATCTCACAATCGGAAAGCCACTAAAATTAAACATAGTGGATACATCTAAATTTAGATGAATATTGATAAACTATAGCCAACAAGCCCGAAAAAGGGAGTACAAGTGGTTGGCAAAATATTTCTACTAGGAATATTTGATTAGTTTAGAGATAATCTCGAATTAGAGGTGAACCCACTGATAAAATTCACTCAAATGAATAGTGTCGTTTAATAACATTGCCAGTCAGTTATAAAAGTAAGCTTTTTTATTGAAAGCTTATTCCCCCGTGCCTTTAACCTCAACGGATAAAGAGCATGGTTTTCTCCTGGCGTACATCGGAATTATTGCCGCAATCTCACAATTTTTTTACTTGGAATAAGGACTATCATGAATAAAGTGCAAGCATCCTTTGAAGCTACAGAAACTGCATTTCACGTGGAAGGTTACGAAAAAATTGATTTTAGTCTTGTCTATGTAAACGGGGCATTTGATGTCAAAAACCGCGAAATTGCTGATAGTTACGCGAAATTTGGTCGCTGTTTAACTGTGATTGATGCCAATGTTTATGAACTTTATGGTAAGCAAATCAGGTCATATTTTAAGCACTATGATATTGATCTGACAGTATTTCCCATCATCATTTCTGAGACAGATAAAAGCCTGAGCAGTTTTGAAAAAATTGTTGATGCTTTTTCCGACTTTGGTTTAGTTCGCAAAGAACCTGTTTTAGTCGTCGGTGGTGGTCTAATTACTGATGTGGCTGGGTTTGCTTGCGCTGCTTACCGTCGCAAGAGCAATTACATTCGCGTTCCAACTACCTTAATTGGTTTAATTGATGCAGGTGTAGCAATTAAGGTAGCAGTTAATCATCGCAAGTTAAAAAATCGCTTGGGAGCATATCATGCACCTTTGAAAGTAATTCTGGATTTCTCATTTTTGCAGACTTTGCCAACATCTCAAGTCCGCAATGGGATGGCAGAATTAGTAAAAATTGCTGTAGTGTCTAACTCACAAGTGTTTGAACTGCTATACGAATATGGCGAACAACTGCTTGCGACTCATTTTGGACAGCTGAATGCGACACCGGAAATCAAAGAAATTGCTCATACAGTTAACTACGAAGCCATCAAAACCATGCTGGAGTTAGAGACTCCGAATTTGCATGAGTTAGACTTGGATCGAGTGATTGCTTATGGACACAGTTGGAGTCCTACCCTAGAATTAGCACCTCGTGTACCCCTCTATCATGGTCACGCGGTGAATATAGATATGGCTTTGTCTGCAACCATTGCGGCTAAACGTGGTTATATTCCGACTGGAGAGCGCGATCGCATTCTAGAATTAATGAATCGTATCGGCTTATCTCTCGATCATCCCCTACTAGATGGCGATTTACTTTGGGATGCTACAGAGTCTATTAGTTTAACACGAGATGGCAAACAACGCGCCGCTATGCCTCGTCCCATTGGTGAGTGCTTCTTTGTCAATGATTTGACCCGTGAAGAACTGGATGCGGCTTTAGCTGAACACAAAGATCTTTGTGCTAAATACCCTCGTGGTGGAGCAGGCGTTGACGCATACATTGAAAGTCAAGCAGCCAACCTATTGGGAGTATAAAGATATGACCAGTGTTTTAGGAAAAGAAACAGCTAGACCAATTACGCCACATAGCATTTTGGTAGCCCAGCTGCAAAAAACTCTCAAATTAGCCCAAGAGGGTAATATTTCCCCAGAAATTTTAGAATCTCTGCGCCAGGGAGTGGAATTAGCCGCAGGTTTAGATCCTTACTTGGATGATTACACCACCCCGGAATCGAGCGCATTAGCAGCATTGGCGCAAAAAACCAGCCAAGAAGACTGGGGAAAACGCTTTAGTAATCAAGAAACAGTGCGTCAATTAGAGCAAGAAATGCTCTCAGGACATCTGGAAGGACAGACATTAAAAATGTTTGTTCATATGACCAAAGCGAAGCGCATTCTCGAAGTGGGAATGTTCACAGGATATTCAGCTTTGGCAATGGCAGAAGCACTCCCTAGCGATGGGGTACTAATAGGGTGTGAAGTAGACCCCTATGTGGCTAAATTTGCTCAGGATTGCTTTAGTGAGTCTCCTCACGGCAAAACTATCATTGTCGAGGTTGCACCAGCCTTAGAGACAATTCACAAGTTAGCAGCTAGAAAAGAATCCTTTGATTTGATTTTCATAGATGCGGATAAAAAGGAGTATGTAGAATACTTCCAGATGATTTTGGAACATGATTTACTGACTCCCGACGGGTTAATCTGCGTGGATAATACTTTGTTACAAGGACAAGTATACCTCCCAGAAGCACAACGTACCGCCAATGGTGAGGCGATCGCCCAATTTAATCGTGTTGTCGCCGCAGATCCTCGTGTGGAGCAAGTTTTGTTACCCATCCGAGATGGTGTCACCCTAATTAGACGCGTCGCGTAAACTTTCTGACTCGGCGCTCTCTGTGCCTCTGTGGTTTTAAAAGTCATTTATTTAACCACAGAGACGCAGAGGACACAGAGTCAAGAGGATATTCTTTATTTTGAAGGACTTATGGCACAATCAATTTCTTTATCTTTGGGGAACTCTCCCACTTCTTCAACGGGTGTTTGGGTAAAGTTAGTGGCTTTATTTAAGACTCTCGGTACTTTGACATTATTACTCATAGCTTTGCCGTTTAATGCTTTAATAGTATTGATATCTTTGTTGTGGGGTTTTGTGCGATCGCCTTTTAGACAAAAAGCTGTGGTCGCAGAACATCCGCAGACTATCTTGGTAAGTGGAGCCAAGATGACCAAAGCTTTACAATTGGCTCGTTGTTTTCACGCAGCCGGACACCGAGTTATTTTGATTGAAGGTCACAAATATTGGTTATCTGGACATCGATTCTCTAAAGCAGTCAGTGGTTTTTATACAGTTCCGGCTCCGCAATTAGACCCAGAAGCCTATATTCAGGCGTTGGTAGACATCGTTGAAAAAGAGCAGGTTGACGTTTATGTACCTGTATGCAGTCCTGTTGCCAGTTACTACGACTCTTTAGCAAAGCCGGCATTATCGGAATACTGCGAAGTTTTCCATTTTGATGCAGATGTTACCAAGATGTTGGATGATAAATTTGCTTTTACTGCTCAGGCGCGATCGCTTGGTTTATCTGTACCCAAATCCTTTAAAATCACAGATACCCAACAAGTGATCAATTTTGATTTTAGTCAAGAAACCCACAAATATATATTAAAAAATATTGCTTACGATTCCGTTCGCCGCTTAAATTTAACCAAACTTCCCTGCGACACCCCAGAAGAAACGGCAGCCTTTGTCAACAGTTTACCCATCAGCGAAGAAAACCCTTGGATTATGCAAGAGTTTATTCCTGGGAAGGAGTTATGCACACATAGCACAGTGCGAGACGGAGAATTAAGATTGCATTGCTGTTCAGACTCATCTGCATTTCAAATCAACTATGAAAACGTAGAAAATACCCAAATTCGGGAATGGGTGCAACACTTCGTTAAAAGTTTAGCCCTAACTGGGCAAATTTCCTTCGACTTCATCCAAGCTGAATCCGGGACAGTGTACGCCATTGAATGCAATCCCCGTACCCATTCAGCCATCACCATGTTCTACAATCATCCCGGTGTAGCAGAAGCTTATCTAGGTAAAACTACCCTAGATGCACCCTTAGAACCCCTAACAAATAGCAAACCCACCTACTGGATATATCACGAAATCTGGAGACTAACAGGTATACGTTCCTGGAAACAACTGCAAACAGCAGTAAATACCCTATTGCGAGGCACAGATGCCATTTTCCAGCTTAATGACCCCGTACCATTCCTTACCTTACATCACTGGCAGATTCCCCTACTACTGCTAAAAAACCTGCAACAACTCAAAGGCTGGGTAAAAATAGACTTCAACATTGGTAAACTCGTAGAACTAGACGGCGACTAAATCAGTTAACAGTTAACAGTTAACACGCCGATTTAATCAGGGGTTTCGTCTCAATTAACTGTTAAAAAACTCTCTTTACCTTTGCGACTTTGCGCCTTTGCGTGACACTAATCCATATTAATAAACTATGCCATTACTTAATATCCTGCACTTAGTCGGTTCTGCACAGAATGATTTTTACTGCGATTTGTCACGGCTTTATGCTCAAGATTGCTTAACGGCAACAGCAGAGCGATCGCGCTATCATTTCCAAATAGCATACATTACACCTGATGGCAAGTGGAGATTTCCTCGCTCTCTTAATCTAGAAGATATCGCGATCGCTAAACCGATTTCTCTGGTTGAAGCAATACAATTTATCACAGCGCAAAACATTGACCTCGTGTTACCACAAATGTTTTGTATTCCGGGAATGACTTACTACCGCGCTTTATTCGACCTGCTCAAAATTCCTTGCGTAGGTAATAGTGCGGATATTATGGCAATAGCCAGCCACAAAGCCAGAACTAAAGCAATTGTCGCCGCAGCAGGGGTGAAAGTACCACGAGGAGAACTGCTTCGCCCCGGAGATGTGCCAACAATTACACCTCCAGTAGTGATTAAACCAGTAAGTTCTGACAACTCTTTAGGGGTGGCTTTAGTCAAAGAAGCTAGTGACTATGAGGCTGCTTTGCAAACAGCATTTGAGTATGCAGATGAGGTGATTGTCGAAACATTCATTGAACTTGGTCGGGAAGTCAGATGTGGTATCATTGTCAAAGATGGGGACTTAGTGGGTTTACCCCTGGAAGAATATAAATTAGACCCTGACGAGAAACCCATCCGCAGCTATGCTGATAAACTCCAAAAAACCGATGATGGTAACTTGAGTTTTAGCGCGAAAGATAATATGAAGTCTTGGATTGTAGACCCTAGCGACCCCATTACCAAAAGGGTTCAGGAAGTAGCTAAAATGTGTCATCAGGCTTTGGGTTGTCGCCACTACAGTTTATTTGATTTCCGCATCGACCCACAGGGACAACCTTGGTTTTTAGAAGCCGGCTTGTATTGTTCTTTTGCTCCTAAAAGTGTGATATCCTGTATGGCGATCGCTGCGGGAATTCCTCTCAATGAGTTATTCATGACGGTTATTCATGAAACATTGAGCAGTAGTAATTTACATCAGTTTTCATGTATTTGAACCACATCTGTCGTCAGGGCGCAAGGCCTTGCGCCCCTACCGCGTGGTCTATTTACCCGAAAATAGCTGTAAAATGAAGAAATAAATTTAATCAATTTCAGTTACTAGCCATTGCCACTCGGTAACTACATTGTTGGGTATCTTGAGAACCAATGGCTTGACGCTTTTAGTTGGCACATAGAGTTTGAGTGCATCGGTGCTTGACAATTGGGGTAAAACATTAGTCAAATTATATTCACCTACATTCGGTGCAGGTGCAGCTAAAGCGTAAACATCGGATGCACTCAACAATTTTCCTGATGCTGCTTCAATTTCTAATGGTTGGGGGTGGGCAATTTCAGCAATACCAGGAAAACCCACTACACGTAATCTTAAGTCTTTGACTGGACTATTGTAATTTTGTTTGAACAGCAGCACCTGCCAAGCGTACCCTTTTTCATCTTTGATCGATACTTGGGAGTGATAGCGCAAAACACCAGGGGAATCATGATGTTGGCGCAGCAACGCTTGTGCTGATTCTACACCCCATAAGCCAACTGTCAAGACAATTAGGATTATGAGGGCGCAACGTCGCAAATATTGCCCAAATTTTGACTTCAGGTGACACATACACTCAATATTTATTGCACCAAAGATCGGATGATGCCAAGCAGAGAACCTAAGAGTAGCACTATACCGCTTAGAGCAAGTCCTAAGTTGACAATTTCATAGACAAAACTATACTTATATTCACAAAAATCAATATATATTTTAGGAAAAAATCAACTACTTGATATATAATACGGTGATATCAAGTATTGAATTGAGACTATTGCCGACGCGAAAACCAAGCAATGATGGTGGTAGTCTTTTTCAGAAACTTAATTGGAACACAATCGCGTCTGGCTAAGGCGTGAAAGTCTACTGAGGGATAACTGCTCCCATGCTCCCGTTGAAGTAGAAAGTAAAGTCTAGTTTTGTCTAGGTTTTATATAGCAGAATAACCATAAAGCGGGTAGGAAGAAAACCATTTGCTCTAGGGTATTTTGTTGCACACGCACCACTCTTTCAAAGTCGGGGTTTCCAGTCATTTGGGGAGGTAAGACTTTGTATTTGGCTCTGGCTCGACCAACGTTAATGGTGATGAATAAATACAGCAACAGTGTGAGAACAGTTATCACCAGTCCAAGGCAACATATCAAAATCCTAGCCTAAAAAGATAAATAAAGCGATCATCGCTCAAAGATTATCATTAATCCCGCCGCATATCCACAGGTATAAAACCTCATGTGATTACACAACGGGCGACATTTGTCAATTAAATATTTAAATCGCGCAAAGCTAAACGAATTTGCTCTACACGCCTGCGATTTACACCGAGATCCGATTCTCCTATGCGAGATGCAGAGCGGGTATGAATCACAGGCTCATCAGCAGGTAAATAAAATTCTACATCATCCACAAATTTAAAGATGCGGCTTTTAGAAAGAGCATGAATGTAATTATCTGTTTGTTCTATCACCTCTGTGCGGGGAACAACGCTGAGAACTTTGAGTAAAGTTTCTCTGGCTGCATCGCGGTCTACATGATAGGTAATGGGGTCAATAGCGTGTTTAGCATCAGCATCTTGGCTAACAACACAGTTATCTGAAGTTGGACAAGCACTCAGATGACCATTTTCAACTCCCAAGCCAGAAGAGTCAGCCCAAGCAGGTGTAGGAAGTATTAAACCACTAATCAAGGTGAGGAAGATGACAAAGGAGATCATCCGGCGGAGTGGGTGTGTCAAGGCTGTTAGTAGATGAGACATGATAAAGTTATTCGTCAAGGTTTGAATAGCACTTTATCATTTTCTTTCATTTTGGGTGGGGGCGAGAAGACAACTGCACCGTCAAACCTTGATTATTTTTGATTTTGCGACTTAAACCGACCTGCAATAAATTCTCGCTTATGTAAATGTTTTGTTTTGCGTTTGGTAACTCGCTCTCGCCACATTTTGAAACTAGATTCTTTCATTTGCTGGCGCATTAAAGCAATTACCTGTTTCTCTTGTAGCCCAAACTGAGCCTCAATAGCTTCCATAGGTGTTCTATCTTCCCATGCCATTTCAATGATGCGATCAATAGTTTGGGTATCAAGATTTGGTAACTTCATGCTTTTGCTAAATTTGTCAATTTTATCTACATCTATTTTAATGTAGCTTTCTTTCCTTGATTGGTTCTGCCGGATTTCCTGCATAAATAGTCATGGATGCCAATGATTTAGCCGCAACTCCCCCTATAGTTAACACAGCGCCTTTCCCAATAGTAACGCCGGGGCCAATTACTGACTTGGCTCCAATCCAACTACTTTCTTGAATATAAATTGGGGCAATTTTTAACTCAAAGTTAAGGTCACTCCAATCATGATTCCCGGTACAGAGATACACACCTTGAGATATGCACGCATGACTTTCTATAGTCACAGGAGCCAGGTTATCTATCCAAGCATCTTCACCAATCCAAACATAATCACCTAAAGTTAACCGCCAAGGAAACTTCACCCGCATTCCTGGCTTAATGCGAACACCTTCACCAATGCTAGCTCCAAATATCCGTAATATCCCCACCTTCACAGATGTGATGGGAAGCCAAGAACTCTCAACTAAAGGAGAGCCAACGAAGTACCACAAAAGCTGTTTCCAGTAAGGTGCGCCAGGGGTATAATTGCCCAGAGTGTATTTATCTAGCCGCATAAAATGGCTCACGAAAACGAGGGTGAAAGCTGGCTCCGGTAAGACCTGATACAATCCATAATAGGGAACGTCCACTATCTCTGACGATGCGAACAATGGATTCTCTAGGTTTTTGGGAGGGTATAGGGACAGGGGTAAATGTGATTCCTTGACTACCTAATACTAAAGTAGCTATGGCTTTGGCTCTGGGCAGATGATAGGCAGAGGTAATTAAGTAGATATGCTGAATATGGTTGTGCTTAAAATCATCAACAAGGCTGGTAAAGTTGGTAACAGTGTCAACCGCGAGGTAATCGAGGTGCAGGCGGTGGTTGGAAATATTTGCATTTTGGAAGATGGCTTGGGCTTGTTTTGGGGGAATACCGCTAGAAACCCATATATCTAAATGGGGATGTTTTTTGGCAAATTCAGCAGTAAATTCTTCTCGTTCTGGACTACCGCCAAGGGTCAGGATTGCTTGGGGATGGGGAGACTGGTAAGAGGCGATCGCTAGTCGGATGGGGATTATACTCAATAATGCTAGGATAAAACCTGCTAGAATTAGAAACATATATGTTTTGTTCAGTTTTAACATGGCATCAACTGAAATGAGTTTTAATTCTAGCCTATGCTATAATTCTAAGGATCAGCCATTATTGGAGTTTTTCTGCTTCTATTAAATGTATGCTGAGAAGAACTTCGGCTAATACACGCTGAAATGTATAGTACCAACCTTGCCAACCATCAAGAATAGCACCTTTGACGATGAGGCAATAAACAAAGATAATTAATGGTGCTAAGATTTTTTGTTTACGGATGCGATCGCTTAAACTGAGTTCATTGTTGGGAGTTTCTAGAAGCTTTTTGGTTTCAATCACCATGTAACGTTCTTGCGCCCATAGCCAACGACTTAATGGTTTGCGATCGTCATGGTAAATGTATGCTGAAAGTTGACTAGACTGACCTTGATTTTTTAGTAGTTGGGTATGACCATCATCAATATAAATGGCTTTATTTTTACGAAATAAAAATTCACGGGGAGGAAGTATAGTACTTCGTAAAGGTTTGCCAAATACGCAATACTTGAACTTTGCAAAATAACCATCAATGGTAGTGTCTAGAGGTAAATTACTAATTTCATTAATCAGTTCCTTTGTCAGCACATAATCTGCATCCAGAGACAGAACCCATTCTGATTTAACTTGCTCTAAGCCATAGTTCCATTGAGTAGCGTGAGTATCAAATTTGCGTTTAAAAACTTCTACTTTAGGGTAAGAAGATAAAATCTCTAAGGTTTCATCTGTACTATAACTATCAATAACAACGATTCTATTTGCCCATGTCAGTTTTTGCAGAGTACGCTGGATATTGGGTGCTTCGTTGTAAGTCAGGATAAGCGGGGTAACTTGTTCTAGCATAGTGGATATGTAGGCAACAATGAAGTTAACTATTTAGGGATACTAGAACATAACATTGACTTCCAAACATAAGGATAACCGCCCGCAAATTTAAATTTTATATCTGTACAACCTTCTGATTTGAGTAAATTCGTCATTGTTGCAACAGAGAAAAACTTGATATGTCCACCATCCCAAAGAGCGGTAAAATGTTGATCCATTCTACCAGAAATACCAAGGATAAGATTTTTGAGATAGCCGTGATAGGGAGTAGTCAGTATTAAACTCCCATTGGGCTTGAGGCATTTTTTAGCACTTATCACTAATTCTTTGGGGAAAAACAAATGCTCAATTACTTCAGTAGAAATGACAATATCAAAGTTATTGCCTATTTCTGCATAGGGAAGATTATAAATGCTACCTTGAACAAACTTGCAGTTGGGAAAAGTATCTTGGGCTAACTGTACCCCTGATACTGATTCTTCAACTCCGACAACTTCATAACCGTGTTGTGCAATTAAGTTACTCAAACTCCCATTACCACAACCTATATCTAAAATGCGTGGTTTTTGTTTATTTTCCACGACAGCAGCAGCAGTTTCCGATATCATCTCCATTAGAGCAGGAATAATGTAATCATGATGGTGTGATGTTTGGCTATCTCGGTAGGAGTATTGGTATTTTTTATTAGTATTTGTATACATGATTTCTCATCCTAGATTAGTTAGTAAATGTGGATTGCGGAAGAGTTACTCAATGAAATTATTTTTGGCTAGTTATGTCTTGATAAATTGACAGCATTTTTGTAGCTATACTATCCCATGTATAATTTTCTAGGATAAACTGCCGAGCGCGATCGCCCATCTCTTTAGCTAAAATGGGTTCTTGCAAAAATTTTATTAAGGCATTGGCTATTTGGTCAGCATCAATATCAACTATACTAGCAGCACTAGCCGTCCCAGCTTCCGGAAAATTACAGCCAGTAGTGATGACACAGGGTAAACCAGTAGCCATCCCTTCTAATACTGACATACTAAAACCTTCAGAATAAGAAGGCGCAACATAGATGTTAGCTGCTGCTAAACTTGCATATTTTATATCACCTTTAAGCATTCCTGTAAAGGTGACACCATCCCTACACCCTGCTTCAATAAAGTAGCTTTCCGCCGTGGGCAAAAATCCTGTATTATCAGGACCAGCAACAATCAAGTGAGTTTCGGGAAATTTTTCATATACTTGAGCAAAAGCAGGGGCTAATAAATCTAATCCTTTTTTGGGATCAATACGTCCTAAAAATATAATTAATATTTTATTGCGAGTTTCAGGAAACTGTTGATAAAAAATATCTGAGCTAGGAAGAGATGCAAAATCTATACTATGAATGCCATTAGGCACGAAAACTAACGAAGTTTCTAAGCCAAGAGTCTTTATGTGTCTGGCTTCAGTAGAAGCTGTCATTTGCATAGCATTGGCTGTTTGGAGTGCAGGCTTTTCCACAAGAGTAAAGTATAGTTTTTTCTTCCAAGCTTTATAAGCCAATGCCCACGGTTCCATCATGCCGTGAGGAGTGGCAATATATGGAATTTTACGAAATTTGCAAGCCCAATGAGCAGCTAGAACTGGATAAGAAAAGATAGCATTAGTATGTACAATATTATAGTTAGTTACATTTTCAAATAACCATTTTGTCATCGAGCCAGTGAATTTGTAATCTAACAAATTTAAATAGGGAAAATACTGAATCCGATAATATTTTTTTATTGTCCATTGATTTAAAGGCACATCTAAATCTGTAGAACCATTTGCATTAGTAGCGATAATATCAACACTAATACCTAATTTAGCGATTGACTCTGCTAACTCCAGAACAATTTTGGTCGGGCCGCCATAGACATTTCCCAATGCAGGGATAACCATTAAAATTTTCATATTCAAGGCTTGCAGATTAGTGTAAAAGTGTTATAAGTATATAAGAGTTAATCCGGCACTGACAATGATAGAAAATAAGAAATATGTCATCCAAAACTTTTTTGATAAAACAGCAGCAATTTATTCTGATTACTTCGATTTAGAAAAAAAATCAGGAAAAACCTTTAACTTTAATAAACGTATGGAGATTATCACTCAATTATCTTCACAATGTTCAGAACGATTATTGGATTGTGCAGTAGGAGATGGCAAAATTACAGCTAATGTGATTCAGTCTCATAACTTTACTGAAGTGACTTTAGTAGACCTGTCCTCTAAGATGCTAGAATTGGCTTATAATAACTGTAAAAATCAAGCTGCCAAAGACGTAAATATCCAATCCTTTAATTTAGATATCTTTGATTTTGTGCAGCATCAAGCTGTTAACCAAGAATACGACTTAATTATTTGTTCAGGGTTAATAGCTCATATTCCTAACACCCTAGAACTTTTACAATCTTTAAGAAAGCTATTGTCTAGGAATGGGCGAATCATCCTCCAAACTACATTACTAGACCATCCAGTTACTAAAATCGTGAAACTGTTAACGCAAAAACAGTATTTACAAAGAAATGGTTATCCAATCACTTATTATACTTGTAATGATATAGTCAAACTTTGCCAAACAGCTAATTTGCAAATTCAATCTATGCAAAAATTTTCTTTAGGCTGCCAATTTTTAGATAATAGACTTCCTCCTCGCTGGAATTATACCTTAGAATCTTTATTAGAAAAGCCATCTGAATACATCGGAACTGAAGCAATTTATTTAGTGAGTAAATAGGGTGTAATTTATTGAGATTTCAGGCGCGGATATTATAATCTATTGCTGCTAAAAGACCTGCGCCAAATTTCTCAATAGGGAAATTTTGATTTATATGATTTAATGCTGCTTGACTGATTTGAGGGAGATCATATTTTCCTTGAGTGGTGTTAATCATCAAGTCTACCAACTCAGATAAGCAAGCAGGATTAAAACCAAATCCATTAACTCCCTCAATAATTAAATCTTCATAACAGCCACAACGATTAGATACTAATACAGGTAAACCAGCGGCCATAGCTTCATTTACTACCAGTCCCCATTGTTCTTGTATACTGGCATGGATAAAACATTTTGCATGGGCAAAATATGGCATAATTTCGTTTTCTTGCAAAAATCCTGGAAGATGCACATGAGCATTTAAATTTAATTGAGTAATTTGTGCTTCTATTTGCGATCGCAATTCACCATCACCGCACAAGACTAAATCCCATGCTAAATTACCCAATTTACCACGGTATTCAGCATAAGCTTCCAAGATAAACGGAATATTTTTTTTAGCTACAAAACGATTGATAGTTAAAAAATATGGGTGATTAACAGGAGATGGTAAAACGCGAATTGTATCGGGATGAAAAACTAGATTATTAACAACATCATAGCCGCCAGCAATTGAGGATAAATTCATCCCCAAATTTTGCAAATATCTTGTATGTGGCTTACCACCAACAACAGCAGCATGATAATTATGTATTATTTGTTTTTTTAACCATTCCTTCAGAAATTTTCTAGAAGCATCATCTGCTTTCGATTCAGATAGCAAAATTAATTTTTTTTTATTCAACTTACCCCATATAAAAGCAGCTATCATCGACGGTTCACTATAGCCAGCTATAGCTAGAACATCAGGTTTAATTTGGGAAAGTGTCTTCAGTAAGTTTTGAATCAGCAAAAATTGCGGTGCTTTTTCATAGGAAGAAGTTTCGCACACAGTAATCAGTTTAAAGGGAATATTATTCACACTTGTTTGCCAAGGGTATTCTTCTCCTGAACGCGCTAACTCAATACCAAAAACATTCCAGCCTCTAGATTTACCAGCCTGATACGCAGATGCAACTCTAGCAAGATGATAGGGGCCATAATTAGCAAATAAAATTGCTATTTTCAGGTTTTTATAAGCGCAAGTCATGGTTAAAATAGTAATACTGATTAGTAGTTTTGGGTCGTCGGCGACGCTCAATACGTTCTAAATAGCGGACAATAACATAGCCAAAAATCATCGGCCAAAGCACCAGCAGGCTAATATCCCGTCCTAAATTCGGTGTCAAGCCTAAACCTACTAAAAATAATCCTAACCGTAAAACTGATGCTCGTTGATTCCATAGTCGAGCTAGGAAAGCAGCCCAAACAGACATTAAAATTGCCGGTGCTACTGGCCCCAACCAAGGGCCAAAATTCAGAATTCCCCGCCCAATAAACCCAGCGGCTATGGTTGCTTGAATACCACTAGCAGGGTTTCGCAGCAGATTATATTCGTGTCCTAAAAGTGGTTTATTTGACCAAATAAATCTGGGGATAATATTCAGCGCTTCCCCTAGATACTCTGCACCATACTGTAAATTTAGTTGTCCTGCTTCGTAAAACTGATTAATGTAAAACAATTCTTCAGCCATATTCAAGCCGAGATGCTTGGTATCAGGATTTAAAGTTGCAGTACCTTGGAAATAAGCATTAATATCGCTATTCCGCAAGTTAATTACAATTAACATTAAGTAGTTAACCGCCGTAAATAAACCTACTGAAATTGCTGCTTTCAACCACCACTTTTGACGAGAAACTAATAAATATGTCATATATGCTGGCATAGCTACGGCAAGAAATGCATTTCTCGTACCAGAAAGATAGAAAGCCGGCCAGCTAATGATAATCAACACCAAATTGAGAATCTTATCTTGGGGTTTACGTTGAAAGAAAATCAGTACCCCAAACATGGCACATATTAAGGCATAAGTATACCCAGCCGCAGAAACAATAAAATCAGTTTGTCCTCCAACTGCACCCCGACTCCACATTTGAGGAGCCCAGCGTCCACCTTGTGGGAATAAAGCTTGTAAAATATTCCAGTCTAAGCGACTAAAACCATAAATCAGTAAAAGTATCCATATCACCAGTAACATTTGCAGTAGGCGATGAGGATATAAGGTAAACCAATTAAAGGTAGTCACTTTAGATGAATATTTTCCGATGGTACGGGTAAAATTTGGCAGTAAGCAACGGAATACAATCAGGAAAATACAGATTTGATAGTAACCTTGCTCTAGAATGAAGTTGCTGAATATTTCTAAACGTTCGGGAGTATAAAATACTTCGGTAAAGTACCACATCCCTGTGGTCAGATAAATCATTAAGGCAGGTATAGCCCAACTACGAGACATTTTACTTGCTGCTTCCACAGAGAATAATAGTAATAGTCCAGCAGCCAGGTAATAACTAAGAGGAATTTCTAGATTTGTGGGCATTGTTAAACAGCTTCAGGTACAAGTATATCCATCAATCTTTGATGATAAGACTTTAAGGTAA
Source organism: Nodularia spumigena CCY9414 (assembly GCF_000340565.2). NCBI lineage: Bacteria > Bacillati > Cyanobacteriota > Cyanophyceae > Nostocales > Nodulariaceae > Nodularia > Nodularia spumigena. The sequence goes on from NZ_CP007203.1 coordinate 2,300,426, forward strand.
ATTCCCAGGCTCGTTGGCGGGCATTTTGCGCCATTTGATCTCTTAATTCTGGGTTCAGTGCTAATAATTCTAATTTTTCCATAATCGCTAATGAGTTGCGAATCGGGACGATAAACCCATCTATGCCATCTCTGACAACACTGCCTGTATTGGTAGTACAAATTACAGGTAGTCCTGCGGCTAAGGCTTCATAAGTGACGGTGGCGGAACCTTCACACAAAGAAGGTAACAAAAATACATCAGCCCATGCATATTGGCTCAGTATTTCTATCCGGGGTATAGGCCCAGTTAATTGGATATAATCATTTAATTGGCTCTGAGCTTCAGTTTTAATATTAACAGTGCCTACCATCCGAAACTCAACTTTGCCTCTTAACTGGCGCGCTGCTTCCAGGACATAAGGTGAGCCTTTGCGTAAACTTATACTACCAACAGTCAGTACGCGTAAAGGGGAAGGTTGGGAAATCTGCTTTTTTTCAGGAATAATAGAAATATCTACTCCATAAGGTACTACACGACAGCGATCGCTTGGACCTCCACAAACCTTAATTGCTTCTCTGACAAACTCAGAGCCACACAAAATCATATCAGACTGCATCCACTCCTGTTCTTCACGCCAGATGTACTCTTCTAGATAGGGATCTGCCGATAAAGGGATTTCCCAGTCTGGAAAAAATTCTTGTTCCGCTTGTAGCAATTGATATTCTAGAGAACGGGGAGCAATGGTTTGTTCCATTACTGTTTGCATATCTTGTTGACCGGCTGATTGTAGAATCTCTAGACCAGCACTGTTAAAGGTATAAATTCCCGTTGCCGATCCTAATCCTGTTTTTAAAACCAAGTCACAGAACTTTTTTCCAGCCCATAGAAAAGCTGCGGTTATCTCCGCCCTATTACTAGCTTGCCGCAGTCGCTGTGCATAGCTCCATCCCAATTGATTGAAGGCGGTAATATGTTCTGGAGGTATACCATCGGGAACTCGTCCTAGCAGTCGCTTCACTCCATCCGATTGCAGTTTCCCAGGCACAAAATTGAGTAATCGAGGCCAACCTTTGACTGCACAAATATCTGTGAACAGATGTTCTAATATACCAGCATTATGGAGAATTCGGGGGACAGCATAGTGCATTCTCGCTCCCAAGAGAGCAACACTCCAACGTTGTTCGTTAAGCACAGATGTTTTTGGTAGTAATTATTAATGCTTAATAGTCAATACTTCTGGCTATGCAAAAGTATTGACTATCGATGAGCAATTTGGCGACTCAATTTTAAAGTCTCAGGGCGCACGGGTTGACGATGATGGCGATTTTGCCAAATGGTATAGGGAATTTGCCATATTCCTTGTGGTATACCACGCCAACGACCAACACTAGCAGCATAGCGAACCCGATTCAGCACTTGCATCATCCCTAAAGGCCAGGCTGATATGGGATACCGAAGATAAGCCAGCAGAGCAGTATTACTAATGTGGGAACTATTAATGGCGACTGTATTATGGTGTTCTAATTGGGTATCATGATAAACTGCTAATGATGGTACATCAAGAATTTTCCAGCCAGCATCTAACAATTGCAGAGCTACATCAGCTTCTTCCATGCCATAAGCATAACGTAAGGGCAAATATCCACGAGTTTGCAAAAAAGCATCCCGACGTATCAGACAGGCGCAGTTTTGAAAGCAGGAAATTTCACGGATATCACTGTCTATTGATGTTGGTTCAGCGTTGCGGCGGAACTCTTGCGCGGAAATTACGGCCGCTTGTGGATAAGCATCAAAAAGCTCAGATGCAATTTGGAAGTAGTTAGGGTCTAAAGGCCAAGAATCGTCATCAAAACTAGCAATTAGAGGAAACTTGGCTTCACGAATTAGGCGGTTACGTCCCCCCCCTGGCCCTTGGCGAGTCTTACTATGGAGCCAACGCACTTGATTACCAAATACTGGTTTTAGGGTAGGTTCTGTAGTCAAGTCACCTGCATCGACGTGTACTAATATTTCTTGGGGTGCTGGGTCGCAATTTAACAGTTTTTCCAGACATTGACTCAAAGCCTCTGGACGATTAAAAGTCGGAATTACGGCTGAGAAATACATTGATTTTACGTTTAATTCTGGGTAAGAAAACTTGAAATTCTTCTAGAATAATTTTCCCCCAAGCCAAAAAATATGATAAGGGTAGTAGCCTGTATTTTCTGTGATAATGAGCGAGACGAAAAGCTGTAAATGGCAAAAAATAAACTTTACCTTTATTTATAATTGCATTTTGAATTAATGGCTTGTAGCCACAAAAGTGAATTACTGTTTCCTTTTGGACTTTTTCAGGAAACTTATTGAGAGAAACAGGAAAAAGATTTTTGGTTGCTGCTACGTTATGATCAACTGGAATATATTGTAAATCCTGAACTGAATATTTTAAAATACCAATATCAGCAGATTTAAATACTAGGTAATTTAGCATTCCTTGATCATTACCCCAAAATAATTTGGGATACTCTTGACGCAACTTATTGATTCGTAGAAAATCCGGCAAATTAATTGCATTTCGTCGTGAGCAATATGCTCCCGAACAGAAGTAAGGATGCTTTTGCCACTGAAATGCAGGATCAAGCTTGCTTAGTAGTAAGTCTACATTAAAAAAATAATTAGACAAATCACTTTTGCTTAAACTATTAGTAAGTAATCGGGTAAATACGATAAAATCTGAATTACTCCAATCTAGATAATTAAGTAAGTTTCCCCATACAATAGCATCAGAATCTAAATACAGAAATTTTTCAAAAGGTCCTTCCCAAAATGCCGCTAATTTAGATCGTCCCGATTTTTGACAAGCTTCCCTTAACTCAAGATTTTTTATTTGTTTGATTTATGTATAGTGGAATTACTCCATACAAATTCTCAAGTTCAGAAATAGAAAAATTACCATCTACAATCACACATATTGGCACTCCAGGCATACAGATTTAGTAACCACCGCACCTGCACCAATTACCGAACCACCTCCAATAGTTACTCCTTTCAGAATCATAGATTTTGCTCCTAGCCATACATGATCACCAATTTCCACGTTTCCTGCGGGATTGATTCTACATTTTGTATCTTGATCAAATACAGCATGAGAGTCACTGCATCTAATATCTACCTCATAGGACACTAAACAATCTTTACCTAGAATAACTTTCTTACCCTCAGCCACAGCTATTCCTACTTTTTCGAGAGAACTATATTCTCCTATTTCTAGAACTCCATTACTATTTTCCATCCATAAAACAGATCCTGATCCTATAAACACACTCTTGGCTATGTTTAATTTTAAGTTTTCGCCTTGAACAAATATTTTAACTCCTTGTAGATAGCATCCAACATCAATTAAGATTAGATTATTATTGCCATCAATCTGTACAGAGCATTGTTTTAAAATTGCACCTGATGCATCAAATACATTGTGATTACCTGTCAACTTAATAGAGTTACCGCGACTTAAGAATTTAGCATACAGAGTTCTGAAAAAATTGGATTTACGCAGGTTCTCTTTTATATTCGCAATTTTCACTTTAAACACTTACTTTTTTGAGAATATCTGTGGCTATTTCGGCAAATTTATCAGACTGAAATCTTTGAAATTCCTCAGATTGAATGAAGTCCTTACCTGCTGCACGCATATCTAGCCATTGCTGTTCAGAACAAGCAATTAAATACTTGAGTAAATCAGTATAAGTATCAAAATTTCTGGCATCAACAAATGTTTCAGCAGGCACATAGTCTGTAATGCGCTCATCTCCTAAATACACAGGTACTGAGCCAGCAAAAAAGGCATCAAATATTTTTTCACTAATGTAACCTCGATTACCTCTAAAATTTTCAAAGCTTAAAACAAATCGGTATTGTTCGCATAAATCCCATTTAGAAATCATGGGTACACCTCGCCAACATTTATAGGGACGGTTCAGATAAAGTGGACACCAAGAAACCTGTTCACCATTCCATCCTGGCCCATAAATATCGAGAAAATTAGGCGCGATTAATTCAGCAATACGGGCTATTTGGCGGCGATGGGAGTAAAGTTCACCAAATAGAGATTCCGTAAACATCGGGAATGAACAGTACCAACCTGCTAAAAATTTTCCAAATCCGGGGATACCAGACAAACCCAGGTGACGCATTCCTAAAAATCCTACTACTCGGTTGCTGTTAATCAGCAATAAGCCTTTGCGTTCTGAGTAAGATAGGTTAGTCTCTGGTTGTCGGACTTGATTGGGTAGATGGTAATGAAAGTAACGTTGTTTTTGTTCAATAGCTTCTATATGTTCATAACTTAAAATTGCGTTAAAGTCTTGAGTATTGGCATCATTAAAGGCGTGAATTCCTAAAGGAGTTTCGAGAATTTGCAGGACTATAGGGGTGTTGGGTTTTAATTGAGTGCGAATGCGTTCAAACTCTCTTCGAGATGGGGGAAGGTCTAAGAACCAGAAGATGTCTGCTGTATCTAAAGGTGCTTGATCCCAGGTATCGAGTTGAAATCCCAGTTTTGCAGCCTGTTGTTTCCACAGAGAAAAGGCTTCTTGATAAAGAGATGTAAAAGATGTTCCATCTGAAAATAGTTTATTTTCAGCCCAATCTTGAAATGTGGGGCGAATCAATACTCGTTTCACTTGTTAAGTAACTCCTGATAAAGATTAATATAGCGATCGCCCATCAGGTCTGCGGTGAATTCTCGCTCAACTCGCTCACGTGCTGCTTTTCCCCAAATCAAACGCTCTTGGGGATGTTGTAGCATCCAGTCGAGTCCTTGATAGAGGGATTCAGCCGAACCAATTTCGTCAGCTAACCAACCTGTTTCCCCATGAATCACCAGATCAGGTATTCCGCCGGTGCGAAATGCTAATACTGGTGTACCACAGGCCATAGATTCCAGCGCGGTTAAACCGAAGGATTCAATTTTACTGGGCATCACAAATATATCAGCTGCGGAGTAGGCAAGACTCTGGAGATGAGAGGAAGATAACTGTCCTAAGTTGAGGATAGTTATTTGATGATTGAAAGCGGGAATTTGACCTGAGCCGAATAGAATTAATGTAATAGGGTGTTTTTTGGCTAATTCAGAAATTGCTGCTAATAAAACGGATAAATTTTTATTTTTATCGGATAAGTCAGCACAAGCAAAGGCGATCGCAAAATCATTAGGATTCACTCGTAAAGCAGCTTTGGCTATAGAGCGTTCAATGGGTTGATAATCATTCGCATCAATTCCAAGGGGAATAGTGCGGATAGAACGAGCATATTTACCGAGAGCAGACTTTTGCGCTTGTGCTGTTGTCCAACTGCTGTTACCAACAAAGTGGAGATTAAGACGCTGATAAAATTTGGCTTTGAGTGCAAAGTTTTTCCATGCTTGATCGTATTTTCCTGAATTTTTCAGGTTAGGACAATCAGCGCAATGAGTAGTAAACTTATCACAATCTAGAGCATGATGACACCCGCCAGTTATGGGGTTCATGTCATGGAGTGACCAAACAATAAGGAGATCAGGGGGAAGACTAGTAAAAAAACTAGGTTGATCAATCCATCGGGAAATCCAATGCAGGTTGATAATTGATGCTTGAGCAGCTATATCTTGCAGTTGGGTTTTATATATCCATTGGGGGCTGGTAAATAAACCTCGGTCGTAGTTTGATTGTTTCCACTGTCTGTTAATGCTGATAGATTCAAGGTTACGCCACAGGATAGAGGAGTAACGATTATCTCTACTACTGTGAGGTAGAAAGGTTGTTCCTTTGCGAGATAAAAGTTGGCTGGGTATGTTTTTTTGTACTAAGGCTTTGTGAATGCGTTGAGCGGCTATTCCTGAACCTCCTGATAATTCTGTGGTTAAGTGAGTAACGCAACGACTCGAAGCATTAAAAACTTGTTTTGATTTGCTCTTAAACTCCAAAAAATTGACCACCTTATTATTTAGCAGATTTTTTTGAAAAAGTAATTGTGTCTAACAATGCTAGAAGTGGCATATCCATTTTTTTCTAAAAATTGAGTGATTAATTCACGGTTTTTAGAGTTCATAATTTCTACACTAATAAGTGTCGGTGCATACTTATTAAAATTTATTCCCTCTAAAACTTCTAACTCCATTCCTTCTACATCCACGTTCAAATAATCAATTACTTTATCCTCTAGATTAATTTCTGCCAAAATTGTTTCTAATGCTTTAGTCTTTATACTCAATGAATTAGTGGGAGTTTCTCCACACAATGACAACTGTTCATTTGTATATTCATTTGATAATCGATTGGTTGCCGACATTGGATAACGTAATAACGTCATTTCCTTGCTAGAATTGGCAACAGCAGCACAAATATTTATATCTCTGGGGCGTAGTTGATTAAATAACTCTATTTTTTCTTGGTCGCAATCAATGTTTAAGCCATGCCAACCTAACTTATAGAGAAGCATAGTATTAGAAAGTTTGAATGGATGAAAAGCTCCCACATCAACATAAAACCCTTTTCGGTCTTTATAGTCATTGAAATAGGATAAAATAAGTAAATCTTCTCCAAATTAAGAAAAACTTATATTAGAGCTTCTGAATTCTTCACGATTCAATTTTAAATTAGTTCGATTTCTCAAAAGAGAAACAGCTTCATTTGTCAATTTAGCAGCTAGGGTATGAGTATAATTTTTTAAATTCATGATCGTTATCCAATAAATTACTTACAAATTATTTTTAATAAAGCTAGAAAATTTAGTAGCACAAATACTAAAGTCTGGGTCAGTTTTGTTTTTGCTGTTTTGATGGTAAGTTTCTCCAACCAAGCAATCATAATTATGACCAAGAGCATGAGCCATCATCCAATAGTGGGGACGGGCTGCTGTTGGTTCAAATAGCTCTAGGATTAAGGCTGATGAGGGAGAAAATAACATATTTGTTAAACCTGCACCATGAGAGCTAAGAATAACTTTAGCTTCATTAAACAGCTTAACCTGTGATGCAAAGGATAAATTTTCTGCATGAATAATCTCAAATCCAAAACTTTCAAGAATAGGGATGAACTCAGACTCATTGACTATTCTCCTGAAAGAGCGGGTATTTTAGGTTTGAAAATTGACTTAAAACGTCTAAGTAAAGATTTTAAAGGAGGTAAAATTTCCATGAAAAACTTGTTTATTTATGTAAGCTACTTTTACCTTTATACAGTGTTGATATTGCTGTTAAAAAATGTTGCTGTAAGTTGACAGGATTAAAATCATGTCTAGCTGCTATGCGGGACTGGGAAGTGTAATACTCTCGTTGAGACGAATCTTGACTTAACTTTTCTAAAGCTGTGATTAAAGTCTGGGGGGATGCTTCTGTAATACATAAAGCGCGATCGCCATTTAATCCCCATTTAATCGCTGAACAATATTCGGGTCCCCAAATTACTAAGGGTTTACCAAATTGGGCGTATTCAGGTAATTTAGACGGAAAACTGGTTTCCATCCGTCGCCGCAAAGCCGGATCAAAACTCATGACTACCAAAAAAGCATCAGCCGCACCTAACCACTGATTTAACTCGTCTCTGGGGGCAAAATCTAACCATAAATTGCGATCGCGCATTTCTGAGCAAAAATCGGCTGACCAATTGGGGTTAGCTCCCCGTACTTGTACTTGAATATGAGGATTATCTTTTGTTACTTCAAGCAACTGAGCTAAAAGCTCTCCATAGTCGTATAGATTTCCCGAATAAACAATCCGTAATTGAGATGATTTTTGCCCATTTCCTGGCTGATGTTTTGTAGTTATTTCCTCCTTGAGTAAAGCAGGTATGGGATAAATAACTGTACTATTGGAATGTGAACCTAAAGCATTCTTCATACCTTCTGAAACACACAAAGCTAAATGAGATTGCTGGTAAAGTTGCTGAAAACGTTGCTCTAATAGCTGACGGAAAGGTTGATGCAGACTAGGGATATCTGGCCACCAATCATGAAAAATTGTCACTAAAGGTAATTGATAACGGTGAGCAAATCTTTGAGCAGCCCAGCAACCATCTCCATGAGCAACAGTGAGAACTATTGTTTTTTTTTCAATTTGATCATTACATAAATGTTTCTGGTAATCGAGTAATGTCTTATCCCAAGTTATGCCTTGATCTATAACTTGTAAATCATGACCCCAACGATGAAAACGAGTATATTCTAGCCTATTAATTAATTTTGTTTGCCATCGATTAGTTTTACTCTGATATGGATTAGGGACAATATCAACATCCCAACCAGTTGCTTGATTGAAATGACGATATAAAACAATTTGTCCAGCACTGGTGGGTTGAGGAGCTACAGAAGAAATTACAATTATCTTGGGCAGTTGTATATCTTTACGCTGAGTAAATTCCATCTTGAGAATTTGTGATATTGCATTCTTGGCAAACATTGGTAACACGTTCAACAAATAGATGATGTATTTGCTCTGCGTTCAGCACAGTCTCAGCTATCCGACGAGAGCCTTCACAGGCTGAAAACCAAGCTGTAGGATTTGATGCTGTTTCGCTGATCACTTTGAGCAATTCCTCTGGGTCGTCCTGGATAACCGGAATCCCTGACTGATACTTTTTGGCAAAACTACAGGCTGTTGAATATTCTGGAGACCAAACGAAAACAGGTTTACCATAGGGGACATAATCTAGCCACTTGGTGGTAAAACTAGTTTGCATAAAAACTTCTTCTTCCTGTTCAAAACTCATTACTGTCAGAAATGCATCTGCTTGTTTGAGTTTATCCTTTAATTCATCGAACGGTTTAAAGCCTTGATAAATACCAGCTTCTGTCATCTCCTGTAATTTCTCCTCTTGCCAATCATTTCCCGCAGCAAAAATTTGGAGATGAATATGTTGATGTTGCTTTACGGCTTCGGCTAGGCGCAACAACATTCTACCGTAAGCACCGTAACAATTCCCAGCATAAATAATTGTGACTTTATCTTGAGGATTTAATCTTTGTTCTAAAGAAAGCTCAACATCAAAATTGCCAATGGGATAAAGAACATCTCCTTGAGCATCCACTCCAAACCATTCTTTCATACCTTCACTGGTATAAAATACCTGATTTGCCACCTGATTAACTTGGCGGTAACGTTGAATTAGCCAAGATTTTACCCACGGATAAGGACGTATTGATAAAGGAACAAATTGAGATAGACAAAATAAATCTTGGAAATTAACGACCAGTGGAATTTTAAGTTTCTGTGCTAACTGATATGCTAATCCTATATGCCAATCATCTACTACAGAGACAATTACATCTGGCTGAAAGTCATTAGCAAATTTTAACAGTGAATTAGGGATGTTAATCCAGTTCTGGATATACTCTAAATTACTAATTAATCTACATATTCGAGTGCGCTTAAGCCTTTTAATCAATCTATTTTGACTGATTTCAAGATGCTGGTTAATAGGTAATTTAACAAAATTTGTACTAGCAACAGCTACCTCAAAATCTTTTTTGATAATGAGGTGACGATACATAGCAAATCGCCCACCAGAAGTTGTATCAGGAATAACTGCTGAAATATACAATATTTTATAAATCATGTTGCTGATAGCCTACACCAATCTTGTTGTTCAGTAGCAAACCTAGCAATTTCTTCTAATACTTCTTCTATACTAATTTGCGGTTGCCATCCCCAAATCTTCTCAGCTAAATTCGCATCTAATACCATCCAAGGAATATCAAACGGTCGCTCAGTGCTGGTTTCTATAACTTCATTACTAGCAAATTTGTCTGTACACCATTGAGTTAACTGGTGCAACGACATACTGTTATTTACGCCACCACTGACATTAACTACTTTGGGTTTATTTGTATTTAATGGTTCGGTAAACTGTTTTTCTAACAAATTAATTAAATCCCGTGGATGTAAACAATCTCGAACTTGATAACCTTTGCCGCCAAAACCAATATATTTTAAAGGTCGTTGTTCTCGAAAACTATGAATCCAAAAGGCAAAAATCCCTTGTCCTGGATGGCCAAATTGTCCTGCTCCCGCCATGACACCGCAACGATTAATCCAAACGGGAAATTCAAAGGTTGCTCCGTATTCCAAGGCTAAATGCTCTGAAGCCACTTTTGTACTACCATATAAAGATACTGGCGGATTCGTAGAGTAGCTTTCAGAAACTCCTGTTGGTGAAATACCTTCTGGAAATACTTGCTCAGGAATGGGGTAAAATGCTCCCTTAGCCTCAGCTACTTGTAACTGACTCAATCCAGGTATAGAATATACTCGGCTGGTAGAAAGTAGAGTAAAGCCAGCGTTATGGCGTTTGCAGTATTCTAAAAGGTTAACGGTTCCCAGCAGATTGTGTTGTACTAACTGTAAACTGCTGGTTTTACCATCTACCCCTGCTAACACACTGGGATTAGCTGCTGCATCAATTACCCAATCAGCAACAGGTAAAGCATCTACATCACTGCTATGACGTATATCCCCATGAATTACCTTAATTCCTCGTTGCTGTAATGTGGCTTTATTTACCCAACTGCCGGAACGTGATAGATTATCAATGCCAAAAATATGATATTTAGGGAAATTTTCCTGTAATGCTTTGGCTAGGGAGGAACCCACAAAGCCGCAAATTCCTGTAATTAAAATCCGCATAATATTTTGAAAAGCAGTACATTCTTGTGAAAACAAACCTCATAAAGACTCCCGAATTTCCTCTTTTGGCTGTTCACAAGAGGTCATGCAGTCTGTGTTAACCGTTCTTCCCAAGCTGTGACAATCTGCCTAATAGTCTCGTCTAGAGAGATACTAATATCCCAATTTGGGTAATGTTGCCGCATTTTACTTAAATCTGAGTAGTAGCAAATATGGTCTCCTATGCGGTTTTCAGGTACATAAGTATACTTCATTTCTTGGTTGCTATATTTTTGTACTAGCTGAAAGGCTTCCAAAATTGAGCAACTATTTAATTTACCACCCCCTAAGTTATAAACTTCTGCGATGCGGGGATTATCAATAAACGCCTCAATAAATCGAGCTACATCTAGTGAATGAATATTATCTCTAACTTGCTTACCTTTATAACCAAAAATCTTATACTCCCGTTCTTCTAAATTACACTTAACTAGATAACTTAAAAAGCCGTGTAGTTCTACGCCTGAGTGATTGGGACCAGTTAAACATCCGCCTCGTAAACAACAGGTTGGCATATTAAAATAGCGTCCGTACTCTTGCACCATAACATCGGCTGCAACTTTAGACGCACCAAACAAGGAATGTTTTGATTGATCTATACTAAATGTCTCTGGAATCCCCTCTTGATATGTGGGGTCATCATAATCCCAACGAGTATCTAGTTCTTTCAGTTTAATTGTATTGGGGCGATCGCCATATACCTTATTAGTGGACATATGGACAAAGGGTGACTCTGGGCAAAATTGCCTTGCTGCTTCCAGTAGGTTCAATGTCCCAACAGCATTGGTATCAAAATCATCAAAGGGAATGGCTGCTGCGCGGTCATGACTGGGCTGTGCTGCGGTATGAACAATTGCATCTGGTTGAAGACTTTCAATTAAATTCAGTACCCCTTGGCGATCGCGGATATCTAGCTCGTGATGGACAAAACCTTTCAGAGTGGATTGCAGTCGCTGTTGATTCCAACGAGTATCCCCTTGTTCACCAAAGAATACTGACCTTTGATTATTATCAACGCCATGAATCTGCCAGCCTTGGTTAGCAAAATAAACACAAACCTCAGAGCCAATTAGCCCTGATGAGCCGGTGATCAGTAATTTTTTCATAATAGAAATGAAAATTCCAAATTAACTAATGAGGTTTTTTATTCAATCAAATCTTCTAGAGATACACGAGGATAAACATCAAGTATTCCTCCTTGAGTTGCATTGAAAATTGAAATTCCTAATTTCTGAGCATATTGGTTTAGTTGGATATGTTGATTCCATATTAAACTATGTGCTGCTAGAGAGTTGGCAATATTAGAGACTTTAACAGATACATTGCCGAGCTTGCTCTCTTCTTGATTATAAAAGTGATGTTCCGGGGCATTTGTTAAAGCACTAATTATAAAATCATGATCAATACCAACTAAATATATATTTTTAAATTTCATGCACAATGCTACTTGAATAGCAAAAATGACTGAATTTTGAGGTGGACAAATAGGGCGGTCATATGCTAATTTTGCACGATTTAGACATGACCAATTTAAATTCCAATCAAAGTAATATCGTGATTTTGGAAGGTCAAAATTTGATGATTCAAAAATTTCTCTATCCTCAATGTTTAGAATCAGTTTTGCATCTACAGCCAGGGTTTCTAATTGAAATAGAACATTATGAATTTGCTCTTGGGAAAGATGGGTATGACAAGCAAAGCCACTTAACACACAAAACTTATTCTTGATTAACTTAAAATCTTCATGGAGATAAGTATGGTTTAAAAAAAAGCAGGCTTCATTCTCTAGTATTTTAATATTAGTCTTTTTCAATGATGGTCCAGAACCAATAATAAAGCATCTATCGTTTTTTTGAGCCTCTTTTTCAAGATATATATTCTGTTTAATGACTTTCTGAAAATCTTTTTTGAAGAATGCTTTGAACTGATAAAAATAATGATTTGTCCATTTATACAGGCTTGGTGGAATTAGCCATTTTTGTGCAATTATGCGGAGGTTAACCATATTCAAATACTGATTTTGATTGATTTTTAATATTTTATAATTTTGTAGCAAGTAAAATATTTTGAAACAAACTTTTGAAGATTATTGTCTATCTACTTAAAAAAAATTCTAATCTTTCCAATGCCATCCAAAAGCCTTCACCTTCATTTTTATGTCCCTGCCAAATTTCCGGGATAAAAGACGCATTGGGTGCAGTCTTCTCTAAATCTTCCGCTAAAGCAGGAAAGTCAATTTCGCCTTCACCAATCTGTAAGCCTTCACCATCCGAACCCTCAGAATCGGCGATATGTAAATGTGCTACATAAGTTCCTACTTGCTCAATAAACTCTTTAAATGACCATTTATGATGATTACAAGCTAACTTGGAATGTGATATATCTAAACAGACTCGATACCCATATTGGCGGCAAAAGTCGGCTGTATCCTGCGGATTAACGAAAAGGTTATGATATCGCTGACCACCAAAGTGCCAAGGAAATGGCGGCATGGTTTGGGGAATGACTTCAACGCCTGTGGCATCAAGTTGGGAAAGGCTATCACTGAGTAACTCATAAAGCTGCTCTCGTTGCGATCGCTCCATTGCCACATCTAAGGTAAAACCTCCCACATTAGTTACTATACAGGGACGAACAGACTGCTTAAAGTAAGGTTTGATTTTTCGGGTAATCTCAATGACTCGCTGGAGTTCGGCAATTGAACGCTGGCGATAAGCTTCATTCTGAGAACAAAGATCCAGTAAGTGATCACCAGCAAATAATTCTGGTGCGTGAACTACTAAATCTAAATCATAAGATTGTTGAAAAAATTGATTAATATCTTGTTCTAAATCTTTGTAACTCAGGTGAAACTCTAGCAGGTCAGGATTAGATTTGCCAAGGAGAGCCTGAAAGTCATGATAGCGCACAGGTAAACCCCAAGGACGCTGAAAGTTGTAATTTCGTGCTTTTACCTGTTCATGTTCTAAATCACTGGGGTAGAAGAAATCACCAATTTTAAAATTGCGTTTTGTCCGTTTACCAATCAGTTCAGCTTTGCGATTTGGCTGCAAACCTTTACCTGGGCTTTTTACCTCAATCATAGCTGCGGTGATCATTTCCCCTGCTGCTAAATCGCAATTAATCACCAAGCTTTTGGCTAATGTTTCCCGGTTCATTAACTCGCCCTGGCTGAGTTTGCGATCGCCACTTTCCCCCAGGGACTGCTCAACTTGGCGAATACCTTCCACCATCAGGCGAAACTCATCTGGTAACAGGCTAACTTTGTGATCGTTGCCTTCCATTGTTTTGTCTAGGGTGAAGTGTTTTTCAATCACCTTAGCACCCTTGGCTACAGAGGCGATCGCAATATTAATTCCTCTCTCATGACCAGAGTAACCAACGGGACAGTCGCCAATTTCCTTTAATCGCTCTATGTAGTTGAGGTTAACATCCTTAAATGGGGCTGGATAGGTTGAATTACAGTGAAGTAACACATACATTGCTCCCAATCGCTTGAGTAACGCCACTGCTTCGGATATTTCTTGCTCTGTGGCCATCCCTGTGGAACATAGCAACGGCTTACCTGTTTTCGCCAAGGCTGTTAAAAGATCATGGTTTGTTAAATCAGCAGATGCAACCTTATACGCCTGCATCCTGTACTCCTCTAGCAAAGCCAGACTTTCTAAATCCCAAGGAGTACATAGAGCTAAAATCCCCTGGGAACGACAATAGTCGAAAGCTGCAAACATTTCTTGGGGAGTTAATTGAAAGCGGGTTAGTAAATCTAGTGTGTACTGTGAACCTAAATCCTCACTCGCATCATTAGCATTGCCGGCGTTGCTATAGAGAGATTTGAGATCCCGTAGTTGGAATTTAGCACAGTCTGCTCCAGATGCTATGGCTGCATCAATTAACTGTTTTGCTAGTTCCAAACTACCGTTATGATTATTACCAATTTCAGCAATTACAAAAGTCGGAGATTGGGCATCAATAATAAAATTACCAATGCGGATTTCTGCGGATTTACGGCAAGCAACTGCTACTAAATGACGGTTTTTATCCAAAAGCGGGATAAATTCAATTTCCTTGGAAAAATCAGCCTGAATTTTTGCCGGGTCTTCTGTGTAATCAATATATTTATAGTTTTTATTAGAAATTTTAGAAACGGGTTGATTTAAATTAATGGTGTCTTGCTGCACTAACCAACGGCGAAAGTCCCCATCTGTGAGGACACCTTCTAAAACGCCCGATTCTGTGACTGAAAAGATAATGCGGTTTTTGTTGTCGCTGATTTTTTTCAGGGCATTTATGATATCGTCTTCAGCGAAGACAATATATTTGGATAAGTTTTTATCTATGATCATTTTATTTTTAATTAATCTTGAAGTAAGTCGGCGTGAAAATTTAAATGTATGTCATTGCGAGTGGAACGGAGTGGAACGAAGCAATCACAAGGGTTTTGGAGTTCTTACATTCTGTTACATAGTTAGGTTTATTTGTGCCGACTTACTTAGACTGACTGTTTACTCAGCAGAAATTCCACATACTCAAAATCATTTAAAGAATCTATATCATAACTTTGCTCTTCATTCATGACAAACAGAGAAATTTTGCCCCCCAATCGGTTATTTAATTCTTTCAATACCCAAGGTTTAAAGACATAAATTGAACCATTTTCCATATATTGGGGATTCATATCTTGGCGGCGCTGGCGCTGGCGGTAGTCATAGTTAATAGACTCAGTAACACCGTTGACATGATGCCAAAGAAAACGATGGGTTGGGGAAACAGAGAGTAAGGAATCTGCGTTTTCTGAACGCAATTGCTCGATAGCCCGATCAATATCAGAGCCAGTACGTAAGGGAGATGTACACTGTAAAAATACAACCAGTTCAGGGTTGATACCTGTTTTTTCAATTTCAGTTAAAGCATGGATAAGAGCAGATTCGGATGATGCAGTATCTGTAGCCAGTTCGATAGGACGTTGAATTACTTCTGCTCCATAGCTGTGTGATACAGATGCAATTTCTGCGTCATCTGTAGATACATAAACTTGGTCTACTAAATGCGCTTCCTGTGCATCCTGTATTGAATGGGCTATTAGGGGTTTACCACCAATCAGATGAATATTTTTACCAGGGAGTCCCTTAGAACCCCCTCTCGCCGGAACCAGAGCAATCGTTTTCATTTTAGATTTTAGAAAATCTTCTCTTGAATGCATCTACAGCCGAATCACCTAACAAAAAGCGCAGTATCTTAGAAAGAAAATATCGTAAATGTTGAATAAGCTGGCGTAAAAACGGGAAATGGTGGTTGATTTCTGCGAAATAGAAATAGAACAAAATAGAAAGCCACTCTTGTGGAGGGCTATCCAAAGCAACTTTATTAGTTTTCTGATACAGTGCCTGAACAGAGTTATCTCCATCGATCACGATCAGTGATTATTATACCTTTTGAGTCACCGCATAGGCAGGAACTATCGTCAAATGTATATGTTTCATGTTTTACTTTGTCCTGAAACTCAAAAAGAGATTGAACTTGAGTTTCAGCTAATTTTATATGGGGTGAATCAAAAATAAAAAACCTACGGAGTAAAATCTTGTTTAGGATATTAAACATTAGTTATGAGCCTCTACTGTCCAATCTCGTTTTTGATAAAACTGGGATCGTTCCAAATTTGTCTGTGAATTCTGTCTTTGAACTTTAAATCTAAAAGAAGGAACAACGTCTAGCTGATATATTTTTCCTTTGTGAATTCCTAATCTAGCATTGTATAAACCTGGCATTAATCCTAAAAAAGGTAAGTGAAGTTGTATTGTATTAAGTCCCTTAACTAAGCTTAAAGACCTACTTTCGTTAAGGTTGTTAAAAAATAACATATCATTTGGCTGCCCTTGCTTTTGTATTGAGAGTCTTACACAAAGCTCTTCGATAGGATACTCAGCCTCACATTCTATACAAAAGTAAACTGACTGACCACTTATAGGTTCTTTAATTTGGTTATTATTCTCATCTCGAAAAAATATGTTTTTGATAACTGCTCCTATAACTTCCTGTTTGGATTGGTTAATTAAGGAGTTAGTAGCCGAATTTTCCAAATTTTGGTAACAAATATCCTCTTCATATTTATTCATAACCTCAGCTACTTCACCTGAACTAATATTTTTGCCCTTAGATAGATAGATGGCTTGATTACAGACACATAAAATAGCTTCAGGATTATGTGAAACCATAATGAATGCAACAGATTTATTCCTTAAATCTGCAAGACGGCGATAGCATTTACTCTGAAATCTCACATCACCAACCGCTAGTACCTCATCAATCAATAAAATATCTGGCTCAGTATGAATCGCACTTGCAAACCCCAACCTAGCCGCCATCCCCGAACTATAACTCTGCACTGGCGCATCAATCGCTTCCCCAATTTCTGCAAACTCTACCACCTGATTAAATCGCTCATCAATCTCCTCTTTGGATAAACCTAAAATTGACATATTCACATAAATATTTTCCCGCCCTGTCAAAATCGGGTTAAACCCAGCCCCCAAAGCAATCAACGGCGCAACCCGCCCCTTAATCTCTACCGAACCATGATCAGGCTTAATCAAACCACTAATAATCCTGAGCAGCGTTGTTTTACCCGCACCATTCGCCCCCACCAAACCCAACGCCTCACCCCGGCGCAGTTCAAAACTGACATCATTCAGCGCCCAAAACTCACCCTTGCGTAACTCCACATCTGTTCGCCGAGCGCCAAACACCTCACCAGCTATATCTTGTATCCCATAAAACAGCGATCGCTTCAAATCTCGACAAAACCGCTTGGATACATTTTTCACCGATAAAACAACTTCGTCATTTTGTGGTTGTTCAAAAGTGTCTTGATCAGATGTCAGCAAAGTCATAGCTAGTAATGGATATAAAATTAACTACAAATACAATCGGGTTCATCCCAGTTTTTATTTTGCAACAACAGAATAATTGTCATTGCGAGGAGGAACGACGAAGCAATCGCATGGGTTTATTTTTAGTCGGAGATTTTGCGATTGCTTCACTCCACTTCGTTCCGTTCGCAATGACGTGCAAAAAAGTGGGATGCTCCCAGACAATCAGGGGATAAATTACGAACTCATCCGCTCCACAACAAACGGTATTGCCAAGCGATACCATACCCAAGCTATTAGTAACACCCCAAAAGCCAAACCACTAACAACCCAAAAACCAGCAGGGTTAGTCACTAATCCACTTGTTGCTAAATCCCGTGTAGTCACCAACAAAGGTGTCACCGGATTTAAATTAACAATGGTAGCAAACAATCCCTCTTTAGGAGTCGGATAAATCACCGGAGTCAACAATAACCAAGGAGACACAATTAACGGTATAGCTTTGGCGATATCTCCATACAAAGCCCCAACAGGAGCCAACAACAAACCAATTCCCGTACCTAAGATGACCAAGTGAATCAAAGCCACTGGCGCAAGTAATATACTCCAATTCACCGGAATCTGGAACCAAATAAACAAACCCAAAATCAAAATTAATTTAATGCCAAAATTAAAAAATACTTCCCCCAACTTAGCTAATATAATCGCTTCTTTAGGGAAGTTAATTTTTGCCAGCATTGGTTTTGCTGTATTCACAGCTGCAATTGGTCCACTCAATGATTCCACAAAAGTTTGCCATAGTGCCATGCTAAACATCACATAAGCCGGATAGGGAATTTCTGTATCTCCTATATTTACCGCTCCAGCATTTCTAGCTACCAACAAACCCGCAGCTGTAATAATTGGTGGTAAAAATGCCCACAATACCCCAAATAAAGACTGTCGATATTGAGCGCTAATATCTCTAACCAATAATCGCCATGCTAATTCTCTTGAAGCCAGCAAATCGCGCCCCATCTCTTTAAATAATTGCAACGGGTGGCGAATTCGGCTCTCTGATGTATAAACAACTCTGTTAGAAATTGTATTGGGTTTCCTCACATTAAAATACCTGATTTTACTTGAATGATTCTGATAAGTTTATAGGACTTACGCACTGTACAAATTAATCATGGTATGCTGTTACCAAAATAGCCAATTTCTGGCTTTGAACAATGACTATGTTGATATTAAATATACCCGTGTGGTAAGGGTTTAGCAATGCTAAACCCCTACGAAATATGTGCTTTTCAGCCTTATGGATATTTAATATGTATTGTCAATGCGTAATACCAATTTTATATAAAGACGCATAGAAAGAACCCCACCGCCTTCGGCTCCTCCCCTTGGTAAGGGGAGGTTGGGAGGGGTGAAAATAATGTGCAACTTCAGATTAATTTGGTATAAGTCCTAGTTTAGTTATATTTTATGATTTCTTTAATAATAAAAGTGTCCGGCTGTGATTTTAGGCAATTAATGATCCCCCGTAAAAAAGCTATCGTGTACACACAAGTCTTATCAAGTTGCCTCATCACGTTTTGATCCCCCCTAGCCCCCCTTAAGAAGGGGGGAAATTTCTTAAAGTCCCCCTTTTTAAGGGGGATTTAGGGGGATCTAGGATGTTTTGCTACCAACAATAAGACTTTTAAAACATCCTCTGAAACTCTTGTGGGGTAGGCATACTTCGGCAAGCTCAGTACAAGTCTTGCTTGCCCTTATGTATGAACAACCCAACCTACTCTCAAAATCTTGGCGCTTGCTTCCCTTCACGGAGCCTGTTGCGAGAGTAGCGTGGCAATCCGGTCGCAATGACACATGGGCTGAATTACTCAATTTATTGACTCTCCATCGCTTTGGCAAAATCGTCTGTAGTGTTACACAAAAACTCAGGATTTAATATTTCTTCAATGCTATAAGGACAAGTCTCTAAAAAAGTAGCTAAACCTAATCCTGTCTCTGCTGATGCTTCCCGTCGAGCATTCCGATAAGCTTTAGCTAAAATATCAGGAATATATTGCTGTAAACTAGGCTTTTCTGCTAAAAAATCCTGGACATCATCCCTTTGGTTAGCAATAGTTGTAAACCAACTGATAGAACGTTTTGGAGATTGATGTTGCCACTTGAGTAAATGAGCTAATAAAACTACCAAGCGATTTTTTAACTCATTTTTTTCCCTAATCCCCATAGCATCTAACTCTTCCGCCAGATTTTCCCAGTCTAAAGCTGTGACATCCCGACTAGTTAAAGCTAACTGCTGCTGATTTATCCAAGCTAAAAAATCTGTTTCGTAGAGAGATGACTCAGACATACAGCACTTTGTAAATAAATCAAGGACACATCTTCATTTTATCAATCTTGTGGGGGAGGGCAAGGACTGCCCGCCTTCTACTCAAATTAAAAATGCTGTAACACATAACTCCATAAAATCTAATCATAGAGAATAAAAAGAATTTACAGTATGACAACTAAGCTGTTTGGCATTCATCCGCGTAAACTCCCCCACAGAAGGATTCCCATGAGCATCAATCACTCCTGTTACCTGCTGCCATAGTTCTCTAGGAGCTAAAGAAATGTTATATATGCCATCGTCAGACTGACGCACATAATACCACTTTTTTTGCTGACACTGTTCACACCAAAAAGCCTCTAACCACTCCCCTTGGATGGGAACGGCTGTATGATTGGCTATTAATAAAGACGCAGCCCGCCGACTTAAGCCCCGTTGCTCTAACTGACCTGGTTTATCAGCAAAAAGTCGATATTTTTTACTCACGCTATCCAGATAACAGCCATGAATAGGACAATATATAGCTCTACGTTTGGAACGTTTCCGATTTCGGTAACACCTTCTCTGCAATTCGACCTCCTAATATAAATAAGATAGAAAGGTTACGTTGGGAGGGACTGATATCAATAGACCATCGAAGCCCGACCCCTAAAAACTAGCACTCTATATTGAGAGTCAGTATTGATTTGTTTTCAGGAATTTTTTCAGTAAAAGTGATTTTCAAACGTAGCATCCATTAGTCAAGCATCTAGGTTTGTATATTTTGCCTCCATTATAATAACTAACTTACACCACGGATGGGTAAAATCAATACATAAATTTATTTGAAGTATAAAGCCAATCTGCCGAACGCGTCTGCGAAACACAGGGAGCTTAAACCTCTCGAATGTTCAACGCCTGACGCAAAACATCCAGGTATTGTTCAGAGATAATTTTAGGTGTAAAGTGCGATTGGAGATACTGCCGAGCTGCGTTACCCATCTGTTTCCCTAGTTGTTGGTTACGCTGAAGCAAGCGGATAAACTCAGCTAGTCCATGACCATCACCATGATCAAATGCCGCACCACAGTGGGCTTCGGCAATTAGTTGTCTTAAGCTTGAGTAGGGTGAACAAACTACTGCCAATGGCCTGCCGGTTGCTAATGCTGAGTACAGCTTGCTAGGTAAAACTAAACTTTCACTGGATGGGTTAATACTCACTAAAGACAAATCGCTAGCTGTGAGAGAATAGGGCAAAACATCTTTATCTTGATAAGGTAAAAATGTAAAATTATCTAGCCCAAAGTCTTTGACTTGTACCATTAATTCTTCACGTTTGGCTCCCCCACCAATACAGACAAACTGCACTGGCTCATTTTGCAGCTCTATAGCAGCTTTGAATAAGGTATCGATATCATGGCATCGACCCATATTGCCAGAGTAAAGTACAATGAATTTATTCACTAAGTTGTGCTTCCAAGCAAACCAGTTTTCTTGTTTGGGAATCGGTACGATCAATTCCGGGTTAGCCCAGCTATGAATTACGGAAACTTTATGCGCCACTTGCGGACAATACTCTAAAACCCGTTGTTTCATCTGAGGGCTAAGAACTATAATCCCTTTAGCCTTGAGCCAAACTCGCTGATTCATGGCCTGCCAAAGTTTTGCTACCCAGTGATTTTTAGACACTACACCCAATGCGATCGCAATATCTGGGTAGAGATCATACATTATACAGACATAGGGTAATTTGAAGAGGAGGTTGGCTATATAACCTACAATTGGCAAAAATGGTGGGGCAGTAGTTATTAAGAGTACATCGTTACGTCGCCAAGCTCTCAATAGATATACAAAAGCACGTAAGGTATATAAAACTCCATTAACCAGTTTACCACGGATTCTGCCTGGAAAAAGTTGAGCGCTACGCGATCGCTGGATCTTAATCCCATCAACACGTTCTAAACATGGAGCTTGACTTAAGCTAAACGCATATCCAGGCTGACTGGTAAAAACCTCAATACTTACCCCTTGTTGCTCTAACTGCTGGACCAGTTCCTCAATCAATTGTCCCGTAGCAGCATAATCTGGAGGAAAAAACTGTGTAACTACAGATAACTTAATAGACATCTCCGAAAACTATCAAACCCTTGCAGTTACGATATTTTTGGTGAGCGATCGCTAACTGCAAATATCCTGAGATTCTACGGTAGAATAGGTGTTAGAAATGCGTGTTGTTGGTAATTAGCCAAAAGTAGGATCTCTTTGAGGTAATTTTATTATAAATAATTTCAAGTTTTTATAGTTACAAAATAAATGTGCCAATGCGTAATCTAACGAGTCCACAAATAGTCATAATTATCTGCTCGTATTTAGAGGAATTTAATCTAAATCTTTCTTGAGCTACTCTAAATATCTTCACTAAACGAATTAAATGTTCTACAAATATGCGCTCTGATGCCAGTTCTTTATTTTGAATTTTTTGTTCAGAACTTAATTCTTTTTTTCTAGGCTTTTTTTCAGGTGTTTTAATTGATTTCTCTCCTTGGTAAGCTTTGTCACCGGAAAATTTTTGTTTCTCTTCAAACCCATTTTTATTTTCCCGAAATAAATTTATGTCACTTTTTCGTCCTGGCTCACCAGCTACTACATCAACAATATCTCTACCATTAGGCAGAACAATTAATTGACTTTTTCTAGTGTGCATTTTCTTCTTACCTGAGTAATATTTTTCCTGCTGTTGATACTCTGAAGGTCTTTCTATGGGCTGTTCATAGCTATCTACGATTAGTTCAAAGTCTGTTAAAACTTCTTTAACAATTTCATAGTCACTGGAGTTTTTTTTACCTGTTCTACTAAACTTGGTGGTAATAATTCTCCCAATAATGGCAACCAATAGTTAAACGTATCATTTGCAGTTGTTTCACTCACGCCAAATTGAATACCCAATAGTTGAAATGTGGTTAAATGTCGTAAATATGTTAGGGTGAGAATTATTTGCTCCGATGGTGATAATTTTGGTCTGCGACCACCTCCACCCAGAATAATTCTCACTTTTCTATCTTCAAGCAATTCTCGTTTATGATTGTGCCGTTTAATGGCTTTGTCTAAAAGTTCCTGCAACTGTTCATATTTCAGCCCTACTAAACGCTGTGCTTCCTGGGGATTATTTTGGATATAATCGAATATACTGCTCATAATGCTTTACTAAAAATAGCATTTTATACTCTTATACCATAATTTTATTCTTTTTCGGAGATGTCTAATTGATTGCTGAACTTTCGGATAATCCTCATATTCATCTGCTGATCCAATAGAAGTGGATGGAGATATTACCTTTTTATTAATCCATTTGTTTAGTTTCATTGACCATCGTGTTATGGACAGGACTTACGCAAAATTATGGAAAAACGAACCACGTAAAGCTTTCGGCATAGCTTCGCTTACCGCGTAGCCTCTCCCTTTGGGAGAAGGGGAGAGGCTAGCGCCAACGCGTTCTTCTCCCAAGGGGAGACGCTACGCGAATGTGGTTCGTTTTTTCATGATTTTGCGTAAGTCCTGATCTAGACTAATGCCAATAATCTCAAACTTGACTATCACATCAATAATAAATATATGAAAAATCAAGCGCATAACTCTTCAAATAGCGAAAACTTTAGCAACTCTATAACTCCATTTTTTCAACATCAAAATATTCTGGCAAATGAGCAGCAGGATGAGGGATGGAATTATCAAGAATTTTTGGGTTTGTTGCAGCGCCGAGTTGTAGTCATTGTTGGGGTGGCAACAACTGTGATGGCAGGTGTTGCCATCAACTTCATATTAAATCCCAAACCAGCAGAATATGAAAGCAGTTTTCAGATGCTGATTGAACCTGTAGCTAATGATAATAAAGTAATTGATGTCCTCCAAGAATTTAGACCATTGCAATCATTTAATCAATCTAGTTTAGATTATGAAAGTCAAATTCTAGTTCTCAAGAGTCCTGAACTGATTGAAAATAGCATTAAGGGGTTACAAGTTACTTATCCATACATTAACTATAACAATCTGATCAAATCTCTCAAAATTGCTCGTTTAGGTACTACCAAGGTTATAGAAGTCAGGTATCGTAGTCTAGATCCTGTGGAATCGAAAGCAGTATTAGACAAAATTTCTAACGATTATGTAGAATACAGCAAGGAGAAAGAGCAAACTAGGCTAGGCAAAGGTTTGCAATATATTAACAAAGAAATACCAATTGTAGAAAAACGAGTAGATAAAGTGCAGAAAGAATTGCAAATTTTTCAAACAAAGTATAATTTTATTGACCCAGCATCCTTTGCCAGTCAAATTGCGGGTCAGAAGGTTAATGTAATTCAACAACAGCAAGAACTTGAAATAAAGGTAGCACAAGCTCGTGCCAATTATGCTTCATTACAAAGTGAAGAAGGTATGAAAGCGTTGCTGGATAGCTATCCTGTGTATCAGGAGTTAAATACTGAATTGCGTCAATTAGATATTGAAATTGCCTCTGCATCAACTGTTTTGCAAGACGAAAACCCCAAGATAATTACATTAAAAGAGACACGAGACAGTCTGATACCATTAATACAGCAAGAATCGGAGCGATATATACGAACCAAGCGTACAGAAGCAGCCTCTTTACTTCAGTCTTTAGAGATTAACAAGCAAGAACTAGAAAAAAACCAACAAATATTGGAGCAGCAAACTAGGCAATTACCAAACCTCTTCCGACAATATGCGGAAATAAAACGCAACTTAGAATTTGCAAATGTAAGTCTGAATAGTTTTTTGTCTAGCCGCGAAAATTTGCAAATTCAAAATTCTCAGACACAATTAGGGTGGCAATTGATTCAGCGTCCCAATGAACCCACAAATCCTGTGGTGTCCTCAAATATCATACGCGATATAATTGCAGGATTAGCTGCGAGTATATTTTTAGCTATGGGTGCAGCCTTAATAATGGAAAAGCTTGATTATACCTATCACGATGCCTGGATACTAAAAGAGAGGGTGCAACTTCCTTTATTAGGCAATATTCCTTTATATAAACAATTAGAAACGGGTCAATCCCAAACTATTAAACCGCAAGATACCATCATGGCATTTTCAGATTCACTTCCTGAAACTATTAACGATGTAACTAGTGTTGCACGACCAGGCCATAACAACTATTCCACAAACTTTGCAGAAGCTATCCGAGTGCTTTATACAAATATTCAGTTGTTAAATTCTGATTCTCAAATACGATCTATTACTGTGAGTTCAGTTATGGCAGGTGAAGGCAAATCTACCATTGCTTTTAATCTAGCTCAAATAGCTGCCTCTATAGGGAAACGAGTATTACTTGTAGATGGAGATATGCGTCGTCCCACTATTCATACCTTATCAAATTTAAAGAACTTATGGGGATTGAGTAGTTTAATTACTTCAAATTTGCCATTTGAAAAAGTAGTGAAACAACTACCTGAAATGGACAAATTATCAATCATTACTTCTGGTCCTTTGCCACCTGATTGTACAAAGTTGCTCTCATCGGAAAAAATGAAGCAACTGATGAGAGAATTTTATAACGAATTTGATTTAGTTATTTATGATACACCTCCCGCATCTGGACTAGCTGACGCTACTTTAATAGGCTCCCAAACAGATGGACTTTTGATAGTAGCAAGGATAGATAAAACAGATCGTTCTGTGTTTGAGCGAGCAGTAGCTGATCTGAAACTAGCGCCTATTAATATTTTAGGTATAGTTGCTAATGGACAGAAAGGTAATTTCAGAAATTATTATTATTATCAAGCATCATCAGTAAAGTCCCCACGCTTTAGTTTCGGTAGATAGCAAAAGTTAAAATTCCCGATTTTAAGCCTGGGGTGAGCAAGTCCTAAGTTGACAATTTTATAGACAAAACTATACTTATATTGACAAAAATCAATATATATTTTAGGAAAAAATCAACTACTTGATATATAATACGGTGATATCAAGTATTGAATTGAGACTATTGCCGACGCGAAAACCAAGCAATGATGGTGGTAGTCTTTTTCAGAAACTTAATTGGAACACAATCGCGTCTGGCTAAGGCGTGAAAGTCTACTGAGGGATAACTGCTCCCATGCTCCCGTTGAAGTAGAAAGTAAAGTCTAGTTTTGTCTAGGTTTTATATAGCAGAGTACAACATAAAAASW
>NZ_CP007203.1:2326504-2328162 GCF_000340565.2 Nodularia spumigena CCY9414
GTCTTTTCACTTCTCCTTGGGACAGAACTTGGCTTTTGGTAAGATCAGGAAAATATTGTACCCAGCGAGGGTAATCAGTTAATTGTTGCCATACCTGCGATCGCAATAGCGGTAAATACATACAGGCGGTAACAGATCCACCGCAACCTGTGTGCGATTGCGTTTGCAATAAAATTTCACCCTGCATCAGCGACGATTGCTTGTCTTGACTCCAAGGCATATTSAAACCTCKAATCATCGAGTCTGAGATATAAGAAGACGCAGACATATTAATTTCAGTTACTCCTCAACTTGTCCACCTGTTAGCGCTGAAACGGCGAATCATTAAATAGGATCGAGTCCAACTAACTAAATTCTAGTTTCAGTACCATGCTGCCTAAACCAATCATTTTCAGGAAATTATTCCGAAATTATACAGTAAAAACTGTATTTCTTACCACTGTTTATTAAAACCATAAATTAGGGGCTCGTTAATTTATCTTGTCAACATAAATCTTTAAATCAAAGATGTCCGAAAAAACTGGGTTTATTGCCCATAATTTTACCTAAAAGTCGGAATTTATGATGTAAAACCAGATTTTTTGCGTAGTTGTTGAGAATGATCAAAAATATCAAAATAGAAACAAAACAGTAGTAACCTTGATTGGAGAGGGAAATGAAGTGAATCAATCTTCCTTAA
This sequence comes from Nodularia spumigena CCY9414, assembly GCF_000340565.2. Classification (NCBI taxonomy): domain Bacteria; kingdom Bacillati; phylum Cyanobacteriota; class Cyanophyceae; order Nostocales; family Nodulariaceae; genus Nodularia; species Nodularia spumigena. The sequence continues at coordinate 2,327,184 of NZ_CP007203.1, forward strand.
ATCGGACATTAACCCAAATTTTTGGCATTCTTCTCGGCATTGGACTAGCTGTTTGGGTACTTAGAGGTTTTGGGATTCTGACGTTTATTCCAGGTGGAGTTATTGGACTATTATTACTAGGGGCGATCGCTGTAGGGGTTCTGAGCTATGTGCAGAGAACCTGGTGGCGCTTGTAGTCTCAATATCTGACTCAAAGAGGTACAAAACTATGGAAGAGTATGTATGTACTGTTTGCGGATACGAATATGACCCCGAAATCGGCGATCCTGATAGCGGTATAGCCCCCGGAACACCCTTTAAAGATATCCCAGAGGATTGGGTGTGTCCAGTTTGCGGCGCGACCAAAGATTTATTTGAACCGCTAGTACCGCAGGGCGGAAGTTAAAAGTCAAAAGTCAAAAGTCAAAAATCAAACAACTGATGGAGTCCCTATTTATGCTTTGCTGTACTAGCCTAGAATTAAATGCCATATTATCATAGAGACGTTTTTTAATTTGTTGCCGTTAAATATTGTAGTTGTTGGGGGTGGTGCTGCCGGATTTTTCGGCGCGATCGCTTGTGCTAAAGTTAATCCTCACGCCCACGTCACGTTACTCGAAGCTAGTCGTCAACCACTGGCGAAAGTTCTGATTTCCGGGGGAGGACGTTGTAATGTAACTCATGCTTGCTTTGAACCAGCCCGATTAGTCCAAAATTACCCCAGAGGTGGAAAAGCTCTCAGAGGTGCTTTCACCCGCTTTCAAGCTGAAGATACAGTAGCTTGGTTTACAGACCAAGGTGTACGTCTGAAAACCGAAGCCGATGGGCGAATGTTTCCCATTACAGATAATTCCGAAACCATTGTGGAATGTCTGATTAAAGCTACAGCCAAATTTGGGGTAGAATTACGCCTGGGGACACCAGTAGTTTCCGCAAAAAAGTTCACCCAGCAGCACGATTTGAAATTCTGTTGAAATCGGGAGAAACTCAAAAGTGCGAT
>NZ_CP007203.1:2328222-2336130 GCF_000340565.2 Nodularia spumigena CCY9414
AACCGGAGTCGCTATGGTAACTGTCTTTGGTTCCGTCGCGGCTGGACTGGTGGTATTCCCAGACTGTTTGCTGGCGATATTGCTCGCGTAAATTCTGGATGTCTGCTTCTAGGCTATTTGTTTGAGCAATGGGAATTGCTATGAGGTTTGTCTCAGGTTGGTTAGCGGCTGGACTGGTGATTGGCTGTGGTTTGGGAGATGATGCAGAAGCTTTAGCAGACAGGGGTTTTCAAGTTACTGCTTTTGATATTTCGCCTACGGCTATTGATTGGTGTCAGCAACGATTTCCTGATTCTTCTGTGAATTATGTAGTTGCAGATTTGTTAAATTTACCTGCACAATGGCATCAAGCTTTTGATTTAGTTGTGGAAATTCGGAATATCCAAGCGTTACCTTTAAATATCCGTTCTACTGTGATTGCATCAGTGGCTTCTGTGGTCGCCGCAACAGGAACTTTATTAGTGATAAATCGGTTTCGAGACACAGAATTAGAACCTGATGGACCTCCCTGGCCTTTGTCTGATTCCGAATTAGCCCAGTTTACAGAATTGGGTTTGCAAGAAGTCAGCCGTGTTCTGTTTTATGAGGGTGAACGGGTTGATGTTCCACAACTACGGTTAGAATATCAGAAATCTGTCCCGCCAAAAGTCTAATAATGCTACAAAATGTTACCTCAGCACTGCTTTAGGAATTTTTGAGTCACAATAAAGGTAGAGCAAGTCCTAAGTTGACAATTTCATAGACAAAACTATACTTATATTGACAAAAATCAATATATATTTTAGGAAAAAATCAACTACTTGATATATAATACGGTGATATCAAGTATTGAATTGAGACTATTGCCGACGCGAAAACCAAGCAATGATGGTGGTAGTCTTTTTCAGAAACTTAATTGGAACACAATCGCGTCTGGCTAAGGCGTGAAAGTCTACTGAGGGATAACTGCTCCCATGCTCCCGTTGAAGTAGAAAGTAAAGTCTAGTTTTGTCTAGGTTTTATATAGCAGGAATCTATAATTGGAGGTTGTGATGATTTACAACTTGACGTTATCTGACCCTACCAACTACCTGATTGTTAAACTCAGTATCCTAATTTTGGTACTGCTAGTATTTTTGGTAATTTCTGCCGCACCAGCCGTTTAGTCTTTCATTGTCTCCACTAATTCCACACCGAAGACTTCCGCAAAACAATCAGCTATATTAACGCGCACTTCTTCGCAGGTAATACCGGGAATCCATTCGGCTAAACTGGCGACGGGTTTATCAGCAATACCACAAGGGATAATTTGTTTAAAGCCTGACATATCAGGACAAACATTGAATGCAAAGCCGTGCATAGTAATCCAACGGCTGACTTTAATCCCGATGGCGGCAACTTTTCGACCTTCTAGCCAAACTCCAGTAAAACCCGGTAGGCGATCGCCTGTCAACCCATAAACTGCTAATACCCGAATTAATACTTCTTCTAGCTGCCGTAAATACCAATGCAAATCTTTACAATAATATTGCAAATTTAAAATAGGATACCCCACAACTTGACCAGGGCAATGATAAGTTACTTCGCCACCGCGTTCAACTCTGTGAACATCGAACTTACAATTATCCGGGTCAAACTTGAGAAAATTTAGATTGCTGCCTTGTCCCAAAGTATAGACAGGCGGATGCTCTAGCAATGTTAACACATCTTCTAAACTAGGTTGAAGAATCCGCTCTTTGAGAAGCGATCGCTGCCATAAAAGCGCATCTGTGTATGGTATCAAACCTGCGTTAAATAACAAACAACGTCTATAAACAGTTTCCATACTACGAATCACGTAAAAAATCAACTGGTTTCTTCACCAAATATATTTCAATTTACAGATGTTGAGTCAAGAAATGTCAAGCAATGCAAAGGATTTTAAAGGAACGCCAAAGTCAGGTGCATTCTAGAATACAAAATGCTAAGTTGAATATATAACCTCAACGGTGTTAGGAGGAACTCTCTGCAATCAGCATCACGCCAAACAGAATCAGAACGAATGCACTGGCTGGTGAATCTCATAAATCGTTTGCATCTCGAACCGGATAAAATCCAACACAGAGCAAACCCATAAGCAGTACATTAAAATTGTTCAAAATTTGTTTTGGCGGTAGTGAAAGACTTACCGCGACCTCTTTTCATACAAAACAAATTCACGTCAAATATATCAGTGGGAGAGTTTACATGAAGCTTGTCATCCACGGCAAAAATATTGAAATCACCGATGCTATTCGGGAGTATGTACATCAAAAAATTGAAAAAGCCGTTAGTCACTTTCAGAACATCACCAATGAAGTGGATGTGCATCTGAGTGTCGCCCGTAATCCTCGAATCACCACCAAGCAAGCGGCGGAAGTCACCATTTTTGCAAATGGTAGTGTTATCCGTGCGGAGGAAAGCAGCGAAAATTTATACGCCAGTATTGATTTAGTAGCAGATAAAATTGCCCGTCAACTGCGTAAATATAAGGAAAGACTTCAAGATCAGAAAACTAATGCTCCACCCACAAATCAAGTATTAGTTCCCGAACCAGTAGCGGCGGATTTAATAGGCGATCGCACCCCCGAATTACCAAATGAGGTTGTCCGTACAAAATATTTTTCCATGCCACCCATGACCGTTGCAGAAGCCACAGAACAGCTGCAACTAGTGGGACACGACTTTTATATGTTCCACAATGCTGAAACTGGCGAAATCAATGTGATTTACGAACGTAACCACGGCGGTTACGGAGTAATCCAACCCCGCCATAATAACGGACACACCAACGGCAAAAACGGTAATTCCGCCCAGGCTGTATCCGAAAAAGCCCACTCCCATAAGTAGAGGCAAGGGGGCAGGGGGCAGGGAGCAGGGGGGAGAATTAAAGATCCTCATCTCCTGTAGGGGCGGTTCCCGGATACCACGAAGAAGTGGCATCTTTGCCCTCCCCCACGGATATGACTAACGCTCTTTTATGACTCTGATGAAAGAAAAAAGAGTAGGTTGGGTTGAAGCCTTGTGTAGGCGTAGCCTTCTCGTAGAGTAACCCAACCAAACCAAGGATTGCCTGCGTCTACTCCACCTCAACTAAGCCCAAACCCCTCTCTAGCTCCCCTCTCTAACTCCCCTCTCTAACTCCCCTCTCTAACTCCCCTCTTTAGCTCCCCTCTCCTTACCAAGGAGAGGGGCTGGGGGTGAGGTTCTTTTACACCGCCAACTGTTGCAAAGTCTTCAGCGCTTCCTCAACGTGACCCTTAAAATTCAACATTGAATCAAACACATACTGCACAACGCCCTCTTTGTCAATGACATAAGTCACACGACCAGGGACAAAACCAAACATTGCAGTTGCGCCGTATTGCTTCCGTACTTTGTCGCCTTGATCACTCAACAGCGTAAAAGGTAAATTGTACTTCTGTGCAAATTTCTGGTGAGACTCGTTAGAATCTCCGCTAACGCCAATCACTTCCGCACCAGCAGTTTTAAACACTTCGTATTGATCCCGAAAAGCACAAGATTCAGCTGTACATCCTGGGGTATCATCCTTGGGATAAAAGTATAAAACCACAGCTTTTTGACCACGAAAAGCGCTGAGGCTAACTGTGGAACCATTTTGGGCGCAAAGAGAGAAATCAGGCGCAGTATCACCAACTTTAACAGACATATTATTTCTTACCGATTTTATTAAGAATCCATCTCTGCTAATTCTAACCACCGTTCTGTCGCCGTATCAATCGAATGCTTGAGATTTTCCACTTGTTCATAGAGTTTCTGAACTTGAGTGTAATTCCCAGCAGAGACATTTACCAAAGCTTTTTCCACTGTGGCTTTCTCAGTTTCCAACTTGGCAATTTTTCCTTCCAACTCCTCAAATTCCCGCTTTTCCCAGTTTGATAGTCTGCGGCGCTTTTTATTGTCGCTGTCTGAAGACGAAGCTGCAACTTTTACATCTTCCTGGGGTTTTTCCTTCGTATTAGCTGCTTGTTGCTGTTTTGCTTCTTCCTCCTCAGCCTTCTTGTAATCTAGATAAATTGAGTAATTACCTGGATATTTCCGCAGATTCCCGCCCTCTTCCAAGGAAAAAATAGTATCTACAGTCCGATCTAAAAAGTAGCGATCGTGAGAAACTGCAATTACACAACCAGGAAAATCTTCTAAATAATCCTCTAAAACCGCCAATGTCTGCACATCTAAATCATTGGTAGGTTCATCTAAAATCAACACATTAGGCGCACCAATCAGAATCCGCAATAAAAACAAACGGCGTTTTTCCCCACCAGATAATTTATTAATTGGCGCATACTGCTGGTTTCCGGGAAACAGAAACCGTTCTAACATTTGAGAAGCAGAAATTTGAGTTCCATCAGAGACTTTGACAAATTCGCCTTCTTCTTTAATGTAGTCAATCACGCGCTGATTTTCGTCTACGGCTGAAAGTAACTCTTCCGAATGCTGGTCAAAATAGCCGATGTGAATTGTCGTCCCAATATCCACAATACCGGAATCTGGTTGAATACGTTTGGTAATCATATCCATTAAAGTAGATTTACCAGTTCCATTCCCGCCAATAATTCCAATGCGGTCTTCAGGACTAAATTCGTAGGTGAAATCTTTAATTAAAGTCCGTCCATCATAGCCTTTAGAAATGTTATTTAATTCAATAACTTTTTTACCAATACGACGGCTAACTGTGGAAATATCAACTTTCCCCTGAACTTGTTTAAACTCAGTCTCCCGCAAACTTTCAACGCGTTGAATTCGGGCTTTTTGTTTGGTACTTCTGGCTTTTGGTCCCCGGCTTAACCATTCTAATTCTCGGCGTAATATACCTTTGTGTTTGCGTTGGCTACTAATTGCCGATTCTTCAGCTAAAGCTTTCTTTTCCAGGTAATATGAATAATTACCGGAATAAGTGTAAATATCGCCTCGGTCGATTTCAATAATTCGGTTTGTAACTTGGTCAAGAAAATAGCGGTCGTGAGTTATCAGCAAAAGTGCGCCCCGAAAGCGATTTAAATAACTTTGCAGCCATTCCACAGACAGCGCATCCAGATGGTTTGTCGGTTCATCCATCAATAAAACATCTGGTTCTGATAGTAAAGCTGTTGCTAAAGCGATGCGCTTGCGATAGCCTCCTGACAAAGTACCAATAACCGCATCAAAATCAGAAATGCCTAACTTAGTTAAGATAATTTTGGCGTTGGTTTCCAGTTCCCAAGCGCCAGCAGTTTCCATGCGTTGCATTACCCCAGACAAGCGGGACATCAATTGACTATCTTCTGGATGATGAACCAATTTATGAGATAATTCTTCATACTCACGTACCAAAGCCAGATGTTCACCACTATCCGCAAAAATTTGCTCTAAAACTGTGTGATTTTCATCTAAATCTGGCTGCTGCGGTAAGTAAATTACTTTTGCACCAGAACTAAAGGTAATTTGTCCACTATCAATTGATTCTAATCCGGCAATCATTTTTAATAAAGTTGACTTACCAGAACCGTTAGTCCCAATTAAGCCAACTTTATCAGTAGCATCTAAACTAAAACTGGCATCTCGTAAAAGTTCTTTGATGCCAAAATCTTTTTTAACTGATTGTAATGTAATAATACTCATAAAAATTAGTCATTGGTCATTGGTCATTAGTCAGTATCTGTAGAACATCTAGTTTTACCAAGATGGGAACATTCCCAGGGGTTTATCCTCCTGTGTAAGTTACAATCTCGTGAGTAAATTTAACTTACACATTTGGAATGCTTCCTGCAACAGTGGCAAATTCTACACAAATAAATCCAGGGGTAAATGTCCATACATTTCGTTGATTCCCCCCTCATTATAAGATTGGCAAGAAATTAATACACCCCGATGATGTCCGGCATAAGCATCCAGATAACATAACCCATTCTTGCCATTTAATTTGATATAAACAGGCCCTTCGGGTGTGGCTAAATCAGTGGGGACTTCATAGCCAAAAGCATGAGAATAAGTCCTCATCGCCAGTATCCCATCTTCGGCGGTATCAGCACAAATCCCTAATATTTGGTAATCTGAAATACTAGCTACCAAAGTTAAAGCCCGACGCACCAAGGCTTTTTCTGAGGGTTTGAGAATGGGTGCGATGTCTAAGCAGTTGAATTTATGCAGGATTTTTGTAGCTTCTGAGATGGTCAGGTTTTGGTGATTTGGTGTCGTCATAAATCAATTTATGATTTTCTGGGTTTGGCTGTGGTATCTGAGGTGGGTTATCCCCACCCCATTTTGATTATTTACTCAAATTACGGTTGATTGTATTCGGGATTTCCTAAGTTGAAAAGGAATGGCACACCGCCTTGAGATTCACCACCCATAACGAGGACTCTAGGCATCTGAGAGCCGCCATTTCTCCAAGCTTCAATTGCTTCTTTTTGCAGAACTAACTGCCCACCTTGGGCTTTGAGAGTCTCTGCTAAGAGTTTTTGGGCTTCGGCTCTACCCTTGGCGCGATTCACATCCGCCTGAGCTTGTTGTTCGGCTTCCCTGGCTATATAAACAGCTCTTTGCGCTCGCTGTTCAGCTATTTGTTTTTCTTCTACAGCTTTGGCAAATTCTGGCGAGAAATTCAAGTCAACTACGCTAGTATCTAGCACAATTATCCCATATTTAGCCAAGCGATTGCCCAAAGCAAAATCAAAGTCGTCTTTTAATTCACTCCTTTTGGTAATTGCTTCTTCGACTGTTCTTCTCGCCGCAGCGATTTTAAATGCTTCCTGTGTCTGAGGAGCAATGATTTTTGAGACAATATTTGCTAAAGTTCCTTGCTTCCGTCTCACCTCAACTACCTGTGTGGGGTCAAGGCGAAAGTTAATGGCAAATCTTGCTGATAAATTTTGCAAGTCCTTAGTAGAACTTTCGGCTGGGACTTCAAATTTTTGTACCGTCAAATCATACACATCAACTACCGACACAAGGGGTGGTTTAATGTGAATGCCTTCTAGTAGCGCACCATCTCTAGCTTTACCTAAGATGCTGATGACTCCTGCTTGTCCTGGGTTGAGAATTACAAAGGAATTTAGTCCGACGAGGACAATAAGTGCTAACACAATTCCAAAAACTGTGGTTTGCCAATTCCCAAATTGCTGACTTTTCAAGGTTCTATCTCCTTTTGCATCTTTAGGCAACTCCAGTTCTATGGTGACACGTCCTCGGTAAAAAGAGGCAGGGGGGCAGGGAGCAGGGAGCAGGGGAGAAGACGCAGGGGAAAAGATGCAGGGGGGCAGGGAGCAGGGAGCAGGGGAGAAGACGCAGGGGAAAAGATGCAGGGGGGCAGGGAGCAGGGAGCAGGGGAGAAGACGCAGGGGAAAAGAGGCAGGGGGGCAGGGAGCAGGGAGCAGGGGAGAAGACGCAGGGGAAAAGATGCAGGGGGGCAGGGAGCAGGGAGCAGGGGAGAAGACGCAGGGGAAAAGATGCAGGGGGGCAGGGAGCAGGGAGCAGGGGAGAAGACGCAGGGGAAAAGATGCAGGGGGGCAGGGAGCAGGGAGCAGGGGAGAAGACGCAGGGGAAAAGATGCAGGGGGGCAGGGAGCAGGGAGCAGGGGAGAAGACGCAGGGGAAAAGATGCAGGGGGGCAGGGAGCAGGGAGCAGGGGAGAAGACGCAGGGGAAAAGAGGCAGGGGGGCAGGGAGCAGGGAGCAGGGGAGAAGACGCAGGGGAAAAGATGCAGGGGGGCAGGGAGCAGGGAGCAGGGGAGAAGACGCAGGGGAAAAGATGCAGGGGGGCAGGGAGCAGGGAGCAGGGGAGAAGACGCAGGGGAAAAGAGGCAGGGGGGCAGGGAGCAGGGAGCAGGGGAGAAGACGCAGGGGAAAAGATGCAGGGGGGCAGGGAGCAGGGAGCAGGGGAGAAGACGCAGGGGAAAAGATGCAGGGGGGCA
>NZ_CP007203.1:2336190-2348351 GCF_000340565.2 Nodularia spumigena CCY9414
ATTTTATAACGAATTTGATTTAGTTATTTATGATACACCTCCCGCATCTGGACTAGCTGACGCTACTTTAATAGGCTCCCAAACAGATGGACTTTTGATAGTAGCAAGGATAGATAAAACAGATCGTTCTGTGTTTGAGCGAGCAGTAGCTGATCTGAAACTAGCGCCTATTAATATTTTAGGTATAGTTGCTAATGGACAGAAAGGTAATTTCAGAAATTATTATTATTATCAAGCATCATCAGTAAAGTCCCCACGCTTTAGTTTCGGTAGATAGCAAAAGTTAAAATTCCCGATTTTAAGCCTGGGGTGAGCAAGTCCTAAGTTGACAATTTTATAGACAAAACTATACTTATATTGACAAAAATCAATATATATTTTAGGAAAAAATCAACTACTTGATATATAATACGGTGATATCAAGTATTGAATTGAGACTATTGCCGACGCGAAAACCAAGCAATGATGGTGGTAGTCTTTTTCAGAAACTTAATTGGAACACAATCGCGTCTGGCTAAGGCGTGAAAGTCTACTGAGGGATAACTGCTCCCATGCTCCCGTTGAAGTAGAAAGTAAAGTCTAGTTTTGTCTAGGTTTTATATAGCAGTCAACTGTTGTTAAGGGAACACCAAAAAATAAATTACCCAAAAATTGTAGTCGGGGAAAGCGATCGCTTAACCCACCTTAAATTGAAGGATAATGGTGGGTTACGGACTACCGTCCTAACTCCGACTACAAATTGGGGATTTTTTTGTTTTGAAGTCCCTAATTTTGTCATATTCTCGCAATTTTAAGATTATAGTTGTAAAATACTGATAATATGTTTTGGTAATGCGACTTTTCTTAGTTACTATCGGCTACGCCTGCAATTGCTGTGTGAGCCTAGAATCCACCGAATTATCTTCGTGGAAGTATGTCAAATAACTTAATATTATGCACTTTAGCTAGGTGCTATGAATTAAATGTATACCTATGAGATGCAACCTATCTAGCGCTCAAGCGCGTCGACTTCGGAAGTCTTGCCCACGAGCTTAATTAGCAGCATTTCCGTAAAATTACTAGATTACAAGAGAATATTTTACACAAACAGTATACAATGTTACAAAAAACAAATTTTACAGAAGGACTGTTTTGATGGATAAAATACAAAAAAATAAAAATATTAATGGTAGTGATATTTATCCAGTTGTTAGTGTGAACTATGCTTACTGGAAATTAGGGACAACCTTGATCAGTTTGCTTCTGCCGTTAACAGTTTTTTCTATCCAATCAGCAGTGGCTGCGGATAATGTTGTTTCTGAAAATCAAGAGCCTGAATTGAGTGCGTCTCAAAAAGTGAAAGCATCTTCTATAGTATCTGCACTTAATTCACAGAAAAATATCAGCTTACGCCAAAGATTGTTAGGACATAACAAAAGTAATGCTGTTCTGGCAATCAATGGTGTCAATATTAGTGACAGTTTGACTGCTAACGTTAAACCGAAAACATTCAATAGTTTTTTGGCTATAGACAATTTTTTTCTGGAATCTCAAGACAAATTACAAAGCAATGATAATTTAGAGAAAGATTTATTTGCTAATGCAATTAGTAATTCTGATTTTGATTTAAAAGACCCAGCAAAAGAGCAAACTGATTTATTTCAGGATAAACGACCCCAAACTATCGGACAAATAAATTCTTCATCACCGGTGGGTGACACTTTTGGCGAGACGAATAAATTACGCCAAGAACTTTTAATTGAACCCCTCGTTAGCCCAGGGGAACCTCCAAAAGCTGCCCCTGGTTCAACAGCTGGTACTCCTTCGGCTTATGGTGCAGGTTCCGGGCAAGCCTATATTGGCGGTGGTTTATTTTTCCCTCTAGATCAAGATAAAGGTCAGAACGATGGTTCTTTGTATGTTGGTTTTGGGTTGGGAAATCCGGTTGATTCTGTGGGATTGGAAGTTAATATCGATATTATCAGTGTGGGAGGTGGTGTAGGTTTTGATTTTGGTGATAGCGGCGGTGTAGGTTTTAAGTTGCACAAATATTTGGGGGATGGTACAGCCGTAGCTGTTGGTTGGTCAAATCCGATTAAATGGGGAGAGGCTAGAGAGGCTAAAGATACTGTCTATGGAGTAGTTACTAAGTCATTTGCACTGCAACCAGATAACCCTGAGAACAAGTTACCTTTAACAATTTCTCTAGGTCTTGGTACTGGTGATTTTAGTTCTAAAGGAGCAATCGAGGCAGATGAAAATACTGTAAATCTTTTTGGTGGCTTAGGTTTGAGAGTTTTGCCTCAAGCATCTTTGGTAAGTAGCTGGACGGGAACTATTCTCAATATAGGTGGGTCTTTTGCTCCTTTCAAGAATGCACCCATAGTTTTTAATGCTATTATTACAGATATTACTGAAAATTCCGATACTGGCTTAGGTCTTTCGATAAGTGCGGGCTACGGTTTTCAGTTCTAAATAGTGCATTATCAAGAAAGTTAATCACAAATAAAAATCATGAAGAAACAACTCTCTCTGTCTCTTGCTCTAGGGTTAAGTTTATTCGGTTTTCTAGTGGGTGCGCCGATGAGAGCAAATGCTGGTCGTAGTCCTATTCCTGGAGTAACTAACTTCATAAATAATCAACAAAACGCTATTAACAATTTCATAGATAGGGGAGCTGGCGTCGGCGGTGGTATTTTTATCCTTCCAACAAGAATTCCAAGCAGATTCAATCCCCGCCGCGGTGGCGGTGGTCGTTTTGGTTTGATCCTTCCACCAACAATTCAATCCGAATTAAATCGAGCTGCTAACAAGATATTGGAGGAATACCAAGATGTAAATATGCTGTTTGCTGTGGTTCAAAATAAAGCACTTCTTGAGAATGGGGAGAGTCCCATTGTTGATATCAATATGCTGAACGCGGCTATTACTGATTACAATAATATTGTCATGGCAAGCAGTCCTGAAGAACTTCGGGAACTAGCAAAAGATCCAGCGTTTATCAGAAAGGGTAAGATGCTGAAGGAGCTAAGGGCTGTTCTGAATAACAATTAACTGAATGCTAAAGTCCCCACCTTCTCTATGAGAGGCTACCCGAAAGGTGGGGATTGGCATAGGGCGAATTTATAATACAACATATTTCATCTGAGTAGGTAGACAAGGGCGGGCAGTCCTTGCCCTCCCCCACAAGATTTATAATATTAATGTGTGTACTTCATTTACTTGCAAAGTGCTGTATTATATAATATTGACTGTCAGCTAACAATTTATACTATTTATTTCTACGGAAACAGTCAGTTGGGGATGTCCGGCTATGACTAGCAGTGATGGGATTTGTGCGAATGCTATCAAGGCAGACCATCAGTTTCAGGATATAAATGACACTGAAGCGGATGAGTAATCATGTGGAAAATACTGTCAAAAAACTAGGCGATCGCACAATTTTTGATTGTCTGTCAATTTGTGCATCAGCAGTCTTATGATTAATGAGTGTGGTGTACAGTAATCATGAGACAAGCTGTGAGGCGGTTCTATGTCGGAAACAAATTCTCAACAGATGATTAATACTGCTGTGACTCTCTTAGAAAGGTATGCAGAGGGAAATCGCAATTTTAGTGAAGCGAACTTGGGTGATGCTGACTTGCAAGGTGTTGATCTCAAAGGATCTGATTTGAGTTATGCTGACTTAAGTGAAGCTAATCTCAATGGTGCGAATCTCAGAGGCTGTTACCTCAGTTTTGCAAATCTCAGTCAAGCTAATTTGCAAGATGCTGATCTTCGGGGAGCTTTGTTATTTTCGGCGGATCTACGTCAAGCTGACCTTAAGGGAGCGCAACTGGAAAAAGCAGATTGCGATCGCAGCACGCATTTTCCTGATAATTTTGATCCCGCATCAGTGGGATTGCAGATTAAAGAGGGTTAATTAACCTCAATTTTTTCTTTGGTGTTTCTGGTGCTGGTTCACTGCTGGAACTGTAGCATCAACAGTATCAACTGCCAATTCTGATATATTCTCTATGATCTAGACCTGATCAGGACTTACGCAAATTTATGAAAAAACGAACCACGTTCGCGAAGCGTCTCCCCTTCTCCCAAAGGGAGAGGCTAGCGCCAAGGGAGAAGGACACAAAGGACACAAAGTCAAGAGGGTTTCAGAGAGTTCTTGCGTAAGTCCTACTGATAATATCCCATTGGATAGTTGAAACATAGTGGGAAAAATTGTCATATTTTTGCGATATTGATTACTATTCAGGGTTGATATCTATTGGTTAAGGGCGATTTGAATTATCAAAAAATTCACCCGTGACTCAGATTCTAATCTACTACTTTCAATAATCCTCTTTGCAAAGCATCAAACACTCGACTAATTTGCAGCCGTTCTTCTTCGTTAAAGCCTTCTTTAGACAGCAGCGTTGACATTAATAACTGCTGATGGTAGCGGCTAATTCTGCCAATAGCGAAGATGTCCTTTAATAGCTTCTCTAACGGTATTTGGTTTGAGGAACCGGTAGTTTGCATATTCTTTATGAAAAAAGGTTCAAGATTGTATAACTTATGCATCTTAATATAAAGCTTTTTAGCAAAAATGCCCTTAGTAGCACTACTGAAGAATAAATAATAAGTAATTGTTACGGACAAAATAAATGAGTATTGACCGCAAAGGTAGCACTACTCAAGAATACACAATAGCTGATTTTTACTGTCCTGCCTCCCCTGCTACTGGTTTTCGGTAAAATAACTTGGGAACTCAGCAATCAAGAATTTAAAGATCATGGAATTAGCACGTATTGGGATTATTGGTGGTAGTGGTATATACAAAATGGCAGACCTGAAGGATGTGGAAGAGGTACAAATTGAAACTCCTTTTGGTTCGCCTTCTGATGCTTTGATTTTGGGAACGCTGTCAGGAACAAGAGTCGCATTTTTAGCTCGTCATGGTCGTAATCATACTCTATTGCCTTCTGAGTTGCCGTTTCGCGCCAATATCTATGCAATGAAGCAAGTGGGTGTAGAGTATTTAATTTCGGCTAGTGCTGTAGGTTCCTTAAAGGCTGAAGCGAAACCACTGGATATGGTTATCCCAGATCAGTTTATTGATAGAACCAAAAATCGGGTTTCGACGTTTTTCGGTGAGGGAATTGTGGCTCACATTGCTTTTGGTGATCCGATATGTCAAAATTTAGCCGGGGTGTTAGCAGATGCGATCGCTTCTCTAAATTTACCAGATGTTGGTCTACATCGTGGCGGCACTTATGTGTGCATGGAAGGGCCAGCATTTTCCACAAAGGCGGAATCCCATCTTTACCGCAGTTGGGATGCAACAGTGATTGGAATGACGAACTTACCAGAGGCGAAGTTAGCCAGGGAAGCAGAAATTGCCTATGCAACTTTAGCATTAGTAACAGATTATGATTGCTGGCATCCAGATCATGATAGTGTGACGGTAGAAATGGTCATTGCTAATTTACAGCGCAATGCAGTTAATGCTCAAAAGGCAATTCAAGAAACTGTACGGCGTTTGAGTGAAAATCCGCCGGTTAGTGATGCTCATTCGGCGTTGAAGTATGCGATTTTAACTCAGTTAGATAAAGCACCTGCGGCGACTAAGGAAAAGTTGGGGTTATTATTGCGGAAGTATTTGTCATAAATGCGGAACCCCTCCACCCCTCTGGTGCAGGCGGAGAGGGGAGACAAAGCATAGCTTTGAGGGGGTGGGGTGAAATTTCTGATAATTAACCAGACTTCACCCTACAGATGCAAAGAACACAGACAGAGAATTTAAGCTACTTGAAAATCAAAGTTGAAACTAGCCCAATTTTTGACATCTAATACATAAGAGTCAGTGGATGTACTATTCATCTCGGATTTGACTGCACTGGCATTATGCAAATCTTGCAATAATACTTGGGCAATTTCTAAAGGTTTCAATAATGCCCCGAAGGGTCTTTGGTCTGTGATCGGATACTTAGATTTTTCTAGGTATCCTAGTGTTTCGCTAAAGGGGGCGGTACTGAGAATCATTTGGTGTTCGCATTCATAGGCTGGCCCTGGGATCATCCATTCAGAAGCAGTTACACCTTTTGGTAATAATAGGGTTTCACCGGGGGCAACAACTACTTGTTGGAACAGGGGTTTGGAGTTAAAAAAGGTAGATTCTTCGGGGGATTGCCAAGGATAAAAGGCGATCGCATTGATATTATTTTTTAACCCCAGCAGCATTAAATAAATCGGGCGATCGCTCTGATTTTGCAATCGGTACTGCATCCGACTACCAATGGGTACAATAGGATTACTCAGGGCTGTCAGCAGTGATTTATTTTGCAGGTGTTCGGCGCTGAGAGTTCGTGTTGTTTCGCGTTGCATGACGACGCGAGATGATAAATTATTCACGATCTCCAAAGTGGCTTTAACTGGTAAGCGGGAAGAACCTTCATTTTCTGTGAGTCGCCATAACTTTGCTGCTAACAGAGTTGGTAATTTCCCCATTAACCTTTGCACTACCAATTTCACAGCTTCCCCAGATTCCCCAGAGGTGTTGGGGATGAGTTTGCCTCCGGGAGTGAATAAACCATAGCGGCTGGGAGTTTCTGAGAGTTTACCAAATACACAATCGGCTGGTTGTTCTCCGGCGACTACAGTAGAAACATGGTTAATGGCCGCGAAAGCACTTGTCGCATCTACGCGTTCAATTCTTTCCAATCCAGTATCTAAACCAACTATTACATTCACACTTCTGGGTAATACCCGCACAGTTTCTTGGAATAGTTGCCCTACTTGTAGGGGGGTTTCTGGTTTAATTTTAGAGATTTGGGCTTTTGCTGTTAACCCAGTGCGCGATCGCAATATTAACTCCTCTCCTGTGAATACGGTAAACCGGGAATTAGCTCCATAGTTTTCTAAGACTTGTGGCGGTAATCCTGCTAAAAATAGTTGGGCTGTTCTACCATCATCTTCAATAACTCTAATCACTCCCTCCGCCCCAACTGTGCGGTTTGGTAGGAGTAAATTTTCCACAGTTAACGCTTTGGGTTGATTTTTCTGCTCACTCAACCATCCTGGCTGCTGATTGCTCCCCAGTTTATGCATATAGCTTCCCACATGGGAAAGGCTGAATTGAATTGTGGTTGCTGGTGTCGTTTCCCACAAGTATTGCGTTAAGGCGTAGGTAAATAACCCCGCACTAAACCCAGAAAATAAGATTTCCCTCGCTAACTGTTGAGTGTCAGAGGTCGCAGTCAACACAAGTTCATGAATGGGGCTGGAGTTTTGACTTCGGAGTTGTTGTAAAAACTCAAGTTCCTCTATTGCTAGTTGTGCTTCTGCTGATTCTGGACGGACGCGAATTCGCCATCCTGTGGGTTGGACTTTGCTCGGAGCATTATAGCTCGTATCCAATACAGCTGTTACTCGGTCTGTGGGGAGCGATCGCAACAATAGCCGGATTGTTTCTTCTAATATATAGTTGACTATTTCATCTTTTTGTGCATCTTGAGCATTAGCTGGAACCAAAGCATTCTGCACCGTATCGATAAATCTGCCCGATTTGATGCGCGTACCATAGCCACTAAAGTGGAATACAGCCACATCGCCAGCTTTCACTTGCTGTCCCAGGTGTGCCACAAAAGCCTCTTCAATCGATGTCCTGGTAGCTTTTTCTGCCGTTAAAGTCAGGATATCCGAGGCGACGAAGCCAAAACGATGAATTAACAGTTCTTTTTGCAGTTCCACATCGGTGAGACAACCACCCAATGCAGGACTTTTTTGATATTGATTAATGCCAATCAATAATGCTAATTTACGTTGACTAGGCTGTGCCAAAGCTTGAGAGTAGCGATCGCATAAAGTCAACCACTGAGCTTCAGTCACACCCAAGACCGCGAGTATTGAACCAATCCGTTGTAAAAAAGTCCGACGCTTCATAATTAGCCATCAGTCCTCAGCCCATCAGCTAACAGCTTATAGGGCTGAAGTCTGTAGTGTAAAGTTAAAGTTTATACAATTCGCTGATTAACAGTTAACAGTTATCAGTTATCAGTTATCGGTTAAGAGACATAATTGGATTTAAATCCCCCACCTTATGCCTTGATAAATGTCACTGTTAACTGTTAACTGTTCACTGATTTTTGCATAGCTCGCGCCAATTCTGCGGCTACTTCAGGACGGGAAAATTCTGGTGGTGGTAATTCACCCCGGCGCAGCATTTCTCTGACTTTGGTTCCTGAGAGGTGAACACGTTCTTCTGGCTTGCTGGGGCTAGTTTTAGTTGTCGCCATTTGTTTGCTGCGTGTGCAGTAGAAAGCGTGTTCAAACTTCATTGGTACAATACCCAATTCACCTGGCTCAAACTCCTCAAAGATGTATTGAGCATCATAAGTACCGTAATAATCACCCACACCAGCATGATCCCGTCCCACAATAAAGTGAGTACAACCGTAGTTTTTCCGGACTAAAGCATGGAAGATAGCCTCTCTTGGGCCAGCATAACGCATGGCAGCCGGATTAATTGCTAAAATCACTCGGTCTTGGGGATAGTGATGTTCGAGCAAAATTTCATAGCAGCGCATCCGCACATCAGCCGGAATATCATCTTCTTTGGTCGCTCCTACCAACGGATGCAAGAATAAACCATCGACGGTTTCCATAGCACACTTTTGGATATATTCGTGGGCGCGATGGATGGGGTTACGAGTTTGAAAACCAACGATAGTTTTCCAACCCTTTTCCCTAAACATCTGTCGTGAAGCTGCGGGATCGATTTGATAGGTGGGAAACTGGGAATGGGGATCGCGTTGTAATAGCCAAATGTCACCTGCAAGATTTACAGAACCCTGATTGTAGACTACTTGCACACCTGGATGTTTAGCGTCATCAGTGCGGTAAACATTAATCGCCTCTTGGGTTTTATCGTAGATATACTTTTGCGTCAGTTGCAAAACTCCGATAAATTCACCGTTGGCGTTATCCAGACGGATGAGGCCGCCTTCGGGGAGTGGTTCGGCTACTTCTTCTGTTACTGACAGTGTAATTGGTATTGACCACGCCAGTCCATTAGCAAGCCGCATTTCTTTGACTACGCGGGTGTAGTCTGACTGGTTCATAAAACCCGTGAGTGGACTAAAACCGCCGATAGCAATCATCTCTAAATCAGAAACCGCCCGCGCATCAAGTTGCACTCGTGGCAAAAAGTCGGCTTTTGAGAGAAATTCTGCCTTTTGTTCTGGTGTAGCGATACGGTTCACCAATTGTCCACCGTGGGGTGCAATGGCATCTGGATGTTGACTCAACGTAATCCCCTCTTTGACTTAACTGCAATTGTTTCAAACTATGTACTAACTTACCAAAATGCTGCTACGCAGTTGACAAAGAGTTTGAGAATGGGGAAACGGGAAATGGAATTGTCTGCTTGTGTTTTGTTTACTTGAGAATTTGGGTGAATTCAGCAAGTTAAGACTGTAATTCAACCTAAAAATCATCTATAGGACTACTATTTGATTATTGAACAAACACGTAGGGTGTGTTAGCGGTAGCGTAACGCACCAAAGCTTTAATAATGGTGCGTTACGGATTTCATCCTAACGCACCCTACAATACTTAATTTTTTCATAAATCAAACCGGATTCCTATATTATCTACCTAATGTCTAAAAAATGCACTAGATATGGTTGATCTGACTTTACCAGCAGCACTGGCGATCGCTAAAATTGCTTATACTAAGTTTTTTGAGTCAAGTATTGGTAAGTTAGGCGAAAAGTTTACTGAAACTGGACTGCAAAAAATTGATGAATTATATACCAAGATTAGGCAAAAACTGAGTGGTAATACTGCTGCTAATCGGGCTTTAGCTGAAGTTGAACAAGGTAAAGAAGACGCTTTACAGCAAGTTGCAGTTTATCTGTTAGGTGAGATGCAAGCTGATCCTGATTTTGCTCAAGATGTAAAAAAAATTGCTGATGAAATTAACATTCATCGGGTGGAAGATAACAGCAGCCAGATTCAGAACATCTATAGTGGTGGGAAGGGTTATCAAACTAAGATTGGTGATAATACTACTAATCACTTGGGTGATAATATTACTTTCAACAACTACGGAAATCCGCCACCTGATTGACTGGAGTCGTCCGTAGGAAAACGGATAAATTCCCACACCACTAATTCTATAATTAACTCGCTGCGTCCTGATACTAGCTATTGGCAAGGACGGACAGATGAACTTGAGCAAATGCAGCAATGGATACATTCAGACAATGTGCGGCTTGTCGGTGTAACTGCGGCGGGTGGTTATGGAAAATCGGCGTTAGTTGCGAAATTATGTGAACAATTAACAGATTTTCCGCAGCAAATTTGGACAAGTTTTAGTGACGCGTATCCTTTTGCAGTTTGGGGACGTTGGTTGTTGGATGAGTTGGGAAAACCAGCGCCAGAAAAACCAGAAGATTTATTAATTGCTGTTTGTAATTGTTTGCAAACAGAACGATATTTACTGGTACTAGATAACCTGGAAACCTTACAGCAAAATGAACAGCAATGGCAGACTTATCTACAGTTTTTGCTGCGTTGGTTTAGTTCTAGCAGTAAGAGTGTAATTTTGGTGACTAGCCGTGAACAACCAACTCTACCAAATAACACTCTCAACCAAAGTCATTGGCTACCACTGTCTGGACTGGCTACAGATGCTGGGGTACAATTATTGCAAGCACTGGAAATTAAAGGTGCAGAATCAGATTTAGTAGCATTTGTCAATAAAACAGATGGACATCCTTTGTTGCTGAAGCTAGTGGCTGGGTGGCTAAAAGCTGAGGAGGGAGAAGAGGCGGATATTAGTCTTTTAAAATCAGATATTTTCAGTATATTAGGTTTGCATCAACATGATCCAGAGGCGAGTATTGCTAAAATTTTGGATGCGAGTCTGCAACGTTTAGAACCCGGTTTACAAAATTGGTTGCACTATTTGAGTGTGTATCGCCTAGCTTTTGACTGTTCAGCAGCAATGGAGATGTCTTTAGGTGACTTCGCCGACGAGACAGAAGTAAAGTTACAGTTGCGAAAACTAGCAAAACGTTCTTTATTACAAGAGAAGAAACAGCAAGGAGTGCTGAAGTTTTATTTTCCACCGTTAATTCAAACTTATTTACAAAAATTATCTTCACCAGCAGCGCATCAATGCGCCATCGCATACTACGAAAAATGTCGGAAACCGCAACTTTTAACTACAGATAAACTGGATGATGTGGCGGAATATCTGGAAATTTTTCATCATCACTGTGAACTGGGGGAATATATCCAGGCTTTTTCTAGCATCTATTACCGTGAAAATAATCACGATAATTGCGACGAATTATTGAAAAATAATTATTATTTTCCCATTCGGTTAACATTGTATGAGCGTTTATATCACGAATGGCAGCAACCAGAGAATACAGATGAACTAAAGCGCTACAGTGATTTACTTAAAGTTTATGGCGATGTTTTGCAGTTTCTCAAACGTAGTGACCAAGCTTTAGAACGCTACGAAGATGCTTTAAAATTCTACCGCGATATAGGCGCTCGCTTGGGTGAAGCAAATACATTAATAGCCATTGGCGATGTTTTGCAGTTTCTCAAACGTAGTGACCAAGCTTTAGAACGCTACGAAGATGCTTTAAAATTCTACCGCGATATAGGCGCTCGCTTGGGTGAAGCAAATACATTAATAGCCATTGGCGATGTTTTGCAGTTTCTAGACCGACGTGACCAAGCTTTAGAACGCTACGAAGATGCTTTAAAATTCTACCGCGATATAGGCGCTCGCTTGGGTGAAGCAAATACATTAATAGCCATTGGCGATGTTTTGCAGTTTCTAGACCGACGTGACCAAGCTTTAGAACGCTACGAAGATGCTTTAAAATTCTACCGCGATATAGGCGATCGCTTGGGTGAAGCAAATACATTAAAAGCCATTGGCGATGTTTTGCAGTTTCTAGACCGACGTGACCAAGCTTTAGAACGCTACGAAGATGCTTTAAAATTCTACCGCGATATAGGCGCTCGCTTGGGTGAAGCAAATACATTAATAGCCATTGGCGATGTTTTGCAGTTTCTCAAACGTAGTGACCAAGCTTTAGAACGCTACGAAGATGCTTTAAATTCTACCGCGATATAGCGATCGCTTGGGTGAAGCAATACATTAAAGCATTGGCGATGTT
>NZ_CP007203.1:2348411-2349797 GCF_000340565.2 Nodularia spumigena CCY9414
GCTACGAAGATGCTTTAAAATTCTACCGCGATATAGGCGCTCGCTTGGGTGAAGCAAATACATTAATAGCCATTGGCGATGTTTTGCAGTTTCTCAAACGTAGTGACCAAGCTTTAGAACGCTACGAAGATGCTTTAAAATTCTACCGCGATATAGGCGATCGCTTGGGTGAAGCAAATACATTAAAAGCCATTGGCGATGTTTTGCAGTTTCTAGACCGACGTGACCAAGCTTTAGAACGCTACGAAGATGCTTTAAAATTCTACCGCGATATAGGCGCTCGCTTGGGTGAAGCAAATACATTAATAGCCATTGGCGATGTTTTGCAGTTTCTCAAACGTAGTGACCAAGCTTTAGAACGCTACGAAGATGCTTTAAAATTCTACCGCGATATAGGCGATCGCTTGGGTGAAGCAAATACATTAAAAGCCATTGGCGATGTTTTGCAGTTTCTAGACCGACGTGACCAAGCTTTAGAACGCTACGAAGATGCTTTAAAATTCTACCGCGATATAGGCGCTCGCTTGGGTGAAGCTAATACATTAAAAGCCATTGGCGATGTTTTGCAGTTTCTCAAACGTAGTGACCAAGCTTTAGAACGCTACGAAGATGCTTTAAAATTCTACCGCGATATAGGCGCTCGCTTGGGTGAAGCTAATACATTAAAAGCCATTGGCGATGTTTTGCAGTTTCTCAAACGTAGTGACCAAGCTTTAGAACGCTACGAAGATGCTTTAAAATTCTACCGCGATATAGGCGATCGCTTGGGTGAAGCAAATACATTAAAAGCCATTGGCGATGTTTTGCAGTTTCTAGACCGACGTGACCAAGCTTTAGAACGCTACGAAGATGCTTTAAAATTCTACCGCGATATAGGCGCTCGCTTGGGTGAAGCAAATACCAGATGCAGACACGGGTGGACAAATTAAATATGCTGTAGAATTGGCTCAAGCCTTAGCAGCAAATCCACAAGTAGAACGAGTAGACCTGGTAACCCGTTTAGTTAATGATCCCAAAGTTAGTTCCGATTATGCTCAACCAGTAGAAATTCTAAGTGACAAAGCCCAAATTATTCGTGTTAACTGCGGGCCACGTCGTTATCTCCGCAAAGAAGTTCTCTGGCCGCATTTAGATAATTTTGCCGATGAATTACTCAAGCACCTGCGCCAAGTAGGAAAATTACCCCATGTGATTCATAGCCATTACGCCGATGCTGGATATGTGGGTTGTCGGGTTGCTGGTTGGTTAGGTGTACCACTTGTGCATACTGGTCACTCTCTGGGACGTGTGAAACAACAAACGACTTTTAGAGCATGGCACTAAAAAAAGGGAAACCATTGAAAGCACTTATCACATTAGTACACGCATTGAAGCCGAGGAAGCCAC
>NZ_CP007203.1:2649857-2771204 GCF_000340565.2 Nodularia spumigena CCY9414
GAAACCGAAAAGTTATACTTTGCTACAAAAGGTGGGGGTACATTTGTGGAAACCCGCAATGGCTTTGCTCCCATTCAAGTCTCATCAGGTAAGCCGGTGGCAGATTTAACTGTAGTTGCCAGTCGCTCTCACCGCAATGAATCTTTAGATTACTTATTACAAAACTTTCCTTGTCAAAATTACAAATCTGTAGGCAGTATAGGGTGCAAAATTGTCGCTATTGTGGAACAACAGGCGGATGTCTACGTTTCTTTGTCGGGTAAATCTGCCCCTAAAGATTGGGATATAGCAGCTCCAGAATTAATCTTAACAGAAGCTGGTGGTCAGTTTACTCACTTTGATGGCAGTTTATTGACATATAATACCGATGATATAAATCAGTGGGGTGGTTTGATGGCGAGTAACGGTGAGCATCACCAACTACTATCTGACACGGCTTATAGACTGTTGTTAGATAAAGATTGACTTCTAGGCTCACTCGTGATTATATAGCTTTACAGGTCAATTGAGCATGATTTGAGCATTATGTTTTCTAAGTCTAAGAAGGGTCAAGTCTCAGTGCGTGTTGATTCAGGAAGTGTTAAAGCCTGTTTCCCCCGCACCTATTTTTCTAACTCTAAACAGGTTAAACTCGCCACTGGTATATCTTTAGTAGAAGGATGGGAGAACGTAGCTGCTAGATTACAACGTCGTTTACAACTCGAATTAGAGGATGGAAAGTTAGAAAAAAGTGATGGGGAATTTAACATTACTTTTTACAATTCAATACTTGAAGAATACGGGTTACGAGCTAAGTTGCGTTTAGTTAGTTCACCTACGAGTATTGCTAAACCTGAACTATCGCTACTAGAAGTGTGGGACTTATATGTTGAATATAAGAAACCTAATGTTAGTTACACCTATTACATAAGAGAATTTAAAGGTGTGTATCTTAATGCAATTAAAGCTGCATTATCTAATGTAGAAGAAACACCTCTAACTATACGTACCTGGTTATTAGATAATAGATGTAGAAGAATAGTTAAACATACTTTAATTAATATAGATAAAGCACATACCTTAGCTTTAAAGAGAGGTTTAATTACAGTTAACTTATATGATGGTATAGCTGATGATATAGATATCTCAGTTAAAGGTAATAACACTATAAATCAATTAGATGTAATAGAAGAAGACTTACACCTATTCCGTATTTGTTCGACCATTTAACTAGTAGTATATTATCGTCTAAATCTATTCGATAGCTAAACTCATTAATTACAGTAAATGGATTAGTTAGAAAATAAGTAGTTATGTCATTTATTATTCTAGATAAGTTATTCATAACATTTTATTAAATTATCACATTGAAACTCCACGTAATTATCTATTTCACTTTCATGTAGATTTAATAATGATAAAGAACTTATTTCTAATTGTGTATATTTATCGTCGCACAATACAGATAAAGTAGCTTGATAAATATCAGTTTGGATATCTGATTCAATACTACTTTGACACAAATATTCATCAGATATATTACGCCAGTCCAGCTTCTCTCCGTATTTACGCTGGGAACGATGATTGGGGTCAGGATGTTGGTAAGGTATATATAACGCAGAATCATGGCGCAACTTGGAAATTATGTGTAATTTTACCTGCCTAGCCATTGGAAGACTATAACTCTACTACATCAGCCCTCTTTTTTATACTCTTTTTTTGGCTACAGTATTGCTAGAAGTATTGTTATCTTAGATAGCGAACTTAAAGTAGAAGATACAATAGCTATTAAACCTGATTACGATAGTTATAGTTGGTATCCTTCTTCAACTAACTTATATTCAGGTTGGATGAAATGGCATAACAACTTTTTTGGTGCGGATATAAGCCTTTGTGGTATCGCTCTTACTATGCCCCAATTGGTCTTGCACCTCAAAAAGTGGTTTACTATCCACCGCCCTTGTTGCGTGGGAATGGCGTAACCAGTGACAAGAAAATTTTACTTTGGCTACCTCAGAGATATCCTGAATCAACCTTTTAATTGCGCGATCGCTCAACGGCAGACCCCGTTTTTTGGGATCAGGTGACATATTGGGAAACACTGGCGCACTGTCACTAGCCATACCCCGGTACTTCTTAAAAACCAGCGAAGTTTGGTGGCTATGATGCTTATACAGCAACCACTTTAACTTGGTTGTCGCCCCATCAATTCTAAAGCTTCTAATTCTGCTGTGATAGATAATCCAACACCCTCTTCAGAGGAAAAATTATCTAAAGGGGTGAAACACTTCTGTTCAATTCTTGGGGAAATTACACTATCTTTCGCTAACAACTCCGTAGCCATATATTCAGCTAGACCATTAATATGGGGATACTCAAACAATATTGTAGAAGAAATTGTTTGGTTTAAACCTGCTTCTAAACGACTACGCAACTCTACCATCATGAGTGAATCCATACCCATGTCAAAAAACCCTAACCCTACATCTGGTAATTGAGCAGAAGAAGAACCTAATACTTGACTAACTTCTGTTTGTAGATACTTTTTCAAGTATACAATACGTTCTTTTACGCCTAAAGATTGGATTTGCTGTATTAGTTGAGAAGTTTGATTTTGATTAGAGGTTGCTGGCCTTTTGTGGT
Source organism: Nodularia spumigena CCY9414 (assembly GCF_000340565.2). Classification (NCBI taxonomy): domain Bacteria; kingdom Bacillati; phylum Cyanobacteriota; class Cyanophyceae; order Nostocales; family Nodulariaceae; genus Nodularia; species Nodularia spumigena. The sequence continues at coordinate 2,652,480 of NZ_CP007203.1, forward strand.
AAAAATCGCTCAAAAAAGGTGAAGAAAATCTTTGTTTGAGAAGTTCTGACCAATTCACGGGAATTACCCCTACCTGTGTGGAAGATTGGGTGAGGAGAAATTCTAAAATATCTATACCTTGATTGGGAGTAATTCCACTGATACCACGCAGACTCATTTGCTCGGCAATTTTGCCTTGAGTAGCTGCCCCAATATCTGACCATACACCCCAATTTATACTCAGTGCTGGTAATCCCTGGTGACGGCGATATTGGGCTAAAGCATCCAAAAATGTATTTGCAGCTACGTGATTTGCCTGTCCTGGAGAACCCAGTAGAGAAGCAGCCGAGGAAAACATGATAAAATAATCAAGAGGAATGTTTTGGGTTAATAGATGTAGATTCTCAGCCCCAGTAACTTTCGGACTCATGACACCCTGCAATCTTTCTAAATTTAATTGCTGCAAAACTCCATCATCTAAAACTCCGGCGGCATGAATGACACCAAGTAAAGGCGGATAATTTTGCTGAATGTCTGCCAGCACTGCGGCTAATTCTGCTTTTTGGCTGACATCAACCTGGGTCGTAATAATTGTAGCTCCGGCTGCTTCTAAAGCTTGAATTTGTAACTTTGCTTCTGTATTTGGCTGGTTACGTCCTAAAAGCACAAGATATTTTGCACCTTTTTCCACTAGCCAACGTGCCACACGCAAACCTAAACCGCCCATTCCCCCTGTAATTAAATAGGTAGCTTGGGGTTTTACTAACTCAGTTGGTGTGTGGGTAATGATGATTTTACCGATATGTTTGGCTTGTTGCATCATCTGCAATGCTTCTACTATTTTGGTGGCGGGGAAAATAGTTTGAGGAAGCGATCGCACTTCTCCAGTGTTAAACTTCTCCATAAGACGATGCAACAAAGTTTGAATTTTCCCTGGTTCTTGTTGAGCAACACTCATCAAATCCACGAGATGATAAGAAACATGGGGCTTGACTTGAGCCACTTGTTGTGCATTCCAAACTCCCCGTTTCCCAATTTCGATAAATTGTCCTTGAGGTTTGAGTACCGATAAACTCGCAGGAATGAACTCACCAGACAGAGAATTAAACACGATATCCACCCCTTCGCCGTGGGTGATTTCTGGAATTTCCTCAGCAAAATTTAAAGTACGAGAGTTAAAAATATGCTGAATACCGAAAGCGCGTAAAGTCTCCCATTTCCCCGGACTAGCTGTAGCGAACACTTCTAACCCAGCTGCTTGGGCAATTTGTAAAGCCGCCATCCCTGTTCCTCCAGTCGCCGCGTGAATGAGGATGCGTTGTCCCGGTTGAATTTTCCCAACTTCCCACAAACTATATGCAGCAGTGAGGAAATTGGCAGGAATTGTCGCTGCGGCTGCAAAACTCAAGGAATTGGGTTTAGCAATCACATAATTAGCATTAGTTGTCACATATTGACTAAAACTATCAGCAGCCAAAGCCAGCACAGCATCACCGACACCGAACTGAGTTACACCCTCACCAACGGCGACAACCTCCCCAGCACATTCCACACCAAACCAGTTACGTTCAAAAGGCAATAATCCCAAAGCATCCAAAACATCAATAAAATTTAATCCTGTGGCTTTTACCTGAATTTCTACCTCTCCAGCTTGGGGTTGACGACGGGGGAAAGGTTGCCATTTTAAAGATGCAAGTACACCGCGTTTGGCAATTGTTAAATGGTACGGTTGATTGGGAAGACTTTGACCAGTAAAACGAGTTAATCTTGCTACCTTGCGTTCAGATGTGTGTAGGGAAATTTGTTTTTCTTCCCCAGGATGAGTAATTTCGGTAACGAGGTTTTGAATTTGAGTAATCAGTTCTTGTGTAGGATCTAAATCAACACATCGACAATTTAATTCTGGGTGTTCTAAACTGATTACTTTGCCCATACCCCATAGAGAAGACTGACTTAATCCTGTGATAGTGTGAGGATTGATAGCATCTTGAGTCACTAACCAGAGATTAATAGGGTAATGTTGGGTTTGAATGAGAGTTTGGACGAGATGAAGAACATGATTACATTCATTTATATTATCTTGACAACCAGCGATATAAATAATGTGTTTGATAGATTGAGAAGATGGTTGATGGAGAAATTCTCGAATATTATCAGAGAGTTTAAGGGTAATAGCAGATTCCTGTTGCAATTGTAATTGTTGGGCGATACCTGTTGCCAATTCTGGTAAATCTGCAATAATTAACCATTCTTTGAGGCTGTTAATTTCCTTGATGAATTGCGAAACAATTACACTTTGTTCGGCTAATACTTCTGGGAGAATCGAATCAGGAGTAATATTAACAACGTTGGCAAATCCATTGGTTTGTAGTAACTTTTTCCAATTAGATGTAGAAATCAGGGGATGATGAGGACGTAAATCTTTATCTTGAAACCGCCACCAACCTTCCGTTAAACCGAAAATCAAATCTATCCAAGCACTGGGGCGAGTACCTTCTAGAAGTATTAGCAATCCCTGATTTTTAAGTAAGGATTTAATATTAGTAACTGCGTCGGTTAAATTTTCGGTTGCGTGTAAAACATTAGCCGCAATTACTATATCAAAACTATGCTCATTAAAATCTTGATTTACTAACGGTTGTTCAATATTTAGAGTTTGGTAACTCACAAACCCATAATCTGAAAATTGTTGACGTGCTTTTGCTATAAATACAGGTGAAATATCTGTAAATACATATTCTACAGATTTATTAGCGAGTTGTGGTAAAACATAAGCTGTGGTTCCCCCAGTACCAGCACCAATTTCTACAATTCGCAGCTTTTCCCCTGGTGGTAATTTTTCTAAAGCAGAGTTTACCGCTTGCTGTACTAAAGTATTCATTACCTTTGCACCAGGAGAATTTTGATACAATTGGGTAAGGGTTGTTAAGTCTCCGTTGGGGAATAATATCTCTAAAGGATTACATTCTCCCCGCAAAACTTTAGCCAAGTTTGTCCCACAACGTTCTATTAAAGTTAATTCGGCTGTAGTTTCTGGGTATTGTATTTTTAGTTCTGTTTGGAGATTTTGCGGATTTTCAAAATTATGTTCATTTTGCTTTTGTAGGGTAGATAGATGTGTATATAGTTGTTGATATTGTGGTGCTACTTTTCCATTTTGTGGTGAGGATGAACTAAAAGTGTGCAGTGCTTGGATAATATATGCAAGACTTAATTCTTCTAATTTTGGCAGAAATTGGGCATAACGTTGAATTTCATCTGTTGTTAAAACTTGAGTAAATTGAGGGGCTATTTTTTCGGCAATTTCTGCCGGAGAAGTCAGGAAAGAATCAGATGTACAATTAATAATTAACGGTTGAAGTCGCCATTCAATTTCATATAACCAGTCTTTCCACTCTACGAGATTTTCTGATTCTATTGCTTTGAGTTGTAATCCTGATATTGCAGCAATTAATTGACCATCTGGGGTAAAAATTTGGATATCGGCGATTAAAATTGGGGAGGTTGTCTGTTGAGGAATTAATTTAACTAAACTCCAAACTTTTTCGCCAATGGGTTGCCAAATTGTCAATTTATCTACACCAATGGGTAAGTAAATAGAGGGTGTATTTTGTTGGTAAAATATAGCCGCTATTGTTTGTAAGCAAGCATCTAAAACAATAGGATGAAATTGATAATTATAATGGCAATTACAAGCTATTGGTAAGTGAATTTCGGCTAATGCTTGGTTTTGATGATGCCAAAGTTGGGTAATAGCTTGGAAGGTTTCACCATAATCAATTCCTACTTGTTTGAGATTTTCATAGAAGTCAGCAATATCTGTAATTTTAGTAAATTGATTTTGCAGTTCTACAAAATTAATAACCTGGTTTTGAGGAATATGAATGTGAGGTTTTATTTTACCGGTAGCATGAGTTATCCAGTTATTTTCTACTGGGTTGATTTCGGTGCTGACAATTTCAAAGTCCTGATTATTATTGAGGATAAGTTGTATATTTCTGGAATTATCTGGATTTAAAATACAAGGTTGTTGAAAGGAAATAGTTTCTAAATAAAATTTATTATCTTTAAATATTTCCTTCCCCGCAGACAGCGCCATTTCCAAATATGCCGCCCCAGGTAAGATAATTTGGTTAAATACGCGATGGTGTTGGAGGTAGACAGGATAACTATCAGATAGTTGTTGCTGAAAATATATCTTAGTGGATTTAGCTAAGTTTAATTTTTCTCCTAATAAGGGATGTATGCTATTATTTGTGTTTGAATAAGAATTGTTATTTTCTGGATTAATATCTACCCAATACCGCTTTCTTTGAAATGGATAATTTGGTAAATCTATCCGTTGGCGCTGGTAATTTTGCTCGAAGCCATGCCAATTAAATTTTACTCCTTTTGCATAAAGTGCAGCTATACTTGATAGTATGACTTGCCAATCTTGTTGTCCTAGTTGCAAAGTTGGTAATAATTCTATATTGCTTTTCTCTTGATTGGCAATAATTGAACGTGTCATTTGTAGTAAGGTTGGCTTTGCACCTATTTCTATAAAGACAGTACAATCTTGTTGAATTAAAGTTTCTATTCCTGGCAGGAACTGGACTGGTTGACAAATGTGACGACACCAATATTCAGGAGTGGCGATTTCTGAATTAATTAAATTTCCGGTGACATTAGATATGATCTGATATTTAGGAGGATGAAAATTGATAGTATGCAGAATTTCCTCAAATTCTCCTAACATCTCTTTCATCATGGGTGAGTGGAAAGCATGGGAAACTGATAAAGGGATGCTTTTAATTTTTTGTGCTGTTAAAACGGTGATAATTTGCTCAATTGCAGAGGTTTCTCCGGAAATTACTGTATTATTAGGTGCATTAATTGCGGCAATGGAAACCTGTTGATTATAGGGTAATATGAATTTTTCAATTTGAGAGGCGCTGGCTATTACTGCTACCATTTTACCTTGGGGTAGCTGTTGCATTAAACGGGCGCGATTGGCAATTATTTTTAACCCATCTTCTAAATTGAAAACTCCAGCAATACAAGCGGCTACATATTCACCAACGCTATGTCCTATGAGAAAATCAGGTTTGATTCCCCAAGATAGCCAAAGTTGACAAAGTGCATATTCAAGGATGAATAATGCGGGTTGGGTGTAGAAAGTTTGGGAGAGTAATTCGTCACTATTTTGGTTATTTTTCCCCAAAAATAAGGGCTGTAAATCTAAACCTGAGTTAGCTAATAATAATTGACAGCATTTATCTATTGTTTCTCTAAATAATGGGGCAGTATGATATAGTTGAAAGCCCATTTGTTGATATTGTGAACCTTGTCCGGTGAAGAGGAAGGCAATTTTTGGGCGAGATTGATAATTTACTCTATTTGTAAATATATTGGCGGTTGCTTCACTATTAATGAAACAATTTAGTTTTTCTTGGGCTGTGGTGAGGGAATCTGCAATAATAGCTAAACGATATTCTAATTTACTTCTCCCAGTATTGGCACTATAACAAATATCTGCCCAGTCAATATCTTGGAGATGGTTAATATAGTTTTTTGCTAGTTGTTGTAATGCTGTCTCAGTTTTAGCTGATAAAGTCAAAATATGCAAAGGACGTTCATTATCCCTAGTTTTTGGTAAGGGGAGGGAGTCATTTTTAGACAAAATCACATGGGCGTTAGTTCCACTAAAACCAAAGGAACTTACCCCAGCTATTTTTTTACCATGCCAAGGTGTACAAGTGGTGGGAATATGAATTGGGAACTGTTCCCAAGGAATATGGGGGTTTGGTTGTTCAAAATGCAAATGAGGGGGAATTTCTCCATATTTTAACGCCAGTACGACTTTGATTAACCCGGCTATTCCCGCAGCTGCTTCTAAATGTCCGATGTTGGTTTTGAGTGAACCTACTAATAAAGGCGATTTTTGATGACTTTCGCTAAATACAGCCCCTAATGCGCCAATTTCAATGGGATCTCCCAAGGCTGTACCTGTTCCATGTGCTTCTATATATGTAATATCACTAGGTTGTAATGTCGCATTTTTTAAGGCTTGTCTAATAACTGCCTGTTGTGCGGGACCGTTGGGAACTGTTAAGCCGCTACTGCGTCCATCTTGGTTGACGGCACTTCCCCGAATTACTGCTAGGATGGGATGTTTGGCGGCTAAGGCATCGCTAAGTTTTTCCAGAATGATTACGCCGCAGCCTTCACTCCGCACGAAGCCATCTGCTTTAGCATCAAAGGTTTTGCATTTTCCATCTGCTGCTAACATCCGCGCTTGGGAAAAGTTGATGGTATATTCTGGGCATAGGATGCGATTTACACCACCGGCTACAGCGAGTTGACATTCTCCCTGGCGCAGGCTTTGACAGGCAAGGTGTACGGCAACTAAGGAGGAGGAACAGGCGGTATCTACTGCTAAGGAGGGGCCGGTTAATCCTAGTATGTAAGAAATGCGACCAGATGCTGTACTGTGGGAATTACCTGTTGCTAGGTAGGCATCAATGTCTGTAATGGGACGTTGCAATAAGTGGGTGGAGTAATCGTTGCTACTGATGCCAATAAACACTCCTGTTTGACTACCTATAAGTTGTTCGGGTAATATGCCTGTGTTTTCTAAGGCTTCCCAAGTGATTTCTAATAATAGCCTTTGTTGGGGATCTAGAGATATGGCTTCTCGCGGTGCTATGTTGAAAAAGTCTGCGTCAAATTCTTGGAGGTGTCCAATGAAACCGCCGTGACGGGTGGACATTTTTCCAGGTGTGCTGGGATTGTTGTGGTAAAGGGTGTTGATGTTCCAGCGATCGCTCAAAATTTCCGTAATTCCACTGTGTTTATTGCGTAGTAATTGCCACAATTTTTCGGGGGTGTCTGCACCACCAGGAAGGCGACAGGCTATTCCTACTATGGCTATGGGTTCGTTTTGAGTTTTGAGTTGGCCTTTCAAGTCTTGGATTTGCTTGAGGGCTTTTTGCATTAAGGTGCGGTAGTCTTGTGTCATGGTTTTTTAACGCAGAGGGGCGCGGAGGTAAGCGCAAAGGTGCGCGGAGGTTAGTTGAGTTCTTGGGCTAGTAGGTGGGCGATTTCTGCTGTGGAGGGTTCTGGGGTTTTTTGTAGTTCTTTGTTGAGGTGGTGGGCTAATGTTTGTATGTTGGGATAGTCGAAGGCTATTGTTGATGGGAGGGTGAGTTTGAGGTCGGTTTGGAGGCGGTTTTTGAGTTCAATGGCTGTGAGTGAGTCCATTCCTAAGTCGAAAAATCCGGTTTGTGGGTTAATTGCGTTGGGTGCAAAACCTAAGATTTTTGCTATTTGTTCACGGATATAGGTTTCTATTAGTTCGTAACCTGCTGTTTTGTCTAGTTGAGATAGTTTTTTGAGTAAATCTGTTTTGGGGGGTGGTGTTTCGCTGATTTCTGGGTTGTTGGCTGGATAAAAATTCTCGAAAAATGGTGAGTTAATGGCGAATTTTTGCCAGTTAATGGGTATAACTCCTATTTGGGTGAGGGGTTGGGTGATGAGATGTTGTAAAATTTGAATACCATCTGATGGTGCGATCGCATCAATTCCTTTTTGCTGCATTTGGTTGGTGGCTTGAATGGCTGAACCAATTTCTGACCAAATTCCCCAGTTAATACTCTGTGCGGGTAAGCCTTGAGTAGTGCGATAATGGGCTAGGGTATCTAGGAAGGTATTTGCAGCTACGTGGTTTGCTTGTCCCGGTGAACCGAATAAGGCGGTGGCTGAGGAGAATAAGACGAAGAAATCTAAGGGTTGGTGTTGGGTTAAGGTATGGAGGTTCCAAGCACCCATGACTTTCGCCGCCATCACTGTTTGAAAGCGTTCCCAGTTCATTTGTAACAGCGCCCCATCATCTAATACTCCCGCCGCATGGATAATTCCAGCTAGGGGATATGCAGATTTGGTGATTTCTGTCAAGATGTTGCTTAATTTTGCTTTTTGGGATACATCTATTTGTGCGATCGCAATTCTCACCCCAGTAGCTTCTAATTTCTGAATCCTTGACACTGCATCAGATGTAGGTGCATTGCGTCCCAGTAAGAGGAGATGATTTGCACCCATTTTTACCAGCCATTCCGCCACTAGTAAACCTAAACCACCTAAACCACCAGTAATTAAGTAGGTGTAATTACCTTTAAGGGGATAAAGAGAATTCCCCATTTCCCATTCAACTACGACTTTTCCAGTATGCTTACCCTGTTGCATATATCGAAAAGCATCTACTATTTCAGTAATGGGAAATACTTTTGCAGCTAGAGGTTGTAAGCGATGTTGCTCAAATTCTTGTCCCAATTGCTGTAAAATACTCTGTACAAGTTCCGGTTGCTGGTGGCACAAATCTACTAAATCTACCAAGAAATAACTTGCATTTGGTTTCATTTGTTGTACCTGTTCCTGCGTCCACACATCAATTTTGCCAATTTCCACAAACCTTCCTTGGGGTTTGAGAATAGCTAAACTCTCAGTAATAAAATCTCCACTTAGAGAATTGAGGATAATATCTACACCTTCTCCTTGAGTTTGGGCGAGAATTTCCTCAGCAAAATCTAAGGTGCGAGAGTTGAAAATCTGCTTTACGCCTAAGTTTTGCAAAGTTTCCCACTTCTGGGGACTGGCGGTAGCAAATATTTCTGCCCCTGCTAGTTGGGCTATTTGGATGGCTGCTTGTCCGACACCACCCGCAGCTGCATGGATGAGAATTTTGTCACCAGGGCAAATTTTGGCTAAGTGATGCAAGGTGTAAAAGGCGGTGAGAAAGGCGGCGGGTATGGTCGCGCCATCAATTATACTTAAATTTTGGGGTAGGGGGATTGCGATCGCTTCCTTAACAATGACATACTGGCTAAAACTTCCACTGGCTAAGGCCATAACTCTTTGTCCGACTTGCAGGTGTTTTACCCCTGTACCAATGGCTACTATTTCCCCGACGCACTCACAGCCTAACATTCCGGGTTCACCTGGGTATAAGTCTAAGGCGTTTAAGACATCACGGAAGTTTAAGCCTGTTGCTTGAACGCAGATTTCTATTTCTCCTGGTTTTGGGGAAGGGCGGTTCACTGTTTGGAAGGAGAGGTTTTCTAATGTTCCTCTTTGTTTGATGGTTAGACGGTGATTTTCACGCAGAGGCGCAGAGGCGCGGAGAGGAGTTTGAGTTAGTCTTGCAGCATATCGGGTTTGGTTACGCCAAGCAATTTCTGTTTCTGGGTTTGTGAGGAGTTCTTTGAGGATAATATCTGTTTGTTCTGTGGGGGTACGGGTTGGATCTAGGTCTAAACAGCGACAGTTTAATTCTGGATGTTCTAACTGTATTACTTTCCTGATTCCCCACAATGATGCGGCTGCAAGTCCTTTTATTGAAGCATCTTTTCCTGTATTTACTGCTCCTTGAGTTACTAGCCACAATTGCGATAATTGCTGATACTCTATGTTATTATGTAACCAATGCAACAGACTTTCGCAGAGTGTCTGTTGTGTTTCCATCAATTGTTCTGTGGTTAATTCGTCGGGGAGGGGTACATCTAAACCCCAGAGGTTAATTAGGTGTGATGCTGGCGTGGGAAGGGTGGGAAGTTCTGAGTCAGCAAAAATTAACTCACAAGTTGCACCTTGGCCTTGGAGATGAGTAGCAATTTTTTGTCCTACTCCCTGTTTATCTGCTAATATTAGCCATATATCTGGTTTAATTGGGGCTTGCGCCACAATTAGCGCCTGATTTCCGATAATTTCATTTAATAGCGTGGGAGACTCAAAACCCTCTTGTGTGAGTAAGTTCTGCCATTGTGTACTGGAAATGAGGGGATGATGGGGACGTAAGCCATAGTCCTGGAAACGCCACCAGCCTTCAGTTAACCCAAATATTAAGTCTAGCCACCAGACAGTCTGCACTCCTTCTAATAAAAACAGTAAGCCGCCTCTTGACAATAATTGCTTAATATGTATGACAGTTTTCTGTAAATCTTGGGTGGCGTGGAGAACGTTAGCAGCTATGATCATATCAAAGCTGTTTTCTGTGAAGCCTTGAGCAGAAGGCGATTTTTCTACATCAAATATCTGGTATCGCACACAGGAATAATCTGGGAATTGTTGCTGTGCTTTGCTGAGGAATAATGGTGAAACGTCGGTGAAGTAATATTCAATTTCTCTTTGCGCCAATTCTGGTAACAGATGTGCTGTAGTTCCCCCTGTTCCCGCACCTATTTCTAGAATTCGCAGGGGTTTTTCTGGTGGTATTTCGGCTATGGCTGTGATTATAGCTTGTTTTACCAAATTATTCATCATTTGAGCAATGGGTGAATTTTGGTAAAGTTGCGTTAAGTCGCTCAAGTCTCCACCTGGAAACAATAACTCTAATGAATCGGTTTTTCCCAGTAAAACTTCTGCTAAATTGCTAGTACAGCGTTGGAGTAGATTTAATTCTGATGCGGCGTTGGGATATCCTTGACGCAACTGGTTAAAAACTGAAGCTGTTGTTATGCTGGGAGGTGTTTTTATGACTCGCCAGTTTTCTCCTTGGGGTTGTAATATTCCTTGGCTTTGGAGAATCTGTAATAAATGCTGATATAATTTTTTATATTGGCTTGTTATACCCATTTTCTGCATTGTTTCTGTTGCAGAGAATTCCTCACCACCTGTTAATGGTAGTTGCAATTTTTGAAATGTCTCTATTACACAGTCAAAACTCAACTTTTCTAGTTGGGATGATAAGGATATATAGTTTTGTAAGTCTGACTGCTGTAATAGTTGTAATTTTGAGTTACTAATTGCGGTGGGAGTGAGTAAGCAATGGCTAAGAATTGGTTCTGCTTGCCATTCAATATTATATAACCAATCATGCCAGTTGTTTAATTGCCTGACTGGTTGAATTTGTAAGCCGTTGATGATTGCAATTAATTTACCATCTGGATGGAAGATTTGGATATCAGCAATATAATCAGATGTTTCTCGTAGTTTTACATGACTCCAAATGTGAGAGAATGTTTGGTTTTCGCCATACCAATACACTTTTTCTATGGCTACAGGGAGGTAAGCTGTAGGTGGTTGGAAGTCTAGTAAAATTGCTCCCATTACCTGTAAACAAGCATCTAATAATATCGGATGAATTTGATAAGGGTAAATATCAATTTCTGGAGATAGTTTTATGTGTCCTAATGCTTGTTTTTTACCTCGCCACAGTTGTTGAATGGCTTGGAATGATTTTCCATATTCTATTCCTACTTGTTTGCAGGTTTGGTAGTAGGTATTTACGTTAATTTCTTGGTTGCAAGTTTTTTGGATTTGGGTAATATCTGGAGGAGGGGGTGAGGATGGGGGTGATGTTTGGATGATTCCGGTGGCGTGGGTTTTTGGTTCACGCAGAGGCGCAGAGGCGCAAAGGGAAGAAGTATGGAAGGAGAGGATTTCTATTTTGTAGGTTTGGTTTTCTGAGGGGGTGAGAGTTATTTGTATGGTGATATCTGTGGTTTCTGGTAAGGGTAAGGCTTGGAGAATTTCGAGATTTTGAATGTGGTAGGAGTGAGATTTAAATATTTTTTCTGCGGCTGCAATTGCTATTTCTACATAACCCGCAGCCGGCATGATTATTTTACCAAGAATTTGATGTTGGGGTAAGTATTCTGGGTAATTTTGAGAAATTTTATTTTGGAAATATATGTTTTCTGTTTTCGCTATTTGTAATTTCTCTCCTAATAATGGGTGGAAGTTAGATGTATGGGTTGGTTTGGCTGAGTTGAGGTTTTCTACCCAATATCTCTGGCGTTGAAATGAGTAGGTTGGTAAATTTACTCTTTGATTTTGTTCATCTCCAATGAAGTTTTCCCAGTTGATATCTCCACCTTGTATATATAATGATGCTAGGCTGGATAATATTGTTTCCACATCATTTTTTCCTGGGCGTAAACTGGGCAACCAGGAATATTTTTCTGCTGGGTTTAAACAGGTTTGACCTATACTCAATAAGGTGGGTTTTGCCCCAATTTCTAGGAAGATTTCGCATTTTTTTGTGGCTAATGTTTCCATCCCTAGCTCAAATTGTACAGGTTGTAAAATGTGATTGCACCAATACTCGGCGTGAGCGATTTCTGTATTAATGATTTTACCTGTAATGTTGGAAATTATTGGGGTTTTGGGGGGATGAAATGTAATACTTTCAGCTACTTGTCTAAATTCTCCTACCATTGACTCCATTAAGGGAGAATGAAAGGCATGGTAAACTGACAAGGGAGTAATTTTAATTCCCTGATTTGCGAGGATTTCTGCAAGTTCCTCAATTGCTGTTTGTTCACCGGAAATAACTGTATTGTTTGGGGAATTGATGGCGGCTATGGTAACTTTTTGCGAATATGGTTGCATATATTTACTAATATCTGCAACTGATGCTGGAACAGCTAACATTTTTTCATTTTCAGGCAATTGTTGCATTAAACGGGCGCGGTTAGCAATTAATTTCAGTGCGTCTGGTAAATTGAACACACCTGCAATACAAGCAGCTACATATTCCCCAACGCTATGTCCCATGAGAAAATCAGGTGTAATTCCCCAGTGTAGCCACAGTTGAGCTATGGCGTATTCTAAAACAAATAATGCTGGTTGGGTGTAAATAGTTTGGGAAAGTAATTGCTGGTTTGCCTTGTTCTCAAATAAAATTGAATGCAAATCTATGTCTAAGTGGGGATGCAATAATTCACAACATTTATCAATTTGTTGGCGAAAATAAACTTGGGTTTGGTAGAGTTCTCTACCCATGTTGAGGTACTGGCTACCTTGTCCGGTGAAGAGAAAGGCAATTTTGGGCAATTTGGGGATAACTACTTGACTGGAAAGTATTTTTGGGGTATATTTTGAATAATTAAATAATTTTTCATAAGCTGTACTATAAGAATTGGCGGGTATCGCTAAACGGTAAGGGAAGTGCGATCGCCCCACGTTAGAAGTAAAGCAAATATCAGCGAAGTTAGTATCTGGCTGTGACTCAAAGTATTTAATGTATTCTCCTACAAGTTCCCGCAGTGCTTGGGGTGTTTTAGCGGAGATAGTCAGCAGGTGGTATTGTTCTGCCCTCTGGGAAGGTTGAGGAAGGGTAAAATCTTCTAAAACCAGATGTACATTTGTCCCACTCATCCCGAAGGAACTAATGCCGGCAATGCGTTTACCGTTTTCACTTTGCCAAGGAGTTAACTGAGTCGGGACGGTGACAGGTAATTTCTGCCACGGAATATATGGGTTTGGTTGTTGTAAGTTGAGGTGGGCTGGAATTTGTTGCTTTTGCAATGCTAAAATTACCTTAATTAACCCTGCTACCCCTGCTGCACCTTCTAAATGTCCAATGTTGGTTTTCACAGAACCAATAGACAAGGGTTGATTTTGACTTCTACCTTCACCTAGTACGTTAGCTAGTGCTAAAACTTCGATGGGGTCGCCGATAACTGTACCAGTGCCGTGGAGTTCACTATACTGGACTTGCTGCGGTTCTACCTGGGCGTTTTCCAAAGCTTGACGAATTACGGCTGCTTGGGCTGTACCGTTGGGGGCGGTTAAACCGTTGCTACTACCGTCGTGATTGACTGCGGAACCACGAATCACTGCTAAAATGGGATCATGGTTAGCGATCGCATCTCGCAATTTTTTCAACACCACTATACCACATCCCTCACCTCTTCCGTAACCGTCAGCCGCCGCATCTAAGGTTTTACAACGTCCATCCACTGCTAAGGCTTTTAATTTACAAAAGCCAATCATTGGTTCTGGGGCTAAAATTAAGTTGACTCCTCCCGCCAAAGCCATGTCTGATTCACCATTGCGGAGACTTTGACAGGCTAAATGTACCCCCAGCAACGAGGAAGAACAGGTGGTATCTAGTTGCATGACTGTTCCTTGCAATCCTAACACATAAGCGATGCGTCCGGCGGCAATACTGCGAGTGTTACCTAAACTGCTGAAAGCATCAATTTGTGTGGGATGGGAAAGGCTATATTTGGCGTAGTCATCAAAACACAGTCCTATATATATAGATGTCTTACTACCCTTAATTTTTTGGGTTGATTGTCCAGCGCGTTCTAAGGCTTCGTGACTAACTTCTAGCAATAGCCGTTGTTGGGGGTCCATTGCTACGGCTTCACGGGGGGAAATTCCAAAAAACTCAGCGTCAAATTCCTCTACTCGGTCGATAAAATGACCGTAGCGAGTGTACATTTTTCCTGGAGTATCAGGATTTTTATCGTAGTATTTATCTACATCCCAACGTGGGGAGGGAATTTCACTAACTGCATTGACTCCATCTCTCAACAATTGCCAAAATGCTTCGGGGTTGTTCGCGCTACCTGGAAAACGGCACGCTATGCTAATTATAGCAATGGGTTCGGTTTTTTGTGCTTCTAAGGTTGTGATTTCGGCTCGCAGGTGTCGCATTTCTAGGAGTGCGTCTTTGAGCAAGTTTTGGTAGTTGTCTTTCATAGGAGTTTTTTTTAACGCAAAGGTTCGCGGAGGTTCACGCAAAGGTTCGCGGAGGGAATTATTTGTTTTGAGGTTTTCGGTGACGAGCGATCGCTATTTCTTGGCTTAGTAGTTGTGCTATGTCTATGGTGGATAAGTTGTCTAAGTTGTTATCTGAAGGTGTAGGTTTTTCACTGGTGACTTTTCCTAAGTAATTGGCTAAAGCATTAATTGTGGGGAAGTTCCAAGCGATAGTGACATCTAAGGGTTGAGAAATTTTTAACCATTCTTGTAAGTCTTGGGTTAGTTCTATAGCTGTAACCGAATCTATGCCGTAGTCAGCGAAGGCTTTATTCACGTCTATAGTAGAAATTGGCTGGTGTAATTTTTGCGATATCCAAGTTTTTAACCAGTTTTGGATGTCTGAAGATGTATTAACTGTGGGTAAATCTTCTATTGGTGGGGTGAATTGGGGACTTTCTCCAGACTGACGCAATAATTCATCTAAATCTTGTTCTTCTCCAGCCAAGGTTTGTTCGATATCACCAATTGTTTGTTTATATTGATTGAGGTGATGGACTAAGGTTTGGCAACTGAGAAATAATAAGTTGTCGGTGTTGAAACTTAAAATTTCTTGGAGTTGTTCCTCAAAGCGATTTTTTACCCAAGCTGTTGCTGATGGCTCTTCTAATACTGCCCATAATATCGCTTCTGTTGCCAGTTTACCAAGTTGATGGTAAATCCAACGCTGGACTTTAATGTTAGCATCATCACAGCAACATTCTCGAATTTTATCAACAGCATCCTTTAATCTTTGTCCTACTTCTACAGCACCCAGGGTTTGACAGAGAAAATTTTGCAGCGTCTGTCCTTGTTTGAGAACACGCGCACCCAAAAAGCCGCATAATGTTTCTGTTGGTCCTTCAAATATCCTTAAAATTCGCGCGTCTCGCAAAATTTGCGGTGCAATATTACTTTCTATATAACCTCGTCCCCCCAAACTTTGTACCAGTAAATCTGCTGCTTGCCAATAAAATTCTGGGGCAGAAATTTTACACGCTGTATATACTTCGGCTGGAATATTATCACCTGCGTCGAGTAATTTTCCTACCCGCATTACCAAGCTATTGACTGCGGTAATGGCATTGGTTAATTCTTGGAGACGATATAAAACCACAGGATGATCGAGTAATTTACCTGTAGCAATTTGTCGCCGTTCACTATAACGCCACATTAATTGTACACAACGTTGCATCCCACCGACACAAGCAGATGCGATCGCTAACCTGCCATACATCATCGCATCTTGAGCAACATTCATCCCTGCCCCAACGTCACCCAATAATTCCGCAGATGTCACCGGAATATCTTCTAAATAAACAGTATTCTGCACCATTCCCCGCATTCCCATCGTTAGCGCTTCCCCACCTTGACGCAAACCAGGAGTACCCCGACGCACCACAAAGCCGCTAATTCCCGACTCATGTTTAACAAACACATTAATCACACCAGCCCAAGCAGCCGAACCACTCCAAATCTTTTCACCCCGCAATCGCCAACCATCACCATCACTAATAGCCTGAGATTCGATAGCTTGAGGATTAGCACCAGCACCCGTTTCCGTCAGTGCAAAAGCCGCCAATTCCCGCCCCGTAGCCAGAATAGGTAAAAGTTCCGCCTTTAAAGCATCCGTCCCATACATTAATATAGGACGCACCCCCAAAACATTATTCAACCCCACAAACAAAGCCAAAGTCGGATCAATCGCCCCAAGCTGTTGTATAATCCTGATGGTGTCCGTATATCCCAAACCCAAACCACCATAACAACAAGGAACCTGCATCCCCAACAAACCCCTATTCCCAAAATCCAAAACAATATGAGGAGAAATACAACGCCGTTCATCCATCAACCGCGAATTAACATGATCCCGAGCATAAACCCGTAACCACTCAATCAAAGCATCCACAACCTCCCCCCTCTCCTCTCTGCGCCTCCGCGCCTCTGCGTGAGACAAATCCCACCGACAAACCACATCCAACCCCGAACTCAAAAACCCATCCCGACAAGCGAAACGCTGCACCTTCCCACTAGAAGTCTTAGGAATACTACTAGGCTTCAACAGACATATCCCATCTACCTGCAAACCAAACTCACGAGAAATAGCAGCCCGAATTGCTGTAATGATTCCATCTTTATCCAGTGTACGCCAACAATTACGCTCCACCTCCTGAACGACAACTAGCCGTTCTTCCCCGGAGACTTCCACACTAAAAGCTGCACCCCAGTAAGCACTCAAAGCTGGATGACTTTGGGCAACAGTCGCTTCAATATCGTGGGGGTAATAATTCTGCCCTCTGATTATAATAACATCTTTTATCCGGCCCGTGACAAATAATTCCCCAGAGCGTAAAAAACCCAAATCTCCTGTGCGTAAAAAACCACCTGCTTCCGAAGCTAAGGAGGCGCGAAAACTTACTGCGGTTTCCTGAAAACGTTGCCAATAACCTTGAGCTACACTCTCACCTTTGACCCAAATTTCTCCCTCTTCCCCGGCCGCACAAGGTTGTCGAGATTCTGGATTAACTATAATTAAAGTTTGGTCATGACTGGGAATACCACAACTGACTAAACCTTGAGCAATATGATTTAATTCTAAATTTTTCTGATTTTTACCACTCACAAACAAAGTCGCTTCTGCTAAACCATAACAAGGATAAAAAGCGGTTCGTCGAAATCCATAAGGTGCAAAAACTGTAGCAAATCTTTCTAGTGTCTCCTGACGAATTGGTTCTGCACCGGTAAATGCTAAATTCCAACTACTCAAATCCAAATCTGGGCATTCCTCTAGACGAATCTTGCGGACACACATCTCGTAGGCAAAATTAGGAGCGCCGCTAGTGGTAGCATGAGTTTGAGAAATTGCTTGCAACCAGCGAAGCGGTTTTTGTAGAAAAGCTACAGGAGACATGAGTGTAACTGGAAAACCACCATACAAGGGCTGAAAAATTCCTCCAATCAAACCCATATCATGGTAAGGTGGCAACCAACTCACAACTTTGCTGTGTGATGAATGCCCAAAACGTTGATATATTTGTGCCAAGTTATGCAATAAATTACCATGACTGAGCATCACTCCCTTTGGTATGCCAGTGGAACCGGAAGTATATTGTAGTAAAGCCAGACTATCTTTTGTCAATTCAGGAGTTTGCCAAGCCTCACCTACAGATAAGAGCATACTATCTGTGGCAATTTTATTTAACCCTGCTATTACTGTATTTTTAGCTACTTCTTTTAATAAATCATCTAAGGATACGGTGGTCAATATTCCCTTGGCTTCAGCATCTTGGGTAATTGCTAATAGCCTATTCCTGTTTTGATTGCGACGCGGTGGATAAACTGGAACTGCTACCACACCCGCATAAAAGCAACCCATAATCGCCGCTATTAATTCTAAGCCCGGTGGATACATTAATAATACCCGTTCTCCCTGCCAGTGCATCGCCTGTAAATGAGCCGCTATTGTGCGTGCTTTTTTGTCTAACTCCGCGTAGGTAAGATTTTCCTGTTTGCCATCTTGCAAAAAAGAAAAGCCGACAGAGTTACCTCTTTGTTGTGTCCATCTGAGTAACACATCTACAAGTGTCACAGCTTGGTGTGTTTCTGTTGAGAATCTTTCTCGTTGGCGGTTAATCATTCTGCACTAATTCGCTTTGGGGAATAAAATTAGCTCAAAGGGTTTGTGAAAAATTTGCACTTTTTAACTGTGCTTCTGAGCAGTTAAATTAGAAAATTTTTGTCTCATGCCCCAGGCGCACCAGAGGAATGTCGTTAGATGGTAACATTAAAATTAGAGAACGTACAGTCATGAGCATCTTTACTGATTTCTTCTCCAAAACCGGAGAAAGTCTCAAATTTGTGCGTTTTGCTGTTTTCCCAGATATAACCACATCCTTTCCCTTACAAGTTAGGAAAAAAGCTATTTATGGCATGGAATTTTTGGCAATCTTCAATTGGTGTTGCTAGTATCATCACTGTTTTAGGATCTCAGCCTGTCTGGGCTACTCCTGTACTTGTAACCGCAGTAGAACTTTATGATACAGATCAAGGTTTAGAAGTTGTTTTAAAGACTCCACCCGGAGTATCTATAGAAACAGAGTCTAGCACCGTAGACAACACCCTAATTATTATTCTTAATAATGCTCAATTCCAACTGGAACAAGGACAATTACCTGTAATTATCGATAATCCCATCCCTGATATTGCTCAAATTGTTGTCGGACAGTCTGACCCTAACACTATTGAAATTGAGGTGACAGGGGTTAATGAAATTCCCAAAGTTGATCTGCTCCAGAATGGAGAGGAATTTATTGTCAGTATTCCTTTTGTCACCACCAGTCAAACCCCACCAGAAACTCCCGAACCAGAACCAGAGGAACCCATAGAATTAACAGTTATAGGAGAACAAGTCCGACCAACTTATCAAGTTCCAAATTCCTCCATAGGGACTCGTACCGATACCCCGATTATTGACGTACCTCAAGCAATTCAGGTCATACCCCAAGAAGTTATTCAAGACCAGGGTACACGCAGTATTGGAGAAGTCTTGAAAAATACTAGTAGTGCCAGCACCGGCCGGACTCCTTCCCAAGCACCAGCGTTAAATCCTGTGATTCGCGGCTTTGAATCGGGAAATATTTTACGTAACGGCTTACGAGACGAAACTCTCCGATTTAGCAGTGAAATTAGTAATGTCGAACGAGTAGAAGTTCTCAAAGGACCAGCTTCGGTACTCTTTGGCCGGGGTGATTTGGGTGGTGTCATTAACTTAGTTACAAAACAGCCTTTAGATAGACCCTACTATGGCTTTGAGTATCAAGTAGGTCAATTTGGGTTACATCGTCCCACAATTGACTTTTCCGGTCCTTTAGATCAAAATGGTATTGCCTATCGTTTGAATGCTGGCTATCAAACTGCTGAAAGCTTTAGGAAATTTGAACATAGTGAATCTTTCTTTATTTCACCCATTGTCAGATTAATTGATCACGAAAATACCACTTTAACTGCTAATCTAGAATATCTTAAATATCGCAACTTTGAGACAGCACCTGATTTACCCGCCTCCGGAACAGTTATTGCTAACCCTAATGGTAGAGTTCCACGGGACGCTAATTTAGGTGAACCATCTTTGTCTGAAACTGAGACATTTGTAACTCGTTTGGGTTATCAGTTAGATCATCGTCTCAATTCTAATTGGTCGCTCAAAAGTGAACTTTCTACCTCATTTTTAGATATTCCTAAAAATATTGGGATAACTCCTATTTCTAACTCTGGGAGAGCCGATGGATTAAATAATGATGGGCGCACAGTCAGACGATTTTTGATAGAAAATCCTTCGAGTTTATCTACTTTTGTTTTAAATAATAATCTCATAGGTAAATTTAATACTGGTAGCATTGAGCATAATTTGCTATTGGGTGTGGAAGTTTCTAGAGAGCAGACAAAAGATCAACTTGATTTTAGACAAATCAGTGCTATTGATATTTTCAATCCTGTTTATCAACCTGAAACTGTTTCTAATTTTGCGATTCCCTTTGGTAATATTGATACTCGTAAGAACTCTGTGGGTATCTATGCTCAAGACCAAATTTCATTATCGCAAAATATTATTTTAGTTTTGGGGGGACGTTTGGATTTTTCTCACCAAAAATACGAGGATTTGCTGTCTTCCGCAGAAAGTTTTGAACGTAATGATACGGTTTTTAGCCCCCGTGTGGGCGTTGTAATTAAGCCCAGGGAAAACCTCTCACTATACGCTAGTTACAGTCAATCATTTTCACCGGTGGTTGGTAGAACTAGGGTTTTAGTCAATGAACAGACGGGACAAAGTATTATTGGCGAACCCTTTGAACCAGAAAGGGGAACTCAATACGAAGTTGGTTTGAAGGCTAATTTGTTAGGCGATCGCCTGTCCACCACCCTAGCATTCTATAATTTAGAACGCACCAATGTCGCAGCCCAAGGACTCAGCGAACCTTTATCACAAATTCAAATCGGTAAGCAGCGCAGCCAAGGTATAGAACTAGATGTTGCTGGTGAAATTCTCCCTGGTTGGAACCTCACAGCTAGTTACGCTTATACAGATACAAAAATTCTCGAAGATAACCGCTCTGAATTTCAAGATAAGGAATTACAAAATGTTCCTAAAAATGCTTTCGGCTTATGGAGTAGCTATGAATTCCAATCTGGAAACTTCAAAGGGTTAGGGTTAGGCTTGGGTGTCTTTACTCAGGGAGAACGCCAAGGTGACTTACGCAATACCTTTACATTACCTAGTTATTGGCGTACAGATGCCTCTATTTTCTATCGTCGGGATAAGTTTCGTGCTGCTATTAATATCCAAAATTTATTTGACCAAAATTATTGGGAAGGGGCGCGGGATATTGTGCGTATAGTTCCAGGTGCGCCGTTTACTTTAACTGGTAATGTTTCTTGGGAATTTTAGCCATGATATTAAAGTGCATTATTACATTTTTTGCACGCAGAGGCGCGGAGAGTTGGAGTTTTAGAGGTTGAATTTTTGAATTTTATACTTGTATTCAGCAATGCTACTTTTTTAAGTATGAATTAGATCATGCGAACTTTTTTGATCATCTGGTTGGGGCAAATAGCATCTACTATTGGCAGTTTTATGACAGTATTTGCTCTGACAATTTGGGTATGGGATAAAACAGGTTCCGCAACAGCTTTAGCATTAGTGGGGTTTTTTTCCCAGTTTCCTAAAGTGCTAATTACTACTTTTGCTGGTATTGCTGTGGATAAATTTAATCGTCGCCTATTGATGATTGTGGCGGAAGTTGTCGCTATGTTATGTACTCTAACTATAGCCATGCTCTACCTCAATCAACAATTAGAGGTTTGGCATTTATATGTAATTGTTACGCTTTACGGCGGCTTTGGACAATTGCAACTTCTAGCTTATTCTGCTTCCATTTCTCTACTCGTTCCCAAGGAACAATTTACCCGTGCTGAAAGTTTGGGTTCTGCGGTTAAATACAGTGCGGCTATTTTTGCTCCCGCTTTGGCAGGGTTTCTCTATCCACGTGTGGGGATGCAAGGTATTTTCTGGATTGATTTAGCAACTTTTGCTACGGCTTTTGTCACATTGCTAATTGTCACAATTCCTCAGCCTGTTATAGAAAAAGTCAACAGTAATAACACTGAAAGTAATTGGGAAAAACTTACATTTGGATTCCGCTACATTTGGGCTAATCCATCTTTAACGGCGATGGCGATCGCCTTTACTTTATTTGCCTTTCCCAATGATATCAGTAAAGCTCTCTACAGTCCAATGCTTCTGGCGCGTACAGGTGGTAACTCCGAAATTCTTGGAACTGTCACCAGTGCTGCGGGTATTGGTGGTGTGATTGGGGCGTTAATCCTGAGTATTTGGGGAGGTTTTCATCGTCGCATTCACGGAATGTTACTTGGTTTTATCGGCTATGGTTTTTTTAGAACAATTCTCGGTCTTGGGCAAACATTACCAGTCTGGATAATTACTCATTTTTTGGCATCGTTACTTATGCCTTTATTCTATAGTTCTAGTAACGCCATTTGGTATGCTAAAGTACCACCCTCTTTACAAGGACGAGTCCTAGCCGCAGATCAACTGATTGGGGTGACGGTTTCAGCGACTACATTTTTAGTTGCGGGATTTCTGGCAGATCGAGTTTTTGAACCGGCTATGAGTCCCACTGGTAGTTTAGCTCATATTTTCGGCAACATCTTTGGTACTGACACTGGCGCAGGTATTACTTTGTTGTT
Organism: Nodularia spumigena CCY9414; assembly: GCF_000340565.2. NCBI lineage: Bacteria > Bacillati > Cyanobacteriota > Cyanophyceae > Nostocales > Nodulariaceae > Nodularia > Nodularia spumigena. The sequence goes on from NZ_CP007203.1 coordinate 2,674,728, forward strand.
TGTCACCATGACTATCTGCACAGTTTTGGTGGGGATTTTTGGTTACAACTGGCGGACTTTACGACAAGTAGAGGATTTAATCCCAGATCAGAAACTTCCTGAAATTCCCCCATCTTAAATATTCCTACTCACATCTAATAATTATTCACCAAATATCATGACAACAATCCAGTTCACAACCAATACTACAACCCTCATAGAAACCGAAGAGACTACACTTACCTTCAGATTTGAATTAAGTGAGCCACCACCAGCCGGAGGTATAAGAGTTTATCTCCTGGGTAATGTCCCCCAATCATTAACTCAACTGGATTTGTTTGCACTCAGCTTCACAGGTGGCGATGTCCCACAAGGAGACTTTGATTTTTCCGGGTTTTTCTTTGACATTACATCCACAGTTGCCACTGTAACTGCACCCATTTTTGCAGACGGAATTTCAGAAGGGCAGCAAACGGTAGTTTACACTCTCCAACCTGATGCAGCATATACAGTTGATCCGAGTTTTAGTGCGGTGACAGTGAACTTCTACGACGATCCCAGTCAAGTTCCAGCACCACCACCAGTCAATGATCAACCAGTAGCAGTTAACGACAGCTACACCACAAATGCAGGTCAGCAATTGGTAGTGAATGTAGCTAATGGTGTTTTGAGTAACGATACAGATGCTCAAACTGACCCCTTAACAGCCACCGTAGTACAAGCACCCAGTAATGGCAGTTTGACCTTAGATGCTAATGGTTCATTTACCTATACACCCAATGCCGAGTTTACAGGTACAGATAGCTTTACTTATCTTGCTAATGATGGAAAGGTAAATTCAACTGCGGCGACAGTGAGCATTACTGTTAACGCTCCAGTCAATGACCCACCAGTAGCAGTTAACGACAGCTACACCACAAATGCAGGTCAGCAATTAGTAGTGAATGTAGCTAATGGTGTTTTGAGTAACGATACAGATGCTCAAACTGACCCCTTAACAGCCACCGTAGTACAAGCACCCAGTAATGGCAGTTTGACCTTAGATGCTAATGGTTCATTTACCTATACACCCAATGCCGAGTTTACAGGTACAGATAGCTTTACTTATCTTGCTAATGATGGCAAAGTGAATTCAACTGCTGCCACAGTGAGCATTTCTGTGAATGCACCAGTAAATAAGCCAACAATCAGCTTTACCGCCAGCCCCAATACTTTAGTTGAGGCAAATAATGACAGTATTGTTTTAACATTTCAACTCAGCGAACCACCCCCAGAAGCAGGCTTGGAAGTTACATTTGATAGTGGTGTCGAGCGATCGCTCTCTGAATTTGATGTATTTAGTGCTACATTTGATGGAGTCCAATTTTTAAGAGCCAATGACACCTCTAGTGCCGTAACTGTCAGATTACTCCAGCAAACAGCAACCATTACTCTCCCCCTGTTTAAAGATGAAGTAGCAGAAGATCCGAAAACCTTTACTTACCAACTTAGCCCTATAACAGACTATGATTTTGTACCGGGTGAGGATGCAATTACCTTTACCATCAACGATACATCAACAGTGAGCGAATTACCTGTCGTTGGTTTCACAGCTAGTCCAGTAGTGAGTGAACAAGACAGTCCCGGATTAGTGCTGATATTTAACACCCAAGGCATCATCCCGGCAGAAGGCATTATCGTCAGTGTTGGTGGGGATTTTAGAGCCTCCTCCCTCACACAAGGGCTACAATTTGAGCAACGGATAGAGTCAGAAGGAATTGAATATCTAGCTTTCAAAAGTGACACTCAAGCTTATCAGTTCAGGTTGACACGAGCCAATACTAACATTACCATTCCTGTCATTGATGACATAGTAGAAGAAGCAGACATCACCTACACTTACCAACTATTACCAGATGAAGCATACACTATCGATTCAGAGGCAGCATCAGCAAATATAACTTATGTGGATGGTGTACCTGGTGGAGTGGGTCCAGTGGTCAGTATCTCCACAGAACAAACTACAATCCAGGAAAGAGAAACTTTCACCCTTAACTTCAGCGTTGATGGTGAAATTCCCCCAGAAGGATTGATCTTGTATGTGTTGAGTCCAACCCCAAATCCCTTGGGTGATATCCAGATATTAAATACAGAAGGACTAGCCGATTTACCAGCAACAGATAGCACTGGTAATGGTTTCTTTGTCACTTTAACCCAATCAACTGCTTCTCTGGCATTACAGGTACTTGATGATGATCCTGATCAAGAATTAGAAACCTTAATCTTCAATCTGGTCAATGGAGAACAGTATGAAGTTAATTCCGATGCTGACGGTGTGACTTTTACCCTCGGAAATACTAACCCTGTAGAAAATACTAACCCCCGCCTCCAGCAAATATCGGATACTATTTTTCAGATCCAAGGCGGTGATCAAGCAAAACTGCAAATCTCTCTACTTGAGTACAATTCTAATCTAGTCAACGAGATGGGTGTCTTTATCGTTGATGATGACCAGGGAACTATCAATGGAATAGCACCTAATTCTCCAGGATATGCAGAAGCCGCATTGGATAGGGCAAAGGTCATTTTCTCAATTATTGCTGATTCACCAAATGGATTTAATCAAACCAATTTAGGCAGCTTAATAGAATTTAATTCAGGGGATAAACTGGGATTTTTCTTGGTGAAAAATAGTACGATTGATGCCGTGCGTTCTGGTTCAACTCCTGAATCAGCAGTTATTTTTGGTCAACCTTCAAGCTACAAGGTAGAAACATCAAATGATGGTAGCTACAAAATCTCCTGGGATGACGCTAATGGTGTTGTCGATTTCAAAGACTTAGTTATACAAGCCTCAGCTAGCAACATATCTTTACCATTAGGTGCTGACTGGCAAGCAAATCCTCAAGGAGAACTGATTGATTTACAAGACATAACAGGTCAGGTACGGGCTGAGTTTATATTAAACCGAGAAGCTGCCTTTGACAATTTGATCGGATTTTACGAAGTTGCTGATGTTAATGGTGGAATAGATTTTAATGGTGATGGTACTATTGATTTCCGCCCTGGCGATGCAGGTTATACAAAAGCCGCTATCGAAAAACGGATTGTTGGTCTTGATATGACGGTTAACAATCAAGGGACGGCAACTTTCACAACAGACCTAAACGGGGGTTCAATTTATGCCCCATTTATTATTGCCAATGGCAAACCCGATGCCATCTTAGATAATAATTCTAACAATGACCCTGCGGTTTACTTTGCCTTTTTGGGTGCTAACCCTGGCAAAATAGACCATATACGCCTTTTAGGAAATAATGTCTGGGGTTTTGAGGATTTACCTCTTGGCGGTGATATGGATTACAACGATGTAGTTATCCGGGCTAATTTTAATCTGATTTAAAGCACTGCTTGAATGTTATAGGATTTACGCAATAAGACTATTCGCTTTGGGAGGGTGTAAGGGTTTTAAACAGGTACACACGCCACTTGGCTCAAGTCGGGAAACCCGTTCACCGAAGAGGCAGAGGGGAAGGGGGCAGGGAGCAGGGGGAGCAAGCCCTTCCCCTCTGCGCGGAGCGAAGCGAAGCATGGGTAAGAAGCCCCGTCCTTCCAGGGCGCTCTTACTGGGGCGGAGTACAAGCTCCGTCTCAGTCTTCCCCCTTGCTCCCTGCTCCCTGCTCCCATGCCTCTTGTGACACCAGTGGCTCACCTATTACCCTTCTCCAAAGTCCTGATTTTTCCTTAGTCATGCGTAATTCCTATAAGTAAGTCGGCTGGAAAAAACCGAAGTATGTAACAAAATGTAAAATCTCTGAAAGTCTCTTCCCTCTTGCATGAGTGACTCTTGCCTTTTGCCTTGCCATAATGACAATTTTCAACGCCCACCGACTTATCACTAATTAGCCGCACTTTGGATCATATTTTCAATCAGCAACACCGAAAAATTGGCGGAGAGTCTCTTATGGTTTATGCAAATTTTGCACAAACTACCCATTGACTGCCAATATCTATTGGAGCAAACAAATTTTACTTAAATTTTATTTTTTATGTTTGCAATTAGTTAAGGATCGTGTTATTCTTTTACTTAGTGATTTCAGTTATCGAGAATAAATTGCAATAAAACATCATCAATTTTCTTGGTTGTTGTACTCAGGTTGCCCAAAACTGGTGTTCATATCCAGTAATTGGTCACTATGAGAGCATGATCACCTAAAATATTTTATCGATTTTATCAACCTAGTAATGCCATATCTATCTACACTATTTAGCTATTAATACCATGCTGGTTGCTAACTTGTTTTCGAGTCTAGCAAAGAGAAGATAGTGAAAATAGCTAGCATAGTGAGCGTCATAGTCTAAGTCATCAGAAAAACTTGATGCTATCTATATGCGTGACAACACAAAACACTGTCCTTGTACGACGGCTTTACACAAAGTGACCCTTGTTAAGACTTGAGAGGAATAGTCACGCAGTTATTTCTGTCGATCAAATTTGAGATTGACCAATATTTTAGCCAACTATTTATGACAACAATCAAGTTCACCACCAACACTACAACCCTCATAGAAACCGAAAGTACTGCACTTACCTTCAGATTTGAGTTAAGTGAGCCACCACCAGCAGGAGGTATAAGAGTTTATCTCCTGGGTAATGTCCCCCAATCATTAACTCAACTGGATTTGTTTGCACTCAGCTTTACAGGTGGCGATGTCCCACAAGGAGACTTTGATTTTTCCGGGTTTTTCTTTGACATTACATCCACAGTTGCCACTGTAACTGCGCCCATTTTTGCAGACGGAATTTCAGAAGGACAGCAAACGGTAGTTTACACTCTCCAAGCTGATGCAGCATATACAGTTGATCCGAGTTTTAGTGCGGTGACAGTGAACTTCTACGACGATCCCAGTCAGGTTTCAGCAGCCAACAACCCACCAGTAGCAGTTAACGACAGTTACACCACAAACGCAGGTCAGCAATTAGTAGTGGATGTAGCCAATGGTGTTTTAAGTAATGACACTGATGGTAACAATGATCCTCTAACAGCAGCAGTTTTAGCAGCACCCAGTAATGGCAGTCTTATCTTTAATGCGAATGGTTCGTTTGCTTACACACCCAATGCAGATTTTGCAGGTACAGATAGCTTTACCTATCTAGCCAATGACAGTCAGGCAGATTCTGCCCCAGCCACAGTTAGTATAACCGTTAACCCACCAGCCACTATGCCCACAATTAGCTTTACCGCCAGCCCCACTACTTTAGTGGAAGCAAACGAAGACAGTATTGTATTAACCTTTCAACTAAGTGAACCACCCCCAGCCGGAGGGTTAGAAGTTACATTTGATAGTGGTGTTGAAGACTCATTAGCTGAATTTGATGTATTTAGTCCATCATTCAATGGTGCTAGTTTGGTGAGGGCCAATGCTGCTTCCAGTGGTGTTACTGTCAGATTGCTTCAGCAAACCGCAACCATTACTCTACCCCTATTTAAAGATGAAGTTGTAGAAGGTGCAGAAACCTTTACCTACACCCTTAGCCCCGTACCTGGGTACGATTTTGTTCCCGGTGAAGACGCAATCACATTTACCATATTCGACGTTCCCCCTGCACCAGTAGTAGCATTCACAGTATCACCAGATGTAATCAGCGAAGCAGAAGGAACAGCCTTAACATTAACCTTCAACACCACAGGCGTTATTCCCCCTGAAGGAATCACAGTCAACCTAGAAGGCGATGTAGCCGAAATTCTCCAACAGTTCTTAGCACCAGATGGAGACGGAGCGGTTCAAACCCGTGTTACTGCCGATGGCAACATTCTTTATCGCTTCGACACCTCTTTTCAAGCCGACAACCCTAACTTTGCCAATATTGTAGGTGGTGTCCTGGATGTATTTGCCCTAGAAGATGGCGATCCTGCCGAAGATAACTCCGACCCCGCAGCAGCAGGGACAGGCTTCCTGAGTAACTTCAGCTTCACCATCACGGAGCCAGTTGCTAGCATTACCCTGCCAGTGTCTGACGACATCCTAGAAGAACCTGACCAAACCTTTACCTACACCCTAGTAGCAGGAGAAGGCTACACCGTTGACGAAACCGCTAACAGTGGCACATTTACGTTAACTGACGGAGTTGAGGGTGGTGTTGGGCCAACAGTAGAAATCTCTTCAACCCCTGGCACCCTCTACGAAAGTGAACAAACAAAAATTACCCTCAACTTCAGAACACGGGGTGAGATTCCCCCTGAAGGTGTCGTGGTATTTTTGGAAGGGCCGGCTCGGGCGATCGCCGAATTTGATGTTAATGCCACCAACCCCCGTTTACCCGAAGATCAAACTGTGGTCACAGGACCTGTGGTAGTAGGCGGTAGCATTGTTGGCACTAATGAGACAGCCGGAGGCCTATTCTTCCGAGTTACCGAAGAGTTTTCATCCATTACAGTACCCGTTTTTCAAGATGATGTTACCGAAGGCACTGAAAACTTCACATTTACATTGATTGACGGCGAAGAATATGAGGTCAGAGAAGGCCGCGAAAGCGTTACCTTCAGCATTGAAGATACCGTAGAGCCACCAGTAGTCAGCATGAGTGGTAGTCCCACCCTGCTCAGAGAAGACGAAGGTACAGTATTAGAATTGAACTTCACCACCACTGGTATCATTCCGGCCTCTGGTACGACAGTTGTTCTTGAAACCACCGACCCTCTCTTACTCGGTACTCAGATCAGCCGACCTTCCAATGGAGGAGATAACGTCGGTATCAGCGTTCCTGGTGGTTCTCGCACAACCAGGAACGCTGAAAACGGCAACTTTGTCAGACTCTTACAACGAGTCACCATTACCGAAGCCAATGCCACCCTACGTTTACCTGTAGTGGATGACATCATCGAGGAAATGGATACCGAGTACACCCTCACCTTAATTGAAGGGGAAGGTTATAACCTTGATGCAACAGGGGTTAATAGTGTTACCTTCACCGTTAGCGATGGGGAGTTACCCAGTCCCGTACCCCTCATCGGAGTTACTGCCACACCCGGAACACTTATCGAAAGTGAGCAGACCGTTTTGACCGTTACCTTGAGTGCCGAAGGAGAGATTCCTGAAGGGGGCGTAACCGTCTTCCTAGATAGCGGTGTCAGGGCTGCCATTGGTGAATTTGATGTTAGCGGCAGTGCGCGTACTGGAGAAGTTGAAGGCGTAACCGTCACTGGCGGTGAAATTGTTGGTACAGACGAAGATGTGAGTGGATTCTTCTTCCGTATGGATGAAGCCACTGCCACCATCTCTGTTCCTGTATTCGAGGATAACGTAGATGAAGGAACAGAAGTCTTACCTTTCACCCTTGTGGATGGGGAAGGTTATGAAGTTGATCCTGATAATTCTGCGGTAACTGTAACCATTATAGATATCCTTGAGCCAATTGTTGGTTTCACAGCCAGCCCAGTAGTGAGTGAAGCAGACGGGCCAGGCTTAGTGCTGTTCTTCAATGCCCAAGGCATTATCCCAGAAGAAGGCATAGTAGTTAGCGTTGGTGGCGACTTGCGACCCTCAGCAGTCGAGCAAGGGTTGCAATTCCGGCAAGTGGTGGAGTCAGAAGGTGTGGAATATCTCCGCTTTAACCGTGACACCCAAGTTTATGAGTTCCGCTTAACCCAAGGTAACGCTACTGTTACCATTCCCGTCTTCGATGACATAGTAGAAGAAGCAGACACCACCTACACTTATGAACTGTTAGCAGGTGAAAGCTACAGAGTAGACCCCGCAGCTAGTTCCGTAGATGTCACCTATGTAGATGGTGTACCTGGTGGTATTGGTCCAGTTGTTAGCATCTCCACTGAGCAAACTGCACTGTATGAAGGTGATACCCTGACAGTTAACTTCAGTGTAGATGGCGAAATCCCAGAGGGCGGCTTGCAAGTATTTGTCCTCAGCCCCACCAGAGGCGCATTAGGTGAATTTGTCATCTTTAATGAAGATGGTACACCTGCTGTGACTTGGGAAGGAATTGCTGGTTTCCCAGAACCAGATGGTACTGGTGGCGGTTTCTTTGTCACCTTGACTGAACCCACTGCTTCCCTGACATTGCAGGTGTTTGATGATGGTCCCAATGAAGGGATTGAAAACATCACCTTCAATTTGGTGGATGGGGAACTTTACGAAGTTAATCCTGATGCTGGTAGTGTCAGTCTCACCATTAGTGATACCCCAACCAATCCCGTTGGTGGTGCTGATGACAACATCCTGGTTGGTACTTTCGAGAATGACAGCTTATTTGGTCTTGCTGGTAATGACATCTTATACGGTGGTCTTGGCAATGACTACCTGTTTGGTAGTGCTGGTGACGACTTGTTAGATGGTGGAGACGGTAACGATGCACTCTTTGGTGGTGATGGTAATGACACTCTACGGGGCGGTGCTGGTAATGACTACTTAACTGGTGGTGCTGGTGACAACCTATTAGATGGAGGTTACGGTAACGATATTCTCTATGGTGGTGCTGGTAATAACACTCTACTGGGTGGCGCTGGTGATGACATTATCTACAGTGGTTCTGGCCAAAACCTAATTAACGGTGGTGCTGGCAATGACATCATCTTCTTAAATGGTGGTCAAGATACTGTTGCTATAGCCCAAGGTGAGGGAGTCGATACTATCAACAACTTCCAAGTTAGCTTGGGACAAAGAATTGGTTTAAGTGGTGGTCTAAGTTTCGACGAGTTAACTTTGACTCAAAGTGGTATGGATACCTTGATTAAAACAGGCGATGAAACTCTGGCTGTGTTGAGGTTTGTTCAATCCACTAGCCTCAATTCTTCAGCGTTTACTGTTGTGTAAAATACTAGGTCTGAGGATTTAAACGCAGAGTAGCGCTAAGGTTAGCGCAGAGGTACGCAAAGTAGAGACGTAGTATTACTACGTCTCTATAAAAATATCTGGTTGTCTTTTGTTTTTTTAAAGTTATGGATTTTAGTTTATTTTATTTCGATGGTGATGGTTCTGTTGCGCTCCCTAACCAATACCAATTGTTAAGAAAAAGTGCTAAGTTTGCCGACGCTAACGGTTTTACGGCTGTTTGGACTCCAGAGCGACATTTTCACGCTTTTGGTGGTCTTTACCCAAATCCGGCTTTAACAAGTGCGGCTCTGGCGATGATTACTAAGCGGATACAGCTACGTGCTGGGAGTTTTGTCTTACCTTTACATGACCCTGTACGGGCTACGGAAGAATGGTCTGTAGTAGATAATTTATCAGATGGTAGGGTGGCGATCGCTTTTGCTTCTGGTTGGACTGTGGATGATTTTGTTTTGGCTCGTGAACCCCACTCTCACCGCAAAGCTGTCATGTGGCGTGATTTGGAGGTAATGCGGAAGCTATGGCGGGGTGAAGCTGTGGAACGTCAGGATGCTAATGGGAAAACTTTCACGGTGAAAACACTACCTCGACCTGTACAAGCAGAGCTTCCTATGTGGATGACTTGTCAATCTTCAGAAACTTTTGTGGAAGCAGGAAAATTAGGGTCAAATGTCTTGACTTCCTTATTAGGTGGTCCTCTTGATGATATTGTTCCGAAAATTAAACTTTACCGCAAGTCTTTAGAAAAGCACGGACACGACCCCCAAGGTGGAAAAGTGGCGTTGATGATTCATACCTTTTTGGGTGATGATATCAATGATGTGAAAGCAAAAGTCACACAGCCTTTTTGCCATTACCTGAAAACTCACTACGACTTGCTGGAAAATCTAGCTAAGGGTATGGGGTTAAATGTCAGTATCAAACACTTCTCTGAAGATGATATTGATAGTTTACTTCAATTCGGTGTCGAAGGATTTATGAAGGGGCGATCGCTCATTGGTACTCCCGAAAGTTGTCGTCCATTTGTTGAACAAATTCGTGCTGCTGGTGTAGATGAAATTGCTTGTTTAATTGATTTTGTCCAAGATTATGATTTAGTAATGGCAAGTTTACCATTTGTCAGCAAATTACAACAACAATTAACATTGAGTTTATGTAAGTAAAAAAACCATTGCCCTAACATAATATTCTCCTGCAAAGTAGAAATTTTGGGTTAGGGTACTGCTGAAAAATTCAACCGAAGCAATTTATTTTGTGCAGCCTTTCATGAAAAAATGGCAAATAACCACGATTATATGGGGAATATTAAATCTTACTTCAGGTTGTACAACATCCCAGGCAAATATTAATTTGAACTCTCAGATAGCAGTAGAACCAGCACCTGTAACTGCTGTTGTCGCCCTGGGACAAATCGAACCAGAAGGAGAAGTTATCAGACTCTCTGTTCCCAATGCTCAAGATAGTCGAGTTAACCAAATTTTGGTGAAGGAAGGCGATTTTGTCCAAAGAAATCAAATTATCGCGATTTTGCAGGGAATTGACCAATTAGAAGCTGATTTAAAGGATGCGGAGACTGATGTAAGTTTGCAGCAAGCAGAACTTTTAAAGGTGCAGCAAGGTGAGGCTAAAAAAGCTGAAATTGCTGCACAAACAGCTACTATTAATCGTTTAAAGGCGCAATTAAAAGCAGAAACTATCCAAAAACAAGCAGCTAGAAATATTGCAGATGCTACATTAGAAGAAGCACAATTAACTTATCAACGTCGTCAATATTTATCGACACAAGGTGCAATTTCTATTGCAGATGCAGACACGGCAAAACGAGAATTAGCAACTGCTGAAGCTACTTTAATGGAGCGCACAGCAGAATTAGATAAAACTATTACAACTTTACAAGCACAAATTCTTGAAGAAGAGGCAAGATTAACACAATTAACAGAAATACGTCCTGTAGATATAGAAATTGCTAACTTGCGGTTACAAAAAGCCAAAATTGCTGTTATTCAGAGGAAAGCTAGGCTAGAAAATGCAAAAGTCCGCGCTCCTGCTTTTGGTCAGATATTAAGAATAAACACCCGTATTGGTGAACAAGTTAACACTAGTCTAGGGATAGTGGAAATTGCTCGAACTGACCGAATGTTTGCTGTAGCTGAAGTTGCAGAAACTGATATTGACAAAATTCGTCTCGGACAACAAGCAACTATTAGCAGCGAATATGGTGGTTTTAGCGGTGATATTAAAGGTAATGTGGAACAAATTGCTTTACAGATTGGTAAAAGAACTCTTCAAGATGCAGCTAATACAAGAGGACCGACTACTGATGATAATTCACGGGTGATTGCTGTTAAAATTCGGATAGATCCTCAATATAATTCCCAGATTGCAGCTTTAACTTATATGTTAGTAAGAGTCAAAATTGATATTAATCAATAGTTCAGTTTTTTTTGAAGCAAATTTTGATAATAAATCATTGTTTGGCACAGGTAAAAAATATAATATAACAAATTAATGACACTTATTAGTAAGAAAGATCTATACTAAATAAAAAATATTTATGCTAAAGTCTACCCTGAAGAAAATTAAATTCCAGTATTCAATTGCTTGGTCACAATTATCGCATCAAAAAATGCGTCTTTTAGTGGCGATGGGAGGAATTGCATTTGCCAATATATTAATTTTTATGCAATTGGGTTTTAGGCAATTATTTACTAGTGGAGCTACTGTTTTACCCGAAAGTCTCAAAGGAGATTTATTTTTATTACATCCAGATAGCAGATTTTTAGGTGCAATTGAATTTGACCGCTTGCGGCTTTATCAAGCAGCAGGAATTAAAGGTGTTGCCGATACTATTCCTGTTTATATTAATTCAGGTGTTTCTTGGGCTTATACACAAAATTACCAATCTTATGAGGTAAGAATAGTTGCATTTAATCCTCAAAAAAAAGTTTTCAATATTGCTGAGATTAATCAGCAGCGTTATAAAATAAGTATGCCCAATAGTTTCTTATTTGATCGTTTTGCTCAACAAGAGTTAGGGAATATTGTTGAAGATTTTAGTAAAGCAGAATCTAAAAATACTCAACCTCATCAAATTAAAGTTTTAATTAATAGACGTAAAGCTGATATTGTCGGGCTTTTTAATCTTGGTAATTCCTTCTTTTTAGGTACTGGTAACTTAATTACTAGCGAAGCTAATTATCAAGAAATATTTGGCAATAATATTTTAAATAGAGTTAGTATTGGTATAGTGAATTTAAACCCAGATGTTAATCCAGATGCAGTGAAAGCTGGTATCAAAAAGAATGTCCCTGGGATTAATGTCTATTCTCATCAGGAATTGATAGCTAAAGAATTAAAATACCAAGAAGAAAATCCAGCCGGACTGATTTTTAGTTTTGGTGCAATCATGGGGTTTATTATTGGGGTGGTAATTGTATATCAAGTTTTGTATGCTGATGTGAGAGATCATTTAGCTGAATATGCGACGCTGAAAGCGATGGGTTATTCTGATATTTATCTCCTAGCAATTATTTTTCAAGAAGCGACCATTTTGACTATATTAGGTTTTATTCCTGGTTTTTTGGTATCTTTGAGTATGTACAATTTTCTCGCTAGTATGACACGTTTGGAGCTAGCGATGACACCTGAACTGGCTGTGATAGTATTTTTGTTAACTTTCGTTATGTGTATAGTTTCAGCTGCGATCGCTTCCAGTAAGCTTCGTTATGCTGATCCAGCCGACGTTTTTTAATAATTATTGAATACCCTATTATAGTATATCTAATCAGGAATTTCTATATATTTTGACAATAATTCTAACAATTGCACCCGATGAGAATGCAAAAAGAAATGATTTCCTGGTAGCATTTCTATAGAAAAATTATCAATTGTATGTTGTTTCCATGCTACTAATTTTTCTAGGGTAACTTCTGTATCTTCCCAACCTCCCAAGGCTGTGATTCCACAAGATAATGGTGCTGATTCTGTATAAATATAAGTTTCTAAAACCGCAAAATCTGCCCTTAAAGTTGGTGAGAATAATTTCATAAATTCTCTATTTTCTAATATTGCTGCTGGCGTACCATTAAAACGGCGTAACTCTTGGATAAACTCTGGCTGTGGTAAATTATGAATGGGTGGCTTTGTTTCAAGAATATGAGGCGCTCTTGCACCAGAGATGAATAAATGTAATGGCTTTAAATCATGTTTTTGCTGCAAATAACGTGCTAACTCAAAAGATATTAAACCACCCATGCTATGACCAAAGAAAGCAAAGGGTTGATTTAAATTTGGTAATATTTCTTGGCTTAGTGCATTTATTAAAGATTTGAGATGATTAAAAGGTGTTTCAATTAGCCGATTTTCTCTTCCTGGTAACTGCACTGCACAAATTTCTATTTCGCGGTTTAATTGTTTGTACCATTCCCGAAAAATAGATGCTCCACCTCCAGCATAGGGAAAGCAAAATAACCGTAATTTTGCTTGGGGATTTGGTTGAGGAAATATTAGCCAAGGATTTTTGGTTTTAATAAAGTTCATCATCAAAGGTTGTAATTTTTTATAGCGATTCCCAAATAGGTACTATTACCGCGTACCTTTGGGTCTTTGCGTGAGGCAGATACCAATATATTACATTAAAAATGGTTATTTTCTGGTTTCTGCTTTCTGAATTTGATTAATTTTAACCATTCTCTAAAAGGTAAAATGGCTGCTTCCCAAAGATGATTATGAGTTTCTCCTGTTGTCAGTCCGGTTGGGGGAAACTCTCCCTTTTGCGGATGATAATAAGAGCCAAAAATAATATCCCAAATAGGAAAAAAGACGGCATAATTTTTATCAATGTGTTCTGGTTGATACGAGTGGTGAATTCTGTGATATTGTGGACTAACAATGATAGGGGATAATTTGCCTGCTCCTAACCGTAAATTCATGTGAATAAACTGTAACCACAAAACTTGTATGAATGCTAAGAAACCCGATGGTATGGGTTGAAGATTAAATAATAAGGTCATAGGCAGGACTATAAATAAGAGAACCAATGGCTCTTCTAACCAATGTACTCTTCTAGAACTGGTAACATTTAAAGAAACTTCGCTATGATGAAATTTATGCTGTTCCCATAAAAATGAATTGGTATGTTGGCATCGGTGAAACCAATAATAAAAAAAGTCAACAATCAACAAGTAAAGTATGACTCCAAAAAATGCTTCTATCCAATTTCTGGGTTCTGGGAAAGTTAAATAGGCTCCACCTAACCAAGTACGTGTTAATTCTACTAATGTGGCAATACCAATAGCATTCATTAAAAATGCCAATAAAGTATAAACAATGTACCACTTTAAGTTAAAAAGAATATGACGAAATGGCTGGTTTGGCTCGGCTGGGCGCAATCTTTCGATGAGAATAAATACACCATACATCAGAAGTCCTTGCAGCACATATTTGACGAAGATGGAGATATTATCAATCCATTCCATAATTAATCAACCTATTTTTTGTGTGGGTAATACGGCGGAATACGGTTCAGTAAAAGAACCACACTCTTTGCTAAAATCATTTTAAAATTTAGCAACTTGCAAACTTTTCTGTGAGACAATGATTTTACTAATTTACCACAAGTATACTAAGTTAGTTGCAAATCTATCTCAATTTATGCGGTGAGATGTATGATTAATTGGAGTATTTTCTTGGCTGCACTTGGCAGTACAGGGATTGAATTTTTAGAAGTGGTGGCGATCGCCTATGCTATTGGTAGTTCTGGCTATGTTAGAGAGGCTATTTGGGGTTCCCTCGTTGGCTTAATAGTAGTCTTAGCTGTGGCGATCGCACTAGGAAATGGGTTACAATTTTTACCACTACAACCATTACAAATCCTGATTGGATCATTGCTGTTGTGGTTCGGCTGGGGATGGGCAAAGAAGTCTGTAAGCAGACTAGCAAGCGGGAGACGAGCCGGTTGGATCGATGATCAGGTATTAGAAAAAGAAGGTATTACATTAGACCAAGAATCCCCAGGATTTAGCAAACTCAATTTCTTGATTATGACCAAAAGCGTGGCTCTGGAAGCCTTGGAAATTGTTGTGATTGTCATCACTTTAGGTTTAGCAACCAGTGCATGGTATGAGGCGATCGCAGGTACTGGGTTAGCATTATTATTATCCTTAGTAATGATAATTTTCTTACATCAATATTTGTTAAAACTGCCAGAAGTGTTAATCAAACTAGGTGCTGGAGTCATGCTCAGTGCAATGGGAACCTTCTGGTTAGGGGAAGGTATAGGGCTAGAATTTCCCTTAGATGAATTTTTCATCTTGATTTTAATCACATTTTACAGTTTCACGGCAGTATTTTCCGTGTATTGGCTCAAAAATCAACTGGTGACATGAGAAAATTCAATGATGATTGTCGTTACTGCTCCGTAGTTTCTCAAGCTAACCGGGAAGATCCCATTGGTACAGCCGGCACAGTAGATGAATGGCTGCTGGTGGAAGTACCCCAACCGTGGAAAACCGATCTTTGGCAACAAAAACCACAGTTTCAACCACTGCTGCAAGTTGTAGAAAAGTTAGCATCTCAACCTTTACGATACTTCAAAACTCGACTATTAGCGATCGCACCCCATAAAATTCACACTCATCCAGAACTCGTCCGCATTTTTCACTACAAACGTCCAGCCAAACTATTTGCTCAATACACCAAGCAAGAATATTTACTTCCCCTGGCTGAAATTGCGTCCCTTGCAGAAGCTATATTATTCCAACCCCGCCAACTCATCCGCTTTCAAACCTACCAACAACCAACAGCACACATTCGGGAAATTCTCATCTGTACCCATGCTAACTATGACCGAGCTTGTGGCAAATTTGGTTATCCCCTTTACCGACAACTACAAAAAAAATATGCCACAGCTACAGAAAACCTGCGAGTGTGGCAAACTAATCATTTTGGCGGACATCAATTTGCTCCCACATTAATTGACTTTCCCAACGGACAAATTTGGGGACATTTAGAACTTGATATTTTAGATTGTTTAATTTATCGTCAAGGTGATGTTTCTCAATTGCGCCCTTTCTACCGTGGTTGGACAGGTTTGAGCAAATTTGAGCAAATAGCAGAACGGGAAATTTGGATGCAGCAGGGGTGGAACTGGTTGGAATATCCCAAAAGTGGGCGCATATTGGCGCAGGAACCAGGAGGAATCGTAAAAATGGTTCTAAAAACTATTTTTAACTGCCTTCCCTTCCCCAAATTAAAACTTTTAGTTGCACGGTGGAATGAGCAAGCAACATGGACTAAAGTCCAAATTAGTTACAATGGGGGTGCATACTCAGCCCTCGTCAAACAAACCGGAACAGTGACAACAAAACTCAAATCCGGCGATGATGTCCCTTTGACAAGGGTTAATCAGTATGCTGTGGAAAAACTGCTAAAAATAGATTAAATTTTTTCCACACTCAAACCCGATGCAATAACGGCCTTTTGGCACAAATCTAGAGAAGGATCACCGGCTATCACCACTCGCTGCAAACGATGAGCGATCGCTATCATATCTTCTTGTGGCAACCAGGGAAACACTACCAACTCACCTGACTGAGAAAACATCGTAATTAGTTGCTCTAAAGTATTTGTTTGTAAATCCGCAGGTTGAAGCACAATCAAGGTTCTAGCTTCTTCAATCAGCCACTCATGATCCCAATCATCCGCAGTCACAGCCACAGCCAAAGCAATAGCAGGGATATTCGTAAAAAACTTGGGTGAAGCTGTATCTCCATGAAATATCAAATGCTGCTTACCTAAGCGTAACCATTGACTACTACTTGGGTTCGCAGTAATTTCTTGGACTTTTTGCTCAATAACATTACTATAATTAGAGATAATTTCTGATGTTGGATGCTGTGGTAATTCTTCTGATTTTTCAGCTACTTTTTCGGCTTGATGCTTAATATTGTGGACTAATTCCTTATGGGTGATGCGTTTACCTGTTTTCGCTTCTTGTAAATATTGCTCACGCAAATTTTCCGGCGTGGAAGGCGCAGCCAAAAGATAAAGAGCCGAGGTAGCAATATCAATTTGTGCAAGATTTGCACGATTCCCAAAAGTTTCGTACACGTTAATAAAATTATAAGCAGTGCGACGACTCCAACCAAATTCAGCTTTTAGCCAAGTCTCAAACTGGCCATGCTTCAATTGAGCGCGCACCTCCGCCAAACTTTGTCCAATTTCCCAAATATCTTGAGCAGTTTTTCGCAACTGTTCTCTAATTTCGCTGGTACGTTGCTCAACGAGCGATCGCTGTTCGGGAGTGAGAATGCCATAATCAAAACTAGCTAAAATATTCTCTTTCGGATTCTTACGTTTGGAATTAATCATAATGATCAGTTTGTAAATCCATTAAATAAAGGTTTCACCTACCTTAGCTCGCTGACAGGACAAAAAATCACAAGTCTATTTTACTCAGTTATAACCCCTATGTTAATATATTATGTGGTTTATTAAGCCGAAAATAACTATAAACTTAGCAATACTACTTGCATACAAACATTTTAACTTTAATTATTCTCAATCTTTTACCGTAATATTACTTGATTCCACCCCAGTCTATTTTATAAAAAATACACTGATTTATTTTTCTACTTTAAGCTCTAAAGATGACTGAGTAAAAGCCCTGTTGCTTGAAAGCATCGCTCTATAAAAACTGTCGCATTCAGTACAAATACGGGTATATCTTTTTTGCCCCAAACTTTTGCTAGCAGCATTTTTAACAGAGTCTTCTGTGCCTATTAATTGATGTGACAACAAAAAGACTTGACAAAGTAGGCTATTTATTGGTTTATTGAGAATAATTGTTAAAGAATTTAAGTAATCAATGAAACACCAAAAAGCTCAGAAGCTCATTTGTCTAGTACCCATTTCCTAGCAAGGAATGGGGGTTTCCAATCTTCTTTCTTCCCAGGAAAAAGGTTTAGACACAGGCTGGCACTATACTTTCAAGTTTCAAGAATAGCCTCTAAACTAGACAGAAGCTAATTTTCGCCTTGACTAAATCTGAGGATGAATTAACATTTTGCAAAATCACTACTGATTTTCTGTAATCGCTAGGTAGTCAATTAACGACGTTTTTTAGTCTCACGTACCATCAAAACACGCAAAATCAAAAATACACAAATGATAATAGATTCTAAATATCGAATCATTATGTAAATTTGGAATATTTTTGTCGCAAATTTCAGGTGTAAATGAATAGCTACAACCAACAATTTTTCGCTAACTTATGAAAACCCCCTTGCTACCATCGGTAAACAGTTCCTTGTTAGAAGTTGATCATGTTTTTATTTGTCTGGAGACAGCACCGGAAGTAGAATTTTTTGCCAAACATGGACTAACTGTTTCTCCCACTTCCGTCAAACAACCAGAACGAGGTACAGCTTCGCAGATTATTTTTTTTGAGAATTTTTATTTAGAATTTATCTGGGTTGAGGATGAAATCGCTGCGGAAATTTATGCAGTTCGTACAGGTATAGATTTTTTAGGGCGGACTTATGAGTATAACAATAAATATTCTCCCTTTGGAATTGCTCTACGTCAGCAATCTGGGAGGAAAGCCTTTCTAGACCAGTATAATTTTAGCTATTCATCACCAGAAAAATCCGAATTATTACTAAGTTTTTCCAGGGAAAATTTAGTCACTCAAACCGAACCATTGTGTTTTGTCATTCCTGATGCGATCGCTCTGCCTACACTAGCAAGAAATTTTCCCAATTTACAATACCAGTGGATGTCCCATAGCTTGGGGCTAAAAAAAATCACAGGAATGGAGATTTCTAGCACTTGTGAAAATGCTTTGAGTCAACCTTTAGCGCTGTTATCACAAGATGGCGTAGTGCAAATTGAGTATGGCTCACCCTGTATCCAATTACACTTTGATAATTGTGTAAAACGAGGCGTAATAGATGCGCGCAAAATTGATATTCCTCTGATATTGCAATTTTAGATACAGAGGTGATCATCTCATGGGTTTGAGAAATCGTCAAATATGGCAAATTGTCCAACCATACTGGTTATCTCGTTGGCGTGAGAGCAAAATAGCGATCGCGCAGTTAATCATGCTGGTAATCTTATCATTAGGCAGTAGTTATTTCATAATTTTTGAAATTTTCCAACGTGGTGAACTCACATCTTCCTTAGCAGCGCAAAACGCCAATAGATTTTATCAAGCATTTTGGTTTTTTAGTGGCGTTGTCATAATTAACATTTTATTTATATCCCTAAAAAACTATATCCAAGCACAACTCAGTCTTGACTGGCGCAAATGGGTGACATCTGACTATCTCCAAGAATATTTTCAACAACAAGCTTTTTATCAATTGCTAACTAACTCTAACATTGATAATCCAGATCAACGTTTAGCCGAAGACATAAAAAATGTCACCCAAACTTTAGTAGCATTATTTGTAATTTTACTAGATTCTTTAGTGCAGTTAATTGGTTTTATCGGCGTACTGTGGTTGATTTCTCCCATCCTGATGTACTCTTTAGTAATTTATGCCGGACTCGGTTCACTGTTGACAACATTGGTATTTGGCAAAGTTTTAATGGGAATAAACCTTGAGAAACTAAAGCGAGAAGCTGACTTTCGCTATGGTTTAGTTAGAGTCAGAGAAAATGCCGAATCTATCGCCTTTTACGGTGGACAAAACCAGGAATTACAACAAATTAAACAAAAATTTATCCGCGTATTTGCCAATATAAAACGTTTAATTCGTTGGCAATTTCAGCTAAATGTTTTTCAGAATGGTTATCAATTTATCACCTTTATTTTACCCTTTATTATTTTAGCACCGCGCATATTTGACCGTGAACTAGAAATAGGTGCTGTTACCCAAGCTCAAGCAGCCTTTGAAAGAGTAGGATTAGCACTGGGATTAATTATTACTCAATTCAATCAAATCAGTGTCTTAGCCGCAGGAACTCAACGACTGACAGAACTTAAAAATGGCATACAAAAATTATCCTCTCTCCCCCCAGAAGATAAAATAAAAATCTTAGAAAATAGATATATTGCAGTTAAAAATCTGACCTTAGAGACTCCCAAACAAATCAGTTTAATTAAAGATTTATCTCTAACTGTACAGCCAGGTGAATCATTAATTATTGTCGGAGTTAGTGGTGTAGGTAAAACTTCCCTATTACGTGCTATCGCAGGGTTATGGGTACATGGAAAAGGGAAAATAGAACGCCCACCTAATGAGCATATATTATTTCTGCCTCAACGTCCATATATGCCTTGGGGAAGCTTACGACAGCAATTAATTTATCCCCTCACAGAAACTAATATTCAGCCTGAAATCCTGCTAAAAATTCTTCAAGAAGTACATTTACCGGATTTAGCTACACGTCACGGAGGCTTAGATGCTGTTATTGATTGGTCAAGGGTGTTATCTTTAGGAGAACAACAAAGACTCGCCTTTGCTCGGTTGTTAGTAATTAAACCAAAATATGCCATTCTGGATGAATCAACCAGTGCCTTAGATGTTGAAACTGAAGCCGGTTTATACCAAAAGCTGCAAACAACATCAATCACTTATATTAGTGTCGGACACCGTAAAGAATTGTTGAATTATCATCAACTTGTATTAGAACTAGCAGAGCAGCAAAAATGGCAATTATTGGCAAGAACAGATTATGAAAAATTCAGCAATGTCTGATAAATTTGATTATGGCTTACTACGGCAGTTTGGGCGAATTGTAAAACTTTATTGGTTATCATCACAAAAATGGCAAGCGATCGCCTCCCTAATATTACTGATATTTCTCTCATTCATTAGCACCGCTATCATGGTAGGCGTGAGTATTTTTTTGGGAGAATTAGAATCATCCCTAGCAGCAGTAGATAACAACCGATTTTTGCAAGCAGTTCTCACCTTCCTGGGAATATTACTAATTGGAGTCCCCATACTTTCCCTAAAAGTATACGTACAATCCCGATTAAGCTTATCTTGGCGACAATGGTTAACAGAATACTTTCTGCATCAATACCTACATCAACGGAATTTTTACGAGCTTACCATAACTGCGGACATTGATAACCCCGACCAGCGCATTGGTGAAGATATCGAAAATTTTACCCAACAATCACTCTATTTTGCCGTTGTTCTATGGGACTCCATTTTACTGCTCATTGCCTTCTCTGGAGTCCTATGGCGCATCTCTCCTGCGTTAATGGTTTTTTTAATCATTTACGCCATTGCAGGCACTGTCATCACGACAATAGTCTTTGGGCGAACTTTAGTAGGAATTAACTTTGAACAACTCAAACGAGAAGCGGATTTTCGTTATGGTTTAATTCGTGTCCGAGATCATGCAGAGGCGATCGCATTTTATCAAGGAGAAGCGGTAGAATATCAAGAACTGTGGCAGCGTTTCTTGCGTGTATTTAGTAACTTTACCCACCTAATTCGTTGGCAATTGGGCTTAGATTTATTTCAAAACAGTTATCAATACATCACATTTTTGTTACCAACATTTATTTTAGCTCCTCAGATTCTCACAGGCGAATTAGAACTAGGCGTATCAACACAAGCTGGAGTAGCCTTTCGGAGTATCTTAATTGCATTAGGTTTAGTCGTCAGCCAATTTGAGCAACTAAGTAACTTAGCCGCAGCAGTAACTAGGTTAGATGAATTACAAAACAGCCTCAAAGAATTACAAAACCCCACCCACCTGAGTCAACCACGACTTAACACAGTGGAAAGTTCCGGAATCAGTTTTGAGAACGTCACCCTACAAACCCCCGATTATCAGAAAATTTTAGTACAAGACTTATCCTTTAGCATTTCCCCTGGACAATCCCTATTAATAACTGGTAAAAGTGGTGTAGGTAAAACCTCACTATTGCGTGCCTTAGCCGGACTGTGGCAAGCTGGTACAGGAACCATAACTCACCCAAAGCGTTCCGACTTACTATTTTTACCGCAACGTCCCTACATGATTCTCGGCAGCTTGAGAGAACAGCTACTATATCCCCAACTTAATCACAGCATACCAGAAAATCAGCTCTTAGAAACTTTACAGCAAGTCAACTTAACAGACTTAGTACAACGCTTTGGCGGCTTAGACATAACTACCGACTGGGGAACAGTATTATCAATAGGAGAACAACAAAGATTAGCCTTTGCCCGCCTACTTTTGCAATCTCCCCAGTACGCAATTCTAGACGAAGCCACCAGCGCCTTAGACGAAACCAACCAAACCTTACTATATCAACAACTACAGCAAACCGAAATCACCTATATCAGCGTTGGACATCGAACCTCATTGCGCTCTTTCCATCCCTGGCTATTAGAACTCAAAAACAATAATAATCGCCTCAAACCAATCAAAACTTCGCGTTCCTCCGCGTGAACCTCTGCGCCCCTTTGCGTTAAAAAATCATTACGCAAAATTATGAAAAACGAACCACAAAGGACACAAAGGACACAAAGTAAAGAGGATTTCACAGAGTTATTGCGTAAGTCCTAAAAATCAAACATTCACATCCCCCACTAGACTTAATAACAAAAACTTGCAATAATTAAACTCTAACTCTCCGCGCCTGGTGCGTGCAATAAATTCTCCCATTCAGCACATTGAGATGAAATCTTCCGAACCAAGCATCAACCAGGAACTAAAAAACCGCATAGCCGCCCTACCGCCAGAAAAACGAGTATTATTTGAGCAAATTCTCCGCCAACAAACCAATTCCGGCAAATTTTCCCCGCAAAAAACTATTCCCCGTCGTCAAGAAAATACCGAATTACCCCTTTCTTTAGCACAGGAAAGATTGTGGTTTCTCGATCAAATTGATCCTCACAATTGTGCATATAATATTGCTATTAGTTGGCAATTAACTGGCAACCTCAACATTCCCGCTTTATTTACCAGTTTACAAACAATTATCCACAGACACGAAAGCTTAAGAACTGCTTTTCCATCCCAGGAAGGTAAACCCTATCAAGAAGTTTTCCCAACGGTTGACTTACAATTACC
Organism: Nodularia spumigena CCY9414; assembly: GCF_000340565.2. Lineage (NCBI taxonomy): Bacteria > Bacillati > Cyanobacteriota > Cyanophyceae > Nostocales > Nodulariaceae > Nodularia > Nodularia spumigena. Next base: position 2,697,561 of record NZ_CP007203.1, read on the forward strand.
AGTTATCGACTTACAAAGTTTACCACCACAACAGCAAACACAAGCAGCTGAAAATTTAGCCAAACTAGAAGCTAGTCAACCCTTCGATTTAACTCAAGCGCCTCTGATGCGGGTAAAATTAATTCGCCTCACACCCCATCAAACTACTTTACTGCTGACTTTACATCATATCATTGCCGATGGCTGGTCACGGGGAATTTTATTGCGGGAGTTGGCGATTTGTTACCGTGCGTTTATCAAGGGTGAAAAACCATCTTTACCAGAATTACCGATTCAGTATGCAGATTTCGCCCTGTGGCAGAGGGAATGGCTACAAAAGGAGGAAATGACAGCACAATTGGCGTATTGGCGACAAAAATTAGCTGCATTACCAACTCTAGAACTACCAACCGATTACCCACGCAGCCCCCTGCAAAAGTTTCAAGGAAAAACTGAGTCTTATTTATTGCCAAAAAACCTGTTAGAATCACTCAAAAATTTGAGTAAGCAGCAAGGCGTAACTTTGTTTATGTTGTTGCTAACAGCGTTTAAAATTTTATTACATCGTTATTCTCAACAAGATGAGATTGTTTTAGGAGTACCCAGTGCTAATCGCGATCGCCAAGAAATAGAAGGGTTAATTGGCTTTTTTGTCAACACATTAGTATTAAGAACAGATATATCTGGAAATCCTACCTTCCAAACCCTCCTCGAACGGATACGCACAACCGCCGCAGACGCTTATCAGCATCAAGAAATTCCCTTCGCCAAAGTGGTAGAAGCATTGCAAATAGAACGGGATTTAAGCCATAATCCCCTTGTGCAAGTGATGTTTCAGGTACAAAATGCAGCGTACCAATTACAAAATGATACTCATTTAGATTTACAACTACCAGATTTAGAAATTCAGCAAACTTGGGTAGAAACTGGCGCAACCAAATTTGACTTAACTTGTCATTTGGTAGAACGTTCGGAAGGTTTGCTAGTGGTGATGGAATATTGCACAGATTTATTTGAACAGCAAACTATCACCCGAATGATTCAACATTTGCGGATGATACTAACCGCAGTGGTGGAAAACTCCAGCCGCAAAATTTCCGAAATCTCCATTCTCACCCCCGAAGAAGAACATCAAATATTGGTGGAATGGAATCAAACTCAGGTAAATTATCCCCAAAAGTGGTTACATCAACTATTTGAGTCTCAAGTTGAACGTACACCTGATCATATTGCTGTTTGTTATCGAGAGCAAAACCTAACTTATCAAGAACTCAACAGCAAAGCCAATCAACTGGCGTATCACTTACAAAATTTGGGTATTGGCTGTGAGTCTTTAGTGGGGATTTATTTAGAACGTTCACCAGAATTAATCATCGCCTTACTAGCAGTTCTGAAAGCTGGAGGTGCTTATGTACCCCTAGATAGCAAACTACCACCAGAACGTTTAGCCTATATGCTTCAGGATGCCAAACCTGAAATTTTACTGACAATGGCTGCATCAGTGGCAACATTACCAAACTATGAAGGCACTGTACTGTGTTTAGATGAAGATTGGCAAATCATCGCTCAAAATCCAGAAAACAACCGAAATCACATTGTTACAGGTGAAAATCTAGCTTATATAATTTATACTTCAGGTTCTACTGGTACACCAAAGGGAGTCATGCTTACCCATCGAGGATTAGAAAATTACCTCCACTGGGCAATTGCAACATATCCGGTAACAGCCGGAATGGGTGTACCCGTGCAATCTGCCATTAGTTTTGATGCCACCATTACCAGTTTATATCCTCCCCTGCTCGTTGGTAAAGCTGTGATCTTGTTACCAGAAACAGAGGAAATCGCAGCACTGAGTAACGCCCTGAGTTCTGCAACTAATTTTAGTCTAGTTAAGCTCACCCCAGCCCATTTGAGCATACTGTCTCAGCTTCTACCCCAACCTAGCTTTTCAGATGATTTAGAAAACCCCTCTCCAAACCTCTCCCCTACAAGGAGAGAGGCTTTAACTTTTCCCCCTTCCCTAGTAGGGAAGGGGGTTAGGGGGTTAGGTTTTCCAGATGATGTGAAAAGTCAGCTATCCCCACCAGTGCAAACTGGATATCCCCAAGCATTGATTATTGGTGGCGAAGCACTCACCGAACAGCATTTAGAATTTTGGCGGCGTTATTTTCCCCAAACAAGGCTAATTAATGAATATGGCCCCACGGAAACTGTTGTGGGTTGCTGTGTTTATGATGCCACAGATATACCATTAACTAATGCTAATGTTCCTATTGGTCGTCCTATTGCCAATACTCAACTTTATATTTTAGACCAATATTTGCAACCCGTACCTGTAGGCGTTCCCGGTGAACTCTTCATTGGTGGTGCAGGAGTGGCGAGGGGTTATTTAAATCGCCCGGATTTAACGGCTAAAAGGTTTATTGATCAATTTAAAATTCAAAAATTAGTTACTCCACAGTCAACAGTCAACGGTCAACAGTCAACAGTTAGCACTCTCTATAAAACAGGCGATCGCACCCGCTACCGCCCTGATGGTACAATTGAATACCTTGGAAGACTAGACAACCAAGTTAAAATTCGGGGATTTCGGATAGAGTTGGGGGAAATTGCCGCCAGTCTGAAAACTCATCCTTCCGTGCAGGAAGCAGTAGTCATCCTACGAACAGACCACCCAAATCAGCCCCAGTTGGTTGCTTACCTGGTCGGGAATCAAATCAACTCAGAATTAACAGATTTTCGGCAATATTTAGCTCCTAAATTACCAGCTTATATGTTACCTTCAGCCTTCGTGTGGCTGGAGCAATTACCCTTAACCACTAACGGTAAAGTTGATAAATTACAACTTCCAGCCCCCCCAGCCAAGGCACAATCAAAGCAAATCGCAGCACGTACAGCCACAGAAATCATCCTGGTAAAAATATGGTCAGAAGTTCTCGGTTCTACCATTGGCATTCAAGATAATTTCTTTGAACATGGGGTAGATTCCATACTCAGTATTCAAATGGTAGCAAAGGCCAATCAAGCAGGAATTAAATTAACTCCCAAACAATTATTCCAACATCAAACCATCGCCGAACTAGCCCCACTGGTAGAAATCGCCCCCGAAACCGCAGCCGAACAAGGATTAGTCACAGGGATAGTGGCTTTAACACCCATTCAGCATTGGCTATTTGAGCAAAATTTGCACAATTGGGATCATTTTAACCAAGCTGTTCTCTTAGAAGTAGCAGCCGACTTAGAAGCAAATTATTTGAGACAAGCAATTGAGGAATTAGTATTACATCATGATATCTTGCGTTCTTGTTTTGTACATCTTTCCTTAAACGGTACATGGGAACAAAATATAATTCCCAGATTGGAAAACGAGGGTATGCTGACAGTTATTAATTTAGCAGAATTACCAAAAAACCAACAAACCCAGCAAATTGAGTTCATAGCATCCCAACTCCAAGCTAGTTTAGACTTAGCCACCGGGAAATTATTTCAGGTAGCCTTATTTCAACTGGGAAATGGTGAACATGATGGCCTCTTATTTATCATGCACCATTTGGTAATTGATGGAGTTTCATGGCGGATATTGCTAGAAGATTTAGTCACAGCCTATCAACAGCTAAAAGTCAATCAAACTCCTGTACAATTACCAGCAAAAACTACATCTTTCCCAGCATGGGCGCAAAGTTTAGTAAATTATGCAAAATCTGAGAAAATAGAGGCAGAATTAACAACTTGGTTAGAACTTCTCCCCCAAGAATCACTCCCATATCAACTTCCCCAACTTGTCAAAGAAAAAGAATATAACACTGTTGCATCTGAAGCGGAAATTCAGGTTACACTAGATAGCAGTCAAACTCGCGCCTTACTAGAAGCAGTACCCAAAGCCTACCAGACAGAAATAAATGATGTATTGTTAACAGCTTTAGCACTGACCTTGAGACAATGGACAAAACAAAGTTCCTTGCTGATTGATTTAGAAGCACATGGAAGAGAAGATTTATTTACTAACACAAACATTACTCGGACAGTGGGTTGGTTTACAACAATTTTCCCAGTATTTTTAGAGTTAAAAACTACCAATGATTTGGGAGTAAATTTAAAATATGTTAAGGAACACCTGCGACGAATTCCCCAAAAAGGCATTGGTTATGGAATCTTAAGATATTTAAGCACAAATAAAAATTTGTCCCAGACTTTACAAGCACTACCCCAATCTGCTATTAGTTTTAATTACTTGGGACAAATAGATTTATTTTCCTCCCAAGCATGGATTCTGGGACTAGCAAAAGAATCCACAGGATTATCATCCCATCCTCTAAATGCGCGTCGATATGTATTAAATATCAATGCTTGGATAGCTCAATCTCAGTTACAAATTCAATTGCGGTACAGTCATAACTTACATGACAAAGCCACCATTGAATATTTAGCCCAGGAATTTATTAAAACACTACAAGCAATAATTCAACATTGTCAATCAGCAGAAAATGGTGGTTACACACCGTCTGATTTTGCAGGTGCGCGTTTGAATCAGCAACAACTCGACAAAATTTTAAACAAGCTTCAGCCCAAAAAAAGGTAGTGAAAGTGGAAAGCAGCATCATTGACATCTACGAACTTTCTCCCATGCAAGCGGGAATGTTATTTCATACCCTATATGCTCCCAATTCGGGGGTATATTTTGAGCAGCGTAGTTGTCTGATTCGTGGCGATTTAAATTTAGCAGCTTTCCGTCAAGCTTGGCAAGGTGTAGTTAAGCGTCATTCGGTGCTGCGGACTGCTTTTCACTATTCAGAGTTAGAAAAACCACTTCAGGTGGTGTATGATTCTGTGGATTTACCTTGGCAAAAGTTAGACTGGTGTGGTTTAAAAGTTACTGAAAAAGAAGCTAAATTAACTGAGTTTTTAGAGAGTGACTGTAATTGTGGTTTCGATTTACAGCAACCTCCCTTAATGCGCTGTGCTGTGATTCGCTTAGAAGCTAATAAATACCAGTTTATCTGGAGTCACCATCATTTACTCATGGATGGTTGGTGTAACGGTATTTTATTAACAGAAGTCTTTACACTATATAAAGCATTTTGTCAAGAGCAGGATTTAATATTACCACCTCCTACACCTTACAGTAATTATATTCTTTGGCTACAGCAACAAAACCCAGAACAAGCGGAAAATTATTGGCGCAAGCATCTTCAAGATTTTACAGCACCCACAGTTTTGGGGAATAGAGAAAATAACCAATCCTCAATTCTCAGTCAAAAGTTAAAAGTCAACAGTCAACAAACTGAAACATTACAAAACTTTGTCCGTCAGCATCGTCTCACCCTCAATACCTTAGTACAAGGAGCTTGGGCGTTATTATTAAGCCGTTATAGCGATGAGAATGATGTTATATTTGGTACTACTGTTTCCGGTCGTCCTCCAGAATTACCGCAAGTAGCAAAGATAGTTGGACTATTTATTAATACTTTACCCGTGCGGGTTGATGTAGATGGAGAGAGGCAAATCATACCTTGGCTGCAACAATTGCAAGGGGAACAGGTAGAAAGAGAACAATATAGTTATAGTTCTTTGGTAGATATTCAAGGTTGGAGTTCCGTCCCTCGCGGTACACCTTTGTTTGAGAGTTTGCTGGTATTTGAGAATTATCCAGTTTCTATAGAATCAATAATCAAAACTTTTGATCAGACTCTCCAAATTGAAGATACTCAAGGATTTGAAAAAACAAATTATCCTCTGACATTAACAGTAATTCCTGGGCAGGAGTTGTTATTTAAAGTTAGTTATGATGTTTCTTGTTTTGATGCAGCAATGATTTCGCGTCTTTTAGGACATTTGGAAATTTTGCTAATGTCAATGGTGAATGATCCTGAGCAAAGGGTTGCACAAATATCAATATTAACTACCCAGGAAAGACAATTAATATTAAAAAAGTGGAATCAAACCACACAAGCGTATCCAAATCAGTGCATTCATCAGCTATTTGAGGCGCAGGTGGAAAGAACACCTGATGAAATTGCGTTGGTTTTTGGTGAGGAATGTTGGACTTATAGAGAACTTAATCATAAAGCTAATCAACTGGCGCATTATTTGCAGCAGTTGGGGGTAAAACCGGAAACTATTGTGGGAATTTGTTTGGAACGTTCCCCAGAAATGATCATTTCTCTGTTAGGAGTTCTCAAGGCGGGTGGTGTTTATTTACCTTTAGATCCAACTTACCCTGATGAGCGTTTGAGGTGGATTTTGGCGGATGCTCAGGTGGAGGTAATGCTCACGCAAAGGCGCAAAGACGCAAAGGAGGAAGGGAGGGTTGTTTGTTGGGATGCTGATGGGGAGGCGATCGCACTACAATCTATTGAGAATCCTATCAGTGATGTCACGGCAGCAAGTTTGGCTTATGTAATTTATACTTCTGGTTCTACGGGTAAACCGAAGGGGGTAATGATTGAACAGCGATCGCTCACAAATACTATCACGGCTTTACAACAGCAGTTAGGAATATCTTGTACAGACCATTGGTTAGCAATTACGACTATTGCTTTTGATATTGCAGCTTTAGAGTTGTTTTTGCCTTTAATTGTCGGAGCGCGAGTTATTTTAACACCGCAAACAGCTTTGGTTGACCCCTTGCAGATAGCAGCTATTATCGAACAGCAGCAAATCACTGTGATGCAAGCAACCCCGGCTACTTGGCGTTTACTTATCGCGCATGGTTGGACTGGTAAAGCAGATTTAAAAATTCTCTGCGGTGGGGAAACTTTGGATCAGTCTTTAGCACAGCAGTTGTTATTATCTGGTCAAGAGGTTTGGAATCTTTACGGACCGACGGAAACCACTATTTGGTCAGCAGCACAAAAACTTACCCATAATCAACCTGTTACCATTGGTCATCCCATCGCCAACACCCAATTTTACATCCTTGATCAACATTTACAACCCGTTCCCATCGGTGTACCTGGAGAACTATACATTGCTGGTGCGGGAGTCGCCAGAGGTTACTTAAACCGTCCTGAATTGACAACAGAAAAATTTCTCCTCAAAACTCCTCTCTGCGCCTCTGCGCCTCTGCGTGAGAATACCCTATATAAAACAGGCGATCGCACCCGTTACCTCCCAGATGGTACAATTGAATACTTAGGAAGAATAGACAACCAAGTAAAAATTCGGGGATTTAGGATTGAATTAGGTGAAATAGAATCGTTACTCAGTCAACATCCAGAGGTACAGACATCTGTTGTAGTGGTGACTGAAGATACATCTGAAGATAAGCGGTTAGTTGCTTATATTGTCTCAGAAAATCCAGAAATAACAGATTTGCGGCAATATTTGGCAAAGCATCTGCCAGATTACATGATTCCTTCCCAATTTATCACCTTAGATGCACTACCGCTCACTCCTAACGGTAAAGTTGACCGTCGTACATTACCAAAGCCACAATTCAAAACATCATCAGAGACAATTGCACCACGCACACCCACAGAAGAATTACTGCTGAGTATTTGGCAAAGTATATTAAATTTAACCTCAGTGGGAATTACAGATAATTTCTTTACTTTGGGTGGTCATTCACTATTAGTTATTCGTTTGGTTTCCCAAATTCAACAAGTATTTGGGGTGGATATTTCTTTACGACAAATATTTGAAAACCCGACAATTGTTGAATTAGCAACGTTAATTAATTCCTCTCGATTTGTTGAGTTTAATTACCCCACCCTAACCCTCCCCTTGGAAAGGGGAGGGAACATGATTTCCAGTCTCCCCTTGGAAAGGGGAGGGAACATGATTTCCAGTCTCCCCCCTTTACAAGGGGGGACTAAGGGGGGTAAATCTTTGCTTTCCTTTGCTCAACAACGCTTGTGGATGCTGGCACAAATTGAACCTGAAAACCCATCCTACAACGTAGCGACCGCTTTACGACTTACTGGTGATGTGAATGTTGATGTGCTGACAGAAAGTTTCAAAGAAATTATTCAGCGCCATGAAGTATTGCGTACCAACTTTTTAAATGTAGATGGTCAAGGTGTAGCAGTAATTAAACCGGAAATAGATATAAATATCCCAATTGTAGATTTAAGTTTTCTTCCTTTATCTCAACAACAAAAACTTGCAAAAGAAGAAAGTCAGCAAACATTTAATTTAGCAGAAAGTCTACTTTTACGCGCCAAATTATTATACTTAAACAATCACGAATATATCTTATTACTAACCATGCACCACATTATTACTGATGGTTGGTCAATTAATGTATTCGCGCAGGAAATGGCGACTATATATCAAGCATTTTCTCAAGGAAAACTCTCACCTCTACAACCATTAAAAATTCAGTATGCTGATTTTGCCGCTTGGCAGAGGTCGCAAAATGATAAATTTAACTATCAACTGGAATATTGGCGACAACAATTAGAGTCAGCACCAGAACTATTAGAATTACCTACAGATTATCCTCGTCCAGCTATTCAAACATTTCGAGGTCAGCGACACAGTTTTATCATATCTGGGGAATTAACCGAGAAAATTAAACAACTTGGTCAAGAAACGCATACTACATTATTTATGGTAATGTTTTCGGCGTTAAGTATCTTGTTGCATCGCTATAGTCAACAAGAAAAAATCGTCATTGGTAGTCCTGTAGCTAATCGTCATTATCCTGGAACTGATGAATTAATTGGCTTTTTTGTCAATACTTTTGCACTGTTGATTTCCCTAGAAGATAATCCCACCGTGGCGGAATTATTACCACGGGTGCGGGAAATGGTGTTATCTGCATATAGCCATCAAGATGTACCATTTGAGCAGGTAGTGGAAGGGTTGAACGTGGCGCGCTCTTTGAGTCACTCACCCTTATTTCAAGTTATGCTGGTAGCGGAAAATGCACCAACCCAATCAATAGAAATTCCTGGGTTGTGTTGGAGTCCCTTAGAAATTGATGGCGGTACAGCAAAATTTGACCTCACCTTAATGATTGCGGAAACAGACGCAGGTTTACAAGGTAAATGGGAATATAACTGTGATTTATTTACAGAAACAACGATTCACCGTTTTACAGAACATTTCCAAAATATTTTGCTAGGGATGACTTCTCAACCGAGTCCAAAAATCTCCGATTTATCTTTGATGAGTGCGGGAGAACTTCAGCAAATCATTAGTTTTGGTACTTCGCCAATAAATCTCATAACTGATTGCATACAAGAATTATTTGAGCAGCAAGTCGCAAAATTTGGTGATGAAATTGCAGTTATTTGTAATCATCAAAAAATTACTTACTCAGAACTCAACGCCAAAGCTAATCAACTCGCATATCATCTCAAATATTTAGGAGTTCAGCCAGAAATAGCCGTAGGAATTTGCGTTTACCGTTCCCTATATTTTATCATTGCTATTTTAGCAATCCTCAAAGCTGGCGGTTTCTATGTTCCCTTAGATCCTACTTATCCCCAAGAACGTCTAGAATTTTTAATTGAAGATGCTCAAATACAGGTACTACTTACCCAACAGCAGCACATTCCCCAATTACCCGATTTATCCATCTTCTGCTTTGATACAGACACAGCAAATCTAGGACATTACCCCACAACCAACCCAGTCAACCAAAGCACACCAGAAAATCTCGCCTACGTCATGTACACCTCTGGTTCTACAGGAGTTCCCAAGGGTGTATGTATCCCCCATCGTGGTGTAGTGCGACTCGTCAAAGATTGCAATTATATAGATTTAAGTGCTGATGAAAGCTTACTTCAAGCAGCACCCATAGCTTTTGATGCTTCTACATTTGAAATTTGGGGAGCATTGTTAAATGGTAGTCGTTTGGTAATTTTATCTAGTCAACAGCCCACATTAGCAGAAATTGCACAGGCTATTACAGATTACCAAATTACTACTTTGTGGTTAACCGCCGGCTTATTTCATCTGATGGTGGATGAACATATTGAAAGTTTGAAATCAGTTAAACAATTAATAGCTGGTGGTGATGTTTTATCTGCGGTTCATATTAACAAATTGCTGCAAACTCATCCTGAATGTCGTGTAATTAACGGTTACGGTCCTACAGAAAATACTACCTTTACCTGTTGTCATAGTGTTACCGATATCTGTCAGGGGAATACTGTTCCTATCGGTCGCCCTATCAATAATACACAAGTTTATATTCTGGATAAGCACCTCAACCCTTTACCTGTAGGAGTTCCAGGTGAATTATATATTGCCGGTGATGGACTGGCGCGTGGTTACTTAAATCAACCAGATTTAACAGCCGAAAAGTTTATTCAGCATCCTTTCCCTACTCCCCACTCCCCACTCCCCACTCCCTTATATAAGACAGGCGATCGCACCCGCTACCTTCCTCATGGTACAATTGAATACTTAGGCAGATTAGATAACCAAGTAAAAATCCGGGGGTTTCGCATTGAGTTGGGTGAAATTGAAGCAGTATTAAATCAGCATCCAGCAGTAAAAGAATGTGTAGTTATTACTCGTGAAAAACAACTTATAGCCTACTTTATACCTTTAGATAGTACACCAGATAATCTCAGAGATTTTTTACAAGAACGTCTTCCTGATTATTTAATTCCTCACTTTTTTGTTTCTTTAGAAAGTCTACCTCTGACAACTAACGGTAAGGTAGATAGACAGAAATTACCAGCAATAGAAATTACAAGTTTTCCAGATGGAAGTATAGCGCGTACTGATATAGAAGCGAAATTAGCAGAAGTTTGGTCATCAGTTTTGAATTTGTCCCAAGTGGGTATTTATGATAATTTCTTTGCACTTGGTGGCGATTCAATTGTGGTAATTCAGTTAATTAGTCGTGCTAATCAGGTAGGATTAAAGTTAAGTCATAAGCAGATTTTTCAACATCAAACTATTGCTGAACTTGCAGCAGTTGTTATTTCTAATGAATCAATTCTACCGCCGCAGGGTATGATTACTGGTGCTGTATTAATGACCCCGATTCAATATTGGTTTTTTGAACAGGAGTTGGTGAATCAACATCATTTTAATCAGGCGGTGTTTTTAGAGTGTTCTGAGAAGTTACAACAGCAAGTTCTGGTTGATACCATCAAATATTTATTGCTGCATCATGATATGTTGCGGTGTCAATTTGTAAGTGGGGATTTATTCACGCAGAGGCGCAGAGGCGCAGAGAGAGATATAGGAGGAGAAATTGTTGAGTTAGAGGATTTTCCTCTGGTTTTTTGTGATTTATCAGGTTTTAATGAGAGTGAGCAGAATAGAGTTATTCAAGATGTTGCTGGTGAAATACAGGCTAGTTTAAATATTGGTGATGCTCCTTTATTGAGGGTAGTTCATTTTGATTTGGGTGAGGTTTCTAAGTTATTAATTGTTGCTCATCATTTGGTTGTTGATGGGGTTTCTTGGCGGATTTTGTTGGCGGATTTTCAAACTGTATATCAACAGGTTTTAGTCGGGAAGAGGATTGTTTTACCTGCTAAGACGATTTCTTTTTTAAGTTGGTCTGAGAAATTACATGATTATGCTCAGACGGAATATCTCAAGGAGGAATTAACATATTGGTTATCAAGGAATTATACAGAAGTTAAACTATTACCCATCGATTATTCTGATGGTAGTAATCAGGTGGCTGATGTTGAGACTGTGACTATAAAACTTTCTGTGGAAGATACACAAGGTTTGCTAACAGAAGTTCCTCCGGTCTACAATACGCAAGTTAATGATGTTTTATTAACGGCTGTAACGTCTACTATATCAAACTGGATAAATAATCCTTTGGTGTTGGTTGATTTAGAAGGTTATGGACGTAATTTTCCGGGTGAAGATATAGATATTTCTCGAACTGTGGGATGGTTTACGGCAATTTATCCTTGTTTATTACAAAAGTCTAGTGATGACTGGGGTGAAATGCTTAAGGGTATTAAAGAACAATTACGCACAGTCCCAAACCAAGGATTTAATTATGGAATCTTGCGCTATCTTCACAACGGGGAAATTTCAGAGAAGTTGCAGAATTTACCCCAAGCTGAGATTAGTTTTAACTATTTAGGACAATTAGATTTAGGTTTAGATAATGGAAAATTTCAATGGCTACCCTTACCAGAAATTACAACCCAAGATAAACAACAAACTCGACGCTATGCTATAGAAATTATTGGGTTTATCCGCGAAGGTAAATTACAGTTTGATTGGGTATATAGTCGGCAACAGTATCAACAGAAAACTATTGCACAATTAGCAAACAATTTTCAGCAAGGATTAAAAGAAATTATTAATCACTGTCGTTTACCTAATATCGGAGGTTACACACCTTCTGATTTTGAGTTAGGTAATTTAAATCAGGATACTTTAGATTTAGTGATGGGGATGATTAGTTTTGAAGCGGAGGGTGTGGAATGAATACTAACTTAAATCGCCAAAATATAGAAGATATTTATCCCCTCTCACCTTTGCAACAGGGTATGTTATTTCATAGCCTGTACGCGCCTAATTCTGGTGCTTATGTGGTACAGGTCAGTTATGAGTTACATGGAAGTTTAAATATTCGGGCTTTTGATGCTACTTGGCAATATTTAATTAATCGTTATCCGGTTTTACGGACAGCTTATGTTTGGGACAAGTTAGAAAAGCCTTTACAAGTAGTTGGTAAGCAGGTAGAGTTTTCTATATCTCATCTTGATTGGTGTAATTTTACTGGTGATAAACAACAGGAATCTTTAAAAGCATTACTACAAAAACAGCGAGAACAGGGCTTTAATTTGTCTCAAGCACCCTTGATGCAAATAACGCTCATAAAATTAACAAATAAAGTTTATCAATTTGTCTGGAGTTATCACCATTTATTATTAGATGGTTGGTCAGTACAGGTTCTTTTAAAAGAATTTATAGTTATTTATCAAGCATATAGCCAACAACAAACACCCGTTTTAGCAAACCCACGCCGTTATCGAGATTATATCGCTTGGTTACAGCAACAAAACTTGGCGGAAGCTGAGGTTTTTTGGAAACAGCAATTACAGGGTTTTCTGTCTCCAACCAAACTAAATATTGAGCAAAATAGAGATGTTCGTCCAGATAATTTACATAGCCATTATAGTGAGCAAAATATTCAACTTTCAGTCGAATTAACTAAAAAACTGCAAACTCTAGCCAAACAACAACAATTAACCATCAATACCTTTGTCCAAGGTGCTTGGGCGTTGTTATTAAGTCGCTATAGTGGGGAAAAAGATGTTTTATTTGCTACCGTTAGTGCTGGTCGTCCCAGTTCGCTGAATGGTGCTGATACAATGGTGGGATTATTTATTAATACTTTACCATTCCGGGTATTAGTATCACCTGAAGAGTCGTTATATAAATGGTTTCAAAAGTTACAACAGCAGCAAGTAGAAATACGAGAATATGAATATTGTTCTTTAGTGGATATTCATCGCTGGAGTGAAGTTTCACACTCTTTACCACTGTTTGAAACTTTGGTGGTGTTTGAAAATTATCCCATTGAACCCGCCCTGAAACAATCCTTGGATTCTCTGGAGATTCGTAATATTCAAGCTATAGAACAGACTAATTATCCTCTGACGCTGTATGCAACAGTAGATTCTCAGCTTTCTTTAAGACTTTTATACGATCGCGATCGCTATCACCATACCACTATCACCCAAATTTTAGAACAGCTAGAAACACTGTTGTTAGCAATGACACAGGGAGATGTTACTTTAGCCGCAATACCAATTCTCAGTCCCGCCCAACAACAGCAAATACTCATTGACTGGAACGCCACAACCCAGGAAATTCCCCAGCAATGCGTCCATGAAATCATTAGTCAGCAAGCGCAACAAACACCAGACGCGACAGCAGTTGTATTTGCAGATAAAACCCTAACTTACGCCGAATTAAACGCTAAATCCAACCAAATCGCCTATTTTTTATTACAACTGGGAGTCAAACCAGAAGCCAGAATTGGAGTTTATTTAGAGCGTTCATCACCACTATTGATTATAGTCTTACTCGGTATCCTCAAAGCCGGAGCCGCTTACATCCCGCTAGATCCCACCTTCCCCCCAGAACGTCTGCGTTTCATGATGGCAGATGCAGAGTTAATATTATTACTTGCACAAACATCTTTAAATAGTATTATTACTGATAGATTAACAACAATTAACCTCGATGAATTAGAGGAAAATATTAATCAACAGCCAATCTTTGACCCACAAGTTAAAGTAACACCAGAACAACTAACTTATTTAATTTATACATCTGGTTCAACAGGGAAACCAAAAGGAGTCATGATTGAAGGGCGATCGCTCCTCAACATTTTAACAGACCTGAAACAACGATTATCAATTACCCCTAATGACAAACTATTAGCAATAACCACCATCGCCTTTGACATCGCCGCCTTAGAATTATTTCTCCCCTTAATTGCCGGCGCACAAATCGTATTAGCGCCCCAAACCCTTGACCCCACTCAACTTGCAACCTGCATAGAACAAAATCAAATTACCGTCATGCAAGCCACACCCGCTACTTGGAGGTTACTAATAACCAGTGGTTGGCGTGGAAAAGCAGACTTAAAAATCCTCTGTGGTGGAGAAGCATTAGATAACACCCTAGCGCAACAGTTGCTGTGTTGTAGTCAAGAAGTCTGGAACCTATACGGGCCAACAGAAACAACAATTTGGTCAGCAGCCCAAAAACTCAGTATAGATCAACCAGTCACCATAGGTCATCCCATAGCCAACACCCAATTTTACGTCCTCGACCAGCATTTACAACCCCTCCCCATAGGAGTACCAGGAGAATTATATATTAGTGGTGCAGGAGTCGCCAAAGGATATTGGCAAAGCCCAGACCTAACAGCAGAAAAATTTCTCCTTAAAACTCCTCCTCTCTGCGCCTCTGCGCCTCTGCGTGAATACACCCTCTACAAAACAGGCGATCGCGTCCGCTACCTAAGAGATGGTAAACTCGAATACCTGGGTAGACTAGATAATCAAATCAAAATTAGAGGATTTCGCATTGAACTAGGAGAAATAGAAGCAGTATTAACAGAACATCCCGCAGTCACCCAAGCAGTAGTAACACTCAGAGAACAAGAACCTCACTTAGTAGCCTACATAGTCCCCAGAACCGAGATCATCCTCACAGAAATACGCTCCTACGTAGGAGAAAAACTACCCACATATATGATCCCGGCCGCATTTATAGAACTAGAAAAATTACCTTTAACACCCAACGGTAAAATTAACCGCAAAGCATTACCAACAGCAAATAACTTGCGTTTAGCCGTGAGTAAAACCTTAGTGCTACCGCAGACCGAAATTGAGCAAACCATCGCCAAAATTTGGAGAGAACTGCTAACCATAGAAAATCTGAGTATTCATGATAACTTCTTCGACTTAGGAGGACACTCCTTATTAATAGTGAGAATGCAGGGACAACTACACCTCCAACTCAATCAAAACATTCCCCTAGTAGACCTATTCCGCCACCCCACAATTAACGCCCTAGCAAAATATTTAACTCAAAAAACCCCCTCACCCGACCCAGAAACAAAATCAAGAATTGCTCAATTACAAAACGGTAAACAAAGACTCCTCCAACAAAGACAAACCAGACTAAAAACCTAAACCTCCGCGTACCTTTGCGTTAACCTCCGCGCCCCTTTGCGTTTAAAAAAAATATATGAAAAACCCCACAGAATTAGAAATAGCAATAATCGGCATGAACGCTAAATTCCCAGGTGCTAACAACTTAGAAAAATATTGGCAAAACCTCTGCAACAAAGTAGAATCAATCAGCGACTTAACCGACGAACAGATCCTAAAAAACGGCGTAAATCCTGAACTATTAAAAAATCCCAATTATGTAAAAAAACAAGGCATAATAGATAATATCGAATATTTTGATGCTAACTTCTTTGGATTCAACCCCAGAGAAGCCGAAATTATCGACCCACAGCAGCGATTATTTTTAGAATGTGCTTGGTCAGCCCTAGAAGACGCTGGATACAATTCTGAAACCTACCCTGGAGCCATCGGAATCTATGCCGGTGCAGGAATGAATAGCTATTTATTCAACTTAGTATCAAACCCAGAAATTCAAAATCAAGTTAGTCGTTATCAGCTATTTCTCGGCAACGATAAAGATTTTCTCACCACCAGAGTATCTTATAAATTAAATTTACGCGGGCCAAGTTTAGATATTCAAACAGCTTGTTCCACATCCTTAGTAGCAGTTCATGTAGCCTGTCAAAACTTATTAAGTGGTGAATGCGATATAGCATTGGCCGGGGGTGTATCCTTAGCAAAAACCACAGGTTACTTATACCAAGAAGGAGGAATTTATTCACCCGATGGCCATTGTCGAGCCTTTGATACTGATGCTCAAGGAACAATTGCTGGTAGTGGTTTGGGTATCGTTGTTTTGAAACGGTTACAAGAAGCTATTGACGATGGCGACTATATTCATGCTGTAATTAAAGGTTCAGCAATTAATAATGATGGTGGTTTTAAAGTTAGCTACACAGCACCAAGAATTGATACTCAAGCAGCAGTCATTCGTACCGCCCAAGCAGTAGCTGAAGTAGAACCAACAGATATTAGTTATATTGAAACCCACGGAACAGGAACAGCATTAGGTGATCCCATTGAAATTGCGGCTTTAACTCAAGCCTTTCGTGAGGGAACAAAGACAAACGGTTTTTGTTCCATATCGTCGGTAAAAACCAATATTGGACATTTAGATGCAGCTGCGGGAATTGCAAGTTTAATTAAAACTGTATTAGCACTTAAACACAAACAAATTCCCCCAAGTTTACATTTTAAACAACCAAATTCTCAAATAGATTTTTCTCAAACCCCCTTTTATGTCAACACCAATTTAGTTGATTGGGAAACAGACAAAACCCCCCGGTGCGCTGGTGTAAGTTCCTTTGGTATTGGTGGGACAAACGCCCATGTAATTCTAGAAGAAGCACCAATACAATTCAAAAATCAAAAGTCAAAAGTCAAAAGCAATTATCATCTGTTATGTTTATCAGCTAAAAGTGAAAAAGCACTTGAGCAAGCAATAATTAATCTGGCTACACATTTACAAAAGCATCCACAATTAAATCTTGCAGATATTGCTTATACCCTCCACATAGGACGACAACATTTTGCATATCGCCGGATGGTGTTGTGTCAAACCACAGAAGCAGCAGCGCAAGTTTTAGTCAGAGAGACAAAAGATATTCGTGCTACCTCAGAAAAACTTCCAAGTATTGCTTTCATGTTTCCTGGTCAAGGTAGTCAATATGTTAATATGGCTAAGGAACTATATGATACGGAAACTGTATTTCGAGAACAAATAGATCATTGCTGTGAATTATTAAAGCATGATTTGCAGTTAGATTTGCGATCGCAAATTTATTCACAAGACTCTGAACAACTCAAGCAGACATCAATAGCACAACCAGCATTGTTTGTAATTGAATACGCTTTAGCTCAACTGTGGATATCTTGGGGTATTCAACCACAAGCGATGATTGGTCATAGTATTGGCGAATATGTAGCCGCAACCTTAGCTGGTGTCTTTTCTCTCTCCGATGCCTTAGAATTAGTAACATTGCGTGGTCGTTTAATGCAGCAATGTCCTACTGGGGGAATGCTTTCGGTAGGAATGTCAGCAGATCAATTACAACCTCTATTAACCGATAATTTAGTTATAGCAGCATACAACGCACCAGATTTATGTGTAGTATCTGGTGCTGAAGCGGAAATTATTCAGTTAGAACACAATTTAAATCAACAGGAAATATCCTGTCGCAAATTGCAGACATCTCACGCTTTCCATTCACCCTTAATGGCAGAAATTATTCATCCATTTATTGCAGCTTTCCAGAGAATTACACTGCAAAGCCCACAAATTCCCTTTATTTCTAATGTTACTGGTACTTGGATTACACCAGAGCAAGCAACTAATCCTCACTACTGGGGAAATCACTTACGTCAACCTGTTCAGTTTGCAACAGGAATCAAAGAACTATTAACAGAACCTGATCTGATTTTACTGGAAGTAGGAGCAGGAAGGACACTTTCTACCTTAGCCAAACAACAAACTAACAGCAACAAAATTTTATCCTCCCTGCCTCATCCTCAAGATACGCAATCGGATGTAGAATTTTTATTGCAAACCTTGGGTGAACTCTGGTTAGCAGGTGTATCAATTGATTGGGCAAAGTTTTATACTCACGAACAGCGTCAACGTTTATCACTACCTACCTATCCTTTTCAACGTCAGCGTTACTGGATTGATGTGAAAGCAGATGAGCAAAAATTCATCCAGTCTCCACTCCCCAGTCCCCAGTTTTATATGTCTTCTTGGGAGCGTAGTTTACCCCAGACTCAGGTAGATATAGCTGAAAAACGACTATCTTGGCTGGTGTTTGCGGATAATCACGGTATCAGCACAGAAATAATTAATACTCTGCAAGCTGCTGGACAAGATGTAATTATTGTTAACAGGGGTGAAGAATACGACCAACCCGCATATCGTACTTTTACAGTTAATCCCCAACGCCCAGAGGATTTTTCCGAGTTATGGTTAGATTTAGAATTGCGAGAATTAATTCCTCACCAGATTCTATATTTATGGGATTTAACTGATTCACAACAGCAACCTATCAGTTTATTATATCTAGCACAAGCAATTCACTCGCAATCAATTGAGCAAGCAATAACATTAATGCTAGTCACGAATGATGGGCAATTGGTGTTAGGAAATGAAAATATCCACCCCATGAAAGCAACATTTTGGGGTATGGGTAAGGTGATTTCTCAAGAAATACCACAATTAACTTGTCGCTGTGTTGATATTTCATTACCAAGCACAGTTAAGACAAATAAAAAACAAGTCGCCCAACAATTAATTACAGATTGTTTAAATATTAGTCATCAGAATCAGATCCCCGACTTCTTAAAGAAGTCGGGGATCTTGACACAGCAAGTTGCTTATCGGGGTAATTATCGCTGGAATCAGATTTTTAAACCCTTGTTAATAGATGATTCAACATCAAAAATCTCTTTACGGGAAGGAGGAACTTATGTAATTTTAGGAGATTTGACAACAGGTTTAGGAAAAATTTTTGCTGAGTTCTTAATAAAAATGTCAGCCCGGTTAGTTGTACTAAGTGATGTTATTCCTGAAACTTTGATACAAACTTTAGATCATGCTGGGATTGACTACTTTCATCTCAATGTAGATATTACCAAACAGCCAGAATTAGAAAATGCAATTGCTCTAGCTGAGGAAAAATTTGGACAACTAAATGGTGTATTCTACTCCACACCCATGAGTAATGAACATTCAATGGCATTCTTACCCCAACTAACTGTAAAACATTGGGAATATAACTATCATACTAAAGTACAAGGATTATCGGTTTTAGCTGAAGTTTTGCGCGATAAACCGCTAGATTTTTGTGTATTGCAATCTTCCCTTTCCAGCGTGTTAGGTGGTTTAGGTTTAGCCGCTTACGCTGGGGCGAATGCTGTAATTGATATGTTCGCCGTGGAACAAAATCAAAATAGCAAATTCCCCTGGATTAGCATTAATTGGGATGCTTGTCGTAGTGATGATACCCCACCCCAACCCTCCCCTTATAAAGGGGAGGGAGATAATTTGGGCGGATGGGGTGATTTAGCAACATTAGCACTCACACCAGAAGAAGTATGGAAAGCTACCCAACATATTATCAAATTGGGTTTACCAGAATCAGTTGTAGTGACTAAAGCCGACTTATACAAACGTTTAGAACAGTGGGTAACAAACACCCCAATTAAAACCAAAAAAGAAACCGATAGCACCCACACCCGTTCCCAGCCAACAAACGAATATATTGAACCCCGTAACGAAATTGAAACAGCGATCGCGCAAATTTGGCAAGAATTATTAGGAATTTCTCCCATTGGAATTAACGATAGCTTCTTCGACTTAGGCGGACATTCCTTACTAGCCATTCAAGCCATTTCCCGATTACGCGATCGCTTCAACATCGAACTATCAATGAGAAACCTACTATACGAAACACCCACCATCGCCGGAATAGCAGCATTTATCGCCACCCAAAACCAAAACCTAGAACAAATGACAGCCCTACTCACAGAAATCCAAACCCTCACCCCAGAACAAGTCCTCCAACAACTCAACAACCACTCTTAAAAACTCCGCGAACCTCTGCGTTAACCTCCGCGAACCTCTGCGTTAAAAAAAATGTCTAACTACTCACAAATCCTCTCAAACCTCACCCCAGAACAAAAAGCCTTATTTGAACGTCGCCTCAAACAAAAAGGATTAACCTTACCTCAATCCTCCACAATTCCCCCACGAAACCAAACAGAAAACATCCCCCTATCCTTCGCCCAACAACGCCTCTGGTTCATCCAACAACTAGAACCAGATAGTTATGTTTATAACGTCCCCTGTGTCCTAAAAATGCAGGGAAATTTACAAATATCCGCATTAGAATCAGCTATCAACCAACTCAGAAAAAGACACGAAACTTTAAGAACTTATTTCACCACCAATGACGAAAACCAACCAATTCAAATTATCGAACCTTGGCAACCCATCTCATTACAAATTATAGATACAAATGAAGAAGTCGAAAAAATAGCATTAACAGCCGCACAAACACCCTTTGATTTAACTCAACCTTTATTCAAAACTAGCCTTTTTCGTTTAGCTGAAGATGAACATATTTTATTAATAACAACCCATCATATTATCTCTGATCGTTGGTCAGTAGGTGTCTTTCTCAAAGAAATTTCTCTATTATATTCAGCTTATGTACAGGGAGAAGCTTCACCCTTGTCAGATTTACCAATTCAATATGCTGATTGGGTATTGTGGCAAAGACAACAATTACAAGGAGAATTTCTAGAAAACCAAATTAATTATTGGTTAAAGCAGTTAGGTGGTGAATTACCTGTTTTACAACTACCAACTATTGCTAAAGATATATCTACATACTCAGGTTCACAGTATAGAGTTTCTCTCTCTTTGTCTCTTTCCAAAGCACTAAAAACCTTAGCAGCCAAAGAAAATGTCACCCTATTCATGCTGCTATTAGCGAGTTTTCAAGCATTGCTATATCGCTACACTGGAGAGGAAGATTTATTAATTGGTACAGATATTGTTAACCGCGATCGCCAGGAAACAGAAAATCTCATTGGTTTATTAGTCAATACTGTAATATTACGGACTAACTTAGGCAGTAATCCCACGATCAAGGAATTAATCAAGCGAGTGCGTGAAGTAACGCTGTCTGCTTTTACTCATCAACATTTACCTTTTGAAAAGTTAGTAGAAATCCTCAACCCTGAACGCCATCTCAATCAAATGATGCCTTTATTTCAGGTGAAATTTGATTTACAACTAGCAACAGTACAACCACCTCAACTAGCAGGATTAACTTTAGAAAGGTTACAGCTTCAGGAAGATACGGCGAAATATGAATTACGTCTGAATTTACAAGACACTCCCCAGGGAATTAAGGGACAATTTGAATATAGTACAGATTTATTTGATGCTGCTACTATTGCTCAAATGGCGGAACATTGGCAGATTCTTTTAGAGAGTATAGTTACAAATATTGATGGGAAAATATCAGATTTATTTTTATTGACTGCTAAAGAAGAAGAATTATTAATTAATTGGAATGCGACATCACGGGAATATCCTACCCATGAGTGTATTCATGAATTATTTGCAGCGCAGGTTGAAAGAACTCCTGATGAAATAGCTTTGATTTTTGGTGAGGAATGTTTTACTTATCGAGAGCTTAATATTAAAGCTAATCAACTGGCGCATTATTTACAAGGTTTGGGAGTTAAGCCAGAAATTCCTGTGGGAATTTGTCTGGAACGTTCCCCGGAAATGGTGATTGGGATGTTAGCTATTCTCAAAGCTGGGGGTTTTTATGTACCTTTAGATCCGGCTTATCCTGATGAGAGATTACAGTATATTTTGGATGATGCAAAAGTAGGGATTTTGTTAGTTCACGCAGAGACGCAGAGGCGCACAGAGGAGTTTGGGAGGGTTGTTTGTTTGGATGCTGATTGGGAGAATATTGGGGAATATCCTATTACTAATCCTGTGACGGATGTTACTCCGGGTAATTTGGCTTATTTGATTTATACTTCGGGTTCTACGGGTAAGCCTAAAGGGGTGATGATTGAGCATCGCAGTCCAGTTTGTTTATTGTATTGGGCGCGTGAGGTTTTTAGTGATGATGCGATTTCTGGGGTGTTGGCGGCTACTTCTATCTGTTTCGATTTATCGGTGTTTGAGATTTTTGTCCCTCTGTGTCGGGGTGGTAAGGTAATTTTGGCTGAAAATGCTCTGGAATTGCCGAATTTAGCGGCTAAAAATCAGGTGACGTTAATTAATACTGTACCCAGTGCAGTAACTCAACTTCTCCAATTCAATGCTATTCCTAATTCTGTTAACACAGTTAATTTAGCGGGTGAACCTCTGACATGGAAATTGGTACAGCAACTTCAACAACTCCCGCACGTTGAGCAAATCTTTAACCTTTATGGACCTTCGGAAGATACTACTTATTCTACTTACATAGAACTGAAAGATATTACCCCAAATAGTTCTACTCCTCCTATTGGTCGTCCTATTGCAAATACTCAAGTTTATATTTTAGATAGATATTTACAACCAGTACCCGTTGGTGTGCCTGGAGAATTATATATTGCAGGTGCAGGATTAGCACGGGGATATTGGCAACGCCCAGAATTGACGGACGAGAGGTTTATTAATTGGGGAATGGGGAATAATCAACTTTATAAAACAGGCGATCGCGTTCGTTATCTTCCTGATAGTAACATTGAATACTTGGGTAGATTAGATAGTCAAGTAAAAATCCGGGGTTATCGCATTGAATTAGGCGAGATTGACGCTTTACTCAGTCAGTATCCAGAAATTCAAGAATCTGTAGTTATTGCTAGTGAAAAAGCATCAGGGGATAAAAATTTAGTTGCTTATATTGCCCCTAAAAGTATCAATATTCTAAATTTACGGCAATATTTAGCAGATAAATTGCCAAATTACATGATTCCTGCCCATTTCATGACTTTGGATGCCCTGCCGCGTAATCCCAATGGTAAGATTGACCGCAAGGCGTTACCCACAGTTGATCAAGTATCTTTAAAATTAGGGATTGTTTATGTAGCACCTCGCACTCCTACAGAGCAAAAATTAGCAGCAATTTGGCAAGAAATACTTCAAGTTGAGCAAATCGGTGTTAACGATAACTTTTTTACATTGGGTGGACATTCCCTACTGGGGATGCAGTTAGTAGCAAGAATTAACGAATCCTTACAGGTAGAATTACCCCTCAAGTATTTATTTCAGTTTCCCACCATTGCCAGTATAGCTGCACAGATTGACCAGTTACAGCGCCATGAAATTCAGTTGGGATTACCCAAAATTCAACCCCAACTCCAAGAACGCTATCAACCTTTTCCCCTGACAGATATTCAGCAAGCCTACCTCATCGGACGTAACGCCGCTTTTGAGTTGGGTAACATTGCTACACACGGTTATCAAGAAATTGAGACAGTGGGGTTAAGGGTTGCACAGGTAGAAATGGCAATGCAGCGATTAATTGAGCGTCATGATATGCTGCGGGTGATTGTTCAAGCTGATGGACAGCAACAGATTTTATCACAAGTCCCGGATTTCAAAATTACGGTGACAGATTTGCAACCCCACCCTAACCCTCCCCTTGGTAAAGGGAGGGAGTTAGATTTTCCGGTTTCCCCCATTTACAAGGGGGGATTAAGGGGGGTAGATTCTACACTTAAGGATATCCGCCAAAACCTTTCCCATCAAATTCGCCCCACAGACAGTTACCCTTTATTTGAAATTCAAGCAATTTTATTAGATGAAAACAAAATCCGTTTCTGCATCAGTTTTGATGTTTTAATTGGTGACGCTTGGAGTTTCCGCTTATTAGGTAGAGAATTAGTCCAAATTCTGGAAAATCCAGATATCGAGTTACCACCCATCAGTTTAACTTTCCGAGATTACGTCCTCACAGAAAAGACATTACGAGAATCAGCAATTTATCAGCGTTCTCAAGCATACTGGCAAAATCGCCTCGCCACCTTAGCACCTGCACCGGAATTACCTTTAACTAAACCACTCGGTAAAATTACAGAACCACATTTCACGCGTCGCAGTGGTACTTTATCCCCAAGCCAATGGCAAAAACTTAAACAGCAAGGCAGCGAAGCGGGAATTACACCATCAGGCATACTTTTGGCTGCTTTTGCTAAAATTCTCTCACGCTGGAGCAAGCAACCTAATTTTACCCTAAATCTGACCTTATTTAACCGCCTTCCCCTACATCCCGAAGTTAATCAAATTGTCGGAGATTTCACAGCTTCCCTACTTATAGAAATTGTTAGTGCTGGGTGTCACAATTTCCTCGAACTAGCTCACCGCATCCAAACCCAACTGTGGGATGATTTAGACCATCGTTATTTCAGTGGTGTAGAGGTACTCAGACAACTGGCGCGTCAGCAACAGCGAGTGACAGAGGCACTGATGCCTGTTGTGTTTACTAGTACCCTCACCCAAGATCATCAACAAGGAGAAGATAAACGCCATTGGCAAGGTGACTTAATATACAGCCTCAGCCAAACCTCTCAAGTGTATTTTGACCATCAAGTAGGAGAAGTAGCAGGCGCATTAGTATTTAATTGGGACACCATCGATGAACTTTTCCCCCCAGGAATGTTAGATGAAATGTTCCACTCCTACTGTAATTTCCTAAAACAGTTAGTAGAACCCGATACAATCGTTCCCCAACTTCCTAGCCCCCCAGCCCCCCAGCCTTCCCTTTGCCTTCACACCCTATTTTTTCAGCAGGTAGCAAAACAACCAAACCAGCCAGCAATTTTTACTACAGAACAAACTTTAACTTATCAACAGGTGAGCGATCGCGTCTGTGATCTCGTCCAGCAATTACAATACTTAAATGTCATTCCCAATCAATTAATAGCAATTGTCATGGATAAGGGTTGGGAACAAGTGGTTGCAGCCTTAGCAATTTTCACCTCTGGTGCAGCCTACGTTCCCATAGATCCACAATTACCAGCACAGCGTCGTTTGCAATTACTGCAAGAAACCCAAGCACAAATTATACTCACCCAATCTTGGCTAGATAAAACTTTAGAATGGGCTGATCATCTGACTCGGATATGTGTTGATACCCCACCCCAGCCCTCCCCTTGCAAAGGAGAGGGAGTAAGACAACAACCCACAGATTTAGCTTATGTAATTTACACATCCGGATCAACGGGAACACCCAAAGGTGTGATGATTGATCATCAAGGGGCAGTCAACACAATATTAGATATTAATCAACGCTTTGGCGTGACAGCAAAAGACCGAATTTTGGCGCTATCATCCCTGAGTTTTGATTTATCGGTATATGACATTTTTGGAATTTTAGCGGCTGGGGGAACAATTGTTATTCCAGAATGCGGTAATGATCCCACACACTGGATGCAGCTAATTAACCAATATCAGGTAACAATTTGGAACTCAGTTCCCGCCCTGATGCAGCTTTTACTCGACTCCTCCCCCACCCAAAACCAGACACTCCGCTTAGTTTTACTCAGTGGTGATTGGATTCCTTTAACATTACCTGAACGCATTCGTAGCCAATTCAATCATCCGCAAATTATTAGTTTAGGTGGTGCAACAGAAGCATCTATTTGGTCAATTTTCTACCCCATAGATAAAATTGATCCTCATTGGAAAAGCATACCTTATGGTTATTCCCTCAGTAATCAACAGGTTTACGTCCTTAATCATTCCCTTGAACCATCTCCCATCTGGGCTATAGGCGCAATTTACATCGCTGGTTTAGGAGTTGCTAAAGGTTATTGGCAAAATCCAGAATTGACGGCGGAAAAGTTTATTAATTGGGAACAAATCAATTCAAAATTAAAGCATCCCTCACTCAGCACTTTCTACAAAACTGGTGATTTAGGACGCTACTTACCTGATGGCACAATAGAATTTTTAGGAAGAGAAGATTTTCAAGTTAAAGTTAATGGCTACCGGATTGAGTTAGGGGAAATTGAAGCAGCTTTACAACAACATCCAGCTATAAACCAAGCAGTTGTGACAACTGCGGGAAATACATCCTTTCAACAACAGTTAGTTGCTTATTTAGTGTTACAACCAGAGGTAATTGTCAGCCAAAACATACTTAATTCTTCCTCTCAACTTGATTTTAAACTACAACAAAAGGGAATCAGAAAATTTGCTCCTGGGGTGCATTCTGTAGCTTTCCCTGGTGGTAAAACTTCTCAAGTCAATTTGCAGCGACAAAGTTACCGACAGTTTTTAGCAGAAACTGTCCCTCTAAATGCCTTGGGTGAACTTTTGAAATGTTTGCAAATGCAGCAATTAGAAAATTCTCCCCTGCCAAAATATCGCTATGCTTCTGCTGGTAGTTTATATCCAGTCCAAACATATATTTATATCAAACCCCATCAAGTTGAAAATTTAGCTGCTGGTTTTTACTACTACCATCCCCAACAACATCAACTTATTTATTTAAGTGATGCTACAAATATTGATAGTAGTATCTATGGCATAAATCAAGAGATTTTTACAGCATCAGCATTTTCTATATTTTTAATTGGTGACTTACAAGCAATTTCACCAGTTTACGGAGATAAATCCAGGGATTTCTGTTTACTAGAAGCAGGTTATATCGGACAATTATTAATGGAAAACGCCCCAAATCAAAACTTAGGTTTGTGTCCAATTGGTGATTTAGAATTTGATGCTATCCGTGAATATTTTGCTTTAAATGAACAGCAAATATTCTGGCATGGTTTTGTTGGTGGTACTATCGATCCCAGTTGGAAAAATATTTGGCTATCACCAGAAACTTCTTCAAACAAAATCACGAAAACCGAATTAGTTACCCAAAAAATAAGGCAATTTCTCCAACAAAGATTGCCAGAATATATGATACCTAGCCTCTATATTCCCCTAGAAAACCTACCATTAACAGCAAATGGCAAAATTGACCGCCGTGCTTTACCTCAGCCAGAATATCAATTTAGTCAGTCTGAACAGCCTATTATACCTCCCTCTACAGAATTAGAAATAGCACTAGCTCAACTATGGGAATCTATTTTAAATGTAAAATTTTCAAGTATTCACAATAATTTCTTTGAATTAGGAGGTAATTCATTATCAGCAACTCAGATAATTACTCAGATGCGGCAAAATCTCCAACTTGATTTACCCATTCGGGAATTTTTCCTCAAGCCTACATTAACAGCACAAGCTGAATTACTCAAATATCAGTGGAAAACAAGACAAGAAATTACAATTGAGCCTATTGAACGTATTAATCCTCAAAAAATACTGGCAAATTTAGATGAACTTTCAGATGAAGAAGTAGAGATATTACTTCAAAAAATACAGTTAGAAGAGGATGATTTATTGCACGCAGAGACGCAGAGGCGCGGAGAATAAGAGATGGGGAAATAATTTCTTAATCAAACTATCTCTCCTTTCTCCTCTCTGCGTCTCTGCGCCTCTGCGCGAAACATAAAAATCTTATTTTACTTGAGTAACTTATGAATATTTCCTCATGCCAAAAACGCGAACTATTAGCGAAACTTCTACAACAAAAAGCAGCTAAACAACATTTTCCGCTTTCTTTTGCTCAAAAAAGATTATGGTTTCTCGATAAATTACAACCAGGATTATCAGTTTATAACATCCCTGCGGCTTTGCGGTTGACGGGTAATCTCGATGTCACTCGTTTAGAGCAAAGTTTACAGTCAATTGTGGTACGTCATGAGATTTTACGCACCAGTTTTACTGTAATTAATGATGAACCTGTACAGAATATTGCTGCCAATTTAAAACTAACTTTACCTTTAATTGATTTGCGGGAATTATCACAGCAAAATCAAGCATCAGAAGTTATACAGCAAGCTAAATTGCTCACAGAACAACCGTTTAAACTTACAGAACCGCCTTTATTACGTGTTGCGTTACTACAACTGAGTAATACTGAATTTGTGTTGATTTTGGTGATGCACCACATTATTACAGATTACTGGTCATTTCGTGTTTTAGTACGGGAATTAATATCAATTTATCAAAGTCAAACCTTAGCAGAATTACCAATTCAATTTGCTGATTTTGCAACTTGGCAACAAAAATGGTTACAAAGTGAAGCTAGGCAAAATCAATTATCATATTGGCGGGAACAACTGCAAAATTATCCCCATGAATTATCTTTACCAACAGATTATCCCCGAAAGGCTATAAAAAGTTTTCAGGGCGCAAGGCTATTTTTCACTTTATCACCAGAATTATCTGAGCAATTACAACGACTAAGCCAACAGCATAATTCTACAGTTTTTATGACGCTGTTAA
Organism: Nodularia spumigena CCY9414; assembly: GCF_000340565.2. Classification (NCBI taxonomy): domain Bacteria; kingdom Bacillati; phylum Cyanobacteriota; class Cyanophyceae; order Nostocales; family Nodulariaceae; genus Nodularia; species Nodularia spumigena. The sequence continues at coordinate 2,725,986 of NZ_CP007203.1, forward strand.
CAGCATTTAATATATTATTATATCGCTACAGTGGGCAAGATGATATATTAGTTGGTTCTACAGTTACTAGCCGCGATCGCAAAGAAATTGTCAACCTTATAGGTTTATTTGTTAATAATCTCATATTTCGCAGCAATTTATCTGGTAAACCCAGTTTTCTCCAACTTCTCAACCAAGTCAAAGAAACAGTTTTAGGCGCATTATCTCATCAAGAATTACCTTTTGAGGATTTGGTAGAACAACTACAACCAGAGAGAAATTTAAGTCAAAATCCTCTATTCCAAGTCATGTTTGTTCTGCATAACACACCCAGCCAAACTATAACCTTACCTGATTTAAAAATCGAACCAGTAGAAACAGAACACTCCACATCTCGGTTTGATATCAGCTTGGATATGTACGAAACATCAAAAGGATTAAGGGGAACTTGGGAATACAGTACAGAATTATTTCAATCAACAACTATTGAAAGCTTAAACGAGCATTTCCAAACCTTATTATCAGCAATTGTCCTCAACCCAGAACAATCCATCGTTGAATTACCATTATTAACACCAAAAGAGCAAAATTTACTCACACAGTGGAACGATACATTTACAGATATTCCTGAATTAACAGCTTATGAATTATTCAGTCAACAAGTAACTAAAACCCCAGATAAAATCGCCGTTATTTTTGGCGGTGAGTCCCTAACTTATCAACAACTCGAACAAAAAGCCACTCAACTAGCCGATTATTTGCAAAACTTGGGAGTACAAGCAGAAACACGAGTAGGAATTTATTGCGATCGCTCCCCAGAAATGGTAATTTCGTTATTAGCAGTACACAAAGCCGGCGGTGCTTACGTTCCCCTCGATCCCAGCTATCCCCAAGAGCGCTTACAATTTATAATTAACGACTCAAAAATATCAATCTTAATAACTCAAACATCCTTATTAAATAACCTACCAAAAATAGAGTTAAATACACCTCTCAAAACTCCTCTCTGCGCCTCTGCGCCTCTGCGTGATATAAAAACCATCCCCCTAACCAGCGACAAAACCAGTGACTTCTCACATCCCCACCAACTCGCCTACCTAATTTACACCTCCGGCTCAACCGGAACACCCAAAGGCGTGCAAATTTTGCACAAAAGCTTGAGTAACTTCTTAACCGCAATGTCCAAAGCACCAGGACTAACAGCAGCAGATAACCTCCTAGCTGTCACCACCTTAGCCTTTGATATTGCAGCCTTAGAGATTTTCCTACCCTTAACAGTAGGTGCGTGTTTAGTCCTAGTAGAAAGGGATGTCACCCTAGATGGAGAGAGATTAGCACAAGCGATCGCCAAACATCAAATCACCGTCATGCAAGCCACACCCGCCACCTGGAGATTACTCTTAACCAGTGGTTGGGAAGGTAAACAAGACTTAAAAATCCTCTGTGGTGGAGAAGCATTAGATAACACCCTAGCCCAACAACTATTATCCTGCACTCAAGAAGTCTGGAATCTTTATGGGCCAACAGAAACAACCATTTGGTCAGCAGCCCAAAAACTCAGTATAGATCAACCAGTCACCATCGGTCATCCCATCGCCAATACCCAATTTTACGTCCTCGACCAACATTTACAACCCCTCCCCATAGGAGTACCAGGAGAATTATATATTAGTGGTGCAGGAGTAGCCAGAGGATATTGGCAACGCCCAGACTTAACAGCAGAAAGATTTCTCCTCAAAACTCCTCCTCTCTGCGCCTCTGCGCCTCTGCGTGAATACACCCTATACAAAACAGGCGATCGCGTCCGATATCTCCCAGATGGTAAACTAGAATACTTAGGTAGATTAGATAATCAAGTTAAAATCAGAGGATTTCGCATTGAACTAGGAGAAATAGAAGCAGTATTAACAGAACATCCCGCAGTCACCCAAGCAGTAGTCACAGTCAGAGAACAAGAACCTCGCTTAGTAGCATATATAGTTCCATGTTCCACAGAATCAAACTTACCCCACCCCAGCCCTCCCCTTATAAAGGGGAGGGAGTTAGATAATTCTCCAGTTTCCCTTATAAAGGGGAGGGAGTTAGATAATTCTCCAGTTTCCCCCCTTTATAAGGGGGGATTAAGGGGGGTAAATGATTTACAAACATTCCTAGCCAACAAACTACCCAGATATATGATTCCTGGGATATTTGTCACATTGGCAGCCTTACCCCTCACACCTAATGGTAAAATTGACCGTAAAGCCTTACCTACACCGAATACTCAAGCACTGGTACATGAAACGCCTCGCACCCCAACAGAGGAAGTTTTGGCGAGTATTTGGGCTACGGTGTTGGGTGTCGAGTCAGTGGGTATTGAGGATAATTTCTTTGATTTGGGTGGTCATTCCCTCCTAGCTACGCGGTTAATTTCGCAAGTGCGGCAGGTATTTGGTGTAGAATTGCCTTTGCGTCATCTGTTTGAAAGTCCCAGGATTGCAGATTTAGCGGGGGTAATTGCCCAAAGTCACAGGGAAGCTAGCCCTATTTTGCCTATTCCTCGTACTAATAATTTACCTCTATCCTTTGCCCAGCAACGTTTTTGGATTTTGGCGCAGTTGGAACCAAACAGCATTGCTTATAATATTCCTCTGGCTGTACAAATTCAGGGCGATATTGATTTGGGTATTTTGCAAGCCAGTTTTGCGGAAGTAGTCCGACGACAGGAAATGTTGCGGGCGAGTTTCTCAAGTTTGGATGGACAGCCTGTTTTAAGGATTGCTGATGTTTGTGATGTCCAGATACCAGTAATTGATTTGCAAGGATTACCGGAATTTGAACAGCAGCAGCAGGTGCGGGACTTGGCGCAAAGTCAGGCGCAGCAGCCTTTTGATTTGGCTGATGGTTGTTTGTGGCGGGTGCGGTTGCTGCGTTTGGGGCAGGGAAATCAGGTTTTGTTGTTGACTTTGCATCATATTATTGCTGATGCTTGGTCTGTGGGGTTGTTGGTTCGGGATGTGTTTCACGCAGAGGCGCAGAGACGCAGAGAGGTGGAGAGGATTCAATATGTGGATTTTGCTTTTTGGCAGAGGGAGTGGTTGCAAGGGAGGGTTTTAGAGGAACATTTGCAGTATTGGCGGGGACAGCTGGAGTCTGCGCCTGTGATGTTGGAATTGCCTACTGATTATTTGCGTCCGGCTGTACAGTCTTTTCGGGGGTCTGTATATGGGTTTGATGTTTCGGCGGAATTGACTCAGGGGTTGAAGGGTTTGAGTCGGATTTCTCATAGCACTTTGTTTATGAGTTTGCTGGCTGTTTGGAATGTGCTGTTGTATCGTTACAGTGGTAGTGATGATATTGTGGTTGGTAGTGCGATCGCTAATCGTAATCGAGCTGAAACTGAAGGGTTAATTGGTTGTTTTGCGAACACTCTAGCTTTACGTACTGATTTAAGTGAAAATCCTAGTTTTATGACTTTGTTGGCACGGGTACGGGCAACGGCTTTGGGTGCTTATGCCCATCAGGATTTACCTTTTGAACAATTGGTAGAAGTTCTCCAACCAGTGCGATCGCTCAGTTATACGCCAATTTTTCAAGTCATGTTAGTGTTGCAAAATTTACCTTTACCAGAGTTAGATATGGCGGGAGTGCAATGGCAAGTGATTGATGCCGATAGTGGTACAGCTAAATTTGACCTGACTTGGGTAGTGAGGGAAACTGCCCAGGGGTTACGTTGTAAGTTGGAATATAATACTGATATATTTGCAGCCACAACAATTGAGCGTTTGGCGGGACATCTAGAAACTTTGCTAGAGGCTGTAGTGGCAAATCCGCAGCAACCTATCAGCGAACTACCGTTATTGACTATTGCAGAAAGACAGCAACTAGCACAATGGAACGCAACTCAACGCCAGTATTCTCAGCCCCAATGTTTACATGAATTATTTGAGGCACAGGTTACAGAAACACCTGAACGTATAGCCGTTGTTTGGGGTGAAAAACAGCTAACATACCAAGAATTAAACACCAAAGCCAATCAATTAGCCTGTCATTTGCAAAGTTTAGGTGTACAGCCTGAAACGCCTGTGGGAATTTGCGTTGACCGTTCCCTAGATATGATTATCGGCTTATTGGGTATTCTCAAAGCTGGTGGTGCTTACGTTCCCCTCGAACCCAACTATCCCCTAGCCAGATTAGCATTAATTATTCAAGATGCTCAAATGCAGGTGTTACTCACCCAGCAACAGCAATTAACCAAATTACCCCAACTAGAAATTCCCACAGTTTGCCTAGATTCCCCAATCCCCAGTCAACTGTCAACCGTCAACCGTCAACCTTTAACATCCAACCTCGCCTACATTATCTACACTTCTGGTACAACAGGCATTCCCAAAGGAGTCGCCATCACCCACCAAAGTCCAGTTACACTCATGTATTGGGCGCGAGAGATTTACTCAGCAGCAGAATTAACAGGTGTTTTAGCTTCCACTTCAATTTGTTTTGACCTTTCAGTATTTGAAATCTTTGTTCCTCTGAGTTGGGGAGGTTGCGTCATCCTGGCTGATCATGCCCTACAATTACCAGAATTACCAGCCGCAGCACAGGTGACGTTAGTAAATACAGTTCCCTCAGCAGCCAGAGAACTCTTGCGTTTAAATGGTATTTCTGCATCAGTGCAGACAGTCAATTTAGCCGGCGAACCTTTACCGAAATCCCTTGTAGACGCACTTTATCAACAATCGACAATTCAGCGAGTATATAATCTTTACGGCCCTTCCGAAGATACTACTTATTCTACTTTTACCCTTATTCCTCCACATAGCCAACAAGCCCCCACAATTGGTAAACCCATCGCCAACACTCAAGTTTATATCCTAGATCAAAACCTGCAACCCGTTCCCATTGGCGTACCCGGTGAAATTTACCTCAGTGGTGCTGGGTTAGCAAGAGGTTACTGGAAGCGTCCAGAATTGACCGCAGAAAGGTTTATTAATTGGGGAATAGGGAATAATCAACTTTATAAAACAGGCGATCGCGCGCGTTATCTTCCTGATGGTAATATTGAATATCTAGGTCGTTTAGATCATCAAGTCAAACTGCGCGGTTTTCGCATTGAGTTAGGAGAAATCGAAGCAGTACTCAACCAACATCCACAGGTAGCCCAAGCTTTAGCAATAGTTCGTAACGATAACCCAGAACATAGCCGTTTAGTTGCTTATGTTGTTCCTAAATCTCACATTGAAACAGCAGAATTAAGGCAATTTTTAGCAGAAAAACTACCTGCTTATATGTTACCAACTGCCTTCGTTATCCTAGAAACTTTACCTTTAACCGCTAATGGTAAAATAGACCGTCAAGCTTTGCCCATACCTGATTTATCACCAGTCACTACCACAGCAACCGCACCCCGGACACCCATAGAACAACAATTATTTAACATCTGGAGTCAGGTATTAGGGATTGCATCTCTTAGCATTCACGATAATTTCTTTAGCTTGGGTGGTGATTCCATTCTAGCAATTCAAGTAGTAGCCAAAGCAAATCAGCAAAACTTGGCATTGCGTCCCCGGCAAATGTTCCAATATCAAACAGTGGCAGAACTAGCGGCCATTGTAGACACCAAAATCATATTACCGAGTGACCAAGCACCAGTTACAGGAGAAATTCCTTTAACTCCCATTCAGCATTGGTTTTTTGAACAAAATCTGGTAGATGCACATCATTGGAATCAAGCAATTCTGTTAGAAGTAAAGCAATCTCTTCATCCTGAATGGTTACAACAGGCATTAAATCACCTATTATCACATCATGATAGCTTGCGTTCCTGCTTTACAAACACCCCCGATGGTTGGCGACAATTTGCAGCAGCAAATCCAGTCCCTCTCCTCGCTTGCGGGGACGGGCTAGGGGTGGGGTTTTATCATATTGATATCTCAGAGTTAGCAATTCTCACCCCAGAAAAAGTATCAGAAACCATAACCAATGTTGCCAATGATTTACAAGCCGGCTTTGACCTAGAAACACCGCCATTGCTGCGTATCGCCTATTTCAACCTTGGTAGAAACCAAAATAATCGTTTACTCCTCATCTTCCATCACTTAATCATCGATGGTATCTCTTGGCGAATATTTCTTGAAGATTTGCAACTAGCATATCAGCAACTTAGCCAAAAACAAGAAATACAACTACCACCAAAAACCACATCTTACCAACAGTGGGCAATCAAACTTCAAGATTACACCTGGACAGGCGATTTACAATCAGCATTTAACTACTGGACATCTCCCCTTTGGCAGCAAATACCACCTTTACCCGGAGATTATGCCCCAGGTTCCAACACAATGGCAGATGTAGAAACTTACTCTACATTTTTAACAGTTCCAGACACCCAAGCCTTACTTCAAAACGTTAACAACGCCTACCACACCCAAATCAACGACATTTTATTAACAGCACTAGCACTAGCCTTTCAAGATTGGACAGGTGAAAATCGTCTATTAGTAGAACTGGAAGCACATGGCAGAGAAGATTTGTTTCCAAACATGAATTTATCTCGGACAATGGGTTGGTTTACAAACCTATTTCCGGTATTATTAAATATAACTCCCTCTTCCGATTTAGGGGTTTACCTCAAAACAATCAAAGAACAACTGCGGCAAATTCCAGACCGTGGTATCAGCTATGGATTGCTACGTTATCTAGCATCCCCAACAATTCAAGCTACCCTGAAATCAAGACCTTTACCACAAATCAGATTTAACTATCTAGGACAATCTGACCAAATCTTCTCAGATAATTCCCTATTCACCCCAGCGCGTGAACTTATCGGATATAGCCGGAGTCTCAAAGGAAATCGCAACACTTTAATTGAAATTAACAGTATAGTCACAGGAGGAAAACTACGATGTGATTGGAGTTACAGCCAAAAAATACATCACCGTCAAACCATCACCACCTTAGCAGACAACTATCAACAAATACTACTTGCACTAATTCAACATTGTGTCACCCCTGACATTAGCGGCTTTACCCCCTCTGATTTCCCAGAGATGGATTTTACCCAAGATGAACTTGATAAGTTGTTGGAAGAGTTATGAGAAGAGTTTTTTTAAACGCAAAGGTACGCGGAGGTAACGCGGAGGTACGCAGAGTTCTCTTACTCTCTGCGCCTCTGCGCCTCTGCGTGACACCAACTAAATATTTGCATCACAACATCAAAACCAAAAATCATGCACCCCGTGGATAAACGCCAAAATATAGAAAATATCTATCCCCTATCTCCCATGCAGCAAGGAATGCTATTTCATACCTTGTTAACACCACAAGTAGGCGTGTATGTACCACAAGTTTGCTTGTATCTGGAAGGAAGACTAGATATAAATGCTTTACAAACTGCATGGAATCAAGTTGTGGAAAATCATGCAGCTTTACGCACAGCTTTTTATTGGGAACAGCGAGATAAACCTTTCCAAGTTGTATTTCGGCAAGTAGAAATTCCTTGGAAATTGTTAGATTGGCAAGGAATTTCAGAGGCAAAAATTAAGGTAAAATTAGAGGAATATTTACAGGGCGATCGCACTTTGGGATTTGACCTAAAACAACCGCCCTTAATGCGTTTTACTCTGATTAAGCTATCAGATATTAAATATATTCTTATTTGGACACAGCATCATTTAATTCTTGATGGTTGGTCATCAGCATTAGTAATTAAACAAGTTTGGCAAAATTATTATAATTCCCCATTTTATTATCCTAATTCTCGCCCCTATATTGACTACATCTCCTGGTTACAGCAACAGGATAAAATCGCCGCTAAACAATTTTGGCAAAAGCAACTTCAAGGATTCACCACACCTGCTTATTCCCTCTCTTTTTCAAGAAGTGAAAGCAATAAGTTCACACCCCAAGAACAACACCGCAACCTCACCCCTAGTCAAACCACTTCTTTACAACAGTGGGCAAAACAGCAACAATTAACTCTCAATACTCTTTTACAGGCTGCTTTTGCTATATTATTAAGTCGTTATTGCCACACCACAGATGTAGTATTTGGTGCAACTTCATCAGGACGACCCACAGCGATCGCTGGTGTAGAATCAATGGTAGGGTTATTTATCAATACCTTGCCGGTGCGAGTGCAAGTCTCAGCAACAGAGAATTTAGTTGCATGGTTGCAAAAGTTACAAGCACAACAAGCAGAAGCTTTAGACTATGAATACACCTCTCTTTTGGAAATTCAAGAATGGAGTGAACTTTCACAGGGAATTTCACTATTTGATAGTATTTTAGTATTTGAAAATTATCTCGTTGATACATCGGCAATTCCAGAAAATCAAGAATTACGTATTGTTGATATTCAATCTTTAGAATGGACAAGTTTCCCCTTAACGGTGTTGGTTTCTGTGGGAAATCAATTATCATTGAAGGTGAAATATGACCGCAGCAGATTTACAGATCATACTATTACTCAATTATTAGAGCATTTCTGTATTCTGTTATTAGGCATGAGTCAACCAGTGCAAACTGTAGGAAACTTGCCCCTATTAACTCAGCAGGAATACAAAAGCATTCATGAATGGAATCAAACAGAAGCATATTATCCCCTAGAATCTATTCATCAGCAATTTGCCGCCCAGGTAGAACGCACACCAGATAATATTGCTGTGGTATTTGAGGACAAACAACTTACTTATAAAGAATTAAATCAACGTGCCAATCAATTAGCCCACTATTTACAAACTTTGGGAGTACAACCTGAAATCCCAGTGGGAATTTATATTGAACGTTCCTTAGAAATGGTGATTGGAATATTAGGTATTCTGAAAACTGGAGGTTGTTATGTTCCTCTAGATCCTGCTTATCCTGTTTCCAGGTTAACATATTTCATTGATGAAACTAATATTTCAGTATTATTAACACAATCATCTTTATTAGATAAATTACCTCATTATTCTGGTAAAATTCTTGCTTTAGATACAGATTTACAGGAAATATCCCAGACATCTGAAAATAACCCCACTACCTTAGTTAATCCTGACAATGCAATTTACATCATATATACCTCTGGTTCTACTGGTACACCCAAGGGAGTCATTAATAATCATAGAGGTGTTAGTAATCGGTTGTATTGGATGCAGCAACAGTATAATTTAGAGATAGGAGAACCAGTTTTACAAAAAACCCCCTTTAGTTTTGATGTTTCGGTATGGGAATTTTTCTGGACATTACTTAACGGTGGTTGTCTAGTAATGGCTAAACCAGAAGGACACCAAGATACAAATTATTTATTAGAGATTATTGAACAGCAGCAAATCACCACATTACACTTTGTGCCGGCAATGTTGGGAGTATTTTTAGAAGAACCAAATTTAACTGCACGCTGTCGCAGTGTCAAGCGGGTAATTTGTAGCGGTGAAGCCTTATCAATAGAGATTCAAAATCGCTTTTTCCGCAGTTTAAATGCAGAATTACACAATTTATATGGCCCAACAGAAGCTGCAATTGATGTAACTTATTGGCAATGTCAACCTACCCCTCCCAACCTCCCCTTAGTAAGGGGAGGTGCTGAAAGCGGTGGGGTGGAATTACATACAGTACCTATCGGTCGTCCTATTTCTAATACCCAAATTTATCTGCTGAATGAAGATTTACAACCAGTCCCGTTAGGTGTAACTGGTGAAATTTACATTGGTGGTGTGGGAGTTGCACGGGGTTATTGGAATCGTCCAGATTTAACGGCGGAAAGATTTATTAATCCACAGTCAACAGTCAACAGTCAACAGTCAGCAGTTATCACTCTCTATAAAACAGGCGACCTTGGCCGTTATTTACCTGATGGTAATTTGGAATACTTGGGGCGATTGGATACTCAAGTAAAAATTCGGGGATTGAGAATTGAGTTAGGCGAAATTGAAGCGGTACTAAATCAACATCCTGATATTCAACAAACAGTTGTGATTTTGGACTCCAAATCCTCTGAAAATCAGCGTTTAGTTGCTTATATTGTGCCTGCTTCAACTAGCACCGAGTCAGAATCTTTCACTCAAGAATTACAGAAATTTCTGTTATCTCAATTACCAGATTATATGCTGCCGTCAATATTTTTAGTGTTGTCAGCGTTACCTTTATTGCCTAACGGTAAAATCAATCGTCAAGCTTTACCTCAACCTGAGACTGTACGCCATGCTAATCAAGCATATATTGCACCGCGTAATTCTACAGAAACGCTGGTTGCTAATATTTTGGCGGATGTGTTGCGAATCGAACGCATGGGAGTAGATGAAAACTTTTTGGAATTGGGGGGAAATTCCCTCTTGGCAATTCGGGTAACATCACGACTGAGGGAGGCTTTTCAATTGGATTTACCTTTACATAGTGTGTTTGAAAAACCAACAGTTGCTGGACTTGCAGAACGAATTCAAATTCTACAACAAACTATTCAACAAATGCAAACTACCCCATCTGATCAACCAGGGCGTAAGGAGATTTCGCTATGAAGACCATAGAAAAATTTCTGGCACACCTTTACAGCCTAGATGTGAAACTGTGGATAGAAGATGCTAATTTGCGGTGTAGTGTTCCTGAAGATGTGCTGACGGATGAACTTGGTGTAGAATTGCGATCGCGCAAACCTGAAATTATCAATTTTTTACGTCAAGCTAAGTCTTCTGCAATCAATTATTCACAAGCAATTTTACCAGCAGAACGCCATGAAAATCTGCCGCTTTCTTTTGCTCAACAAAGATTGTGGTTTTTAGAACAATTGCAACTGGGGAATGCTACATATAATTTACCCACGGCAGTGCGATTAAAGGGGAATTTAGATGTTAGGGTATTAGAGCGATCGCTCAATGAAATTATTCAGCGTCATGAAGTATTACGGACACAATTTAAAACCGTAAATGGCAATCCTGTTTTACACATTCAGCCAAGTGTCACTCTTCCCCTAGCTGTCATTAATTTACAAGCATTTAATCCCCTAGAACAAGATGAAGAAGTCCGCCACCTCGCCTTAAAAGCAGCACAGACACCCTTTGATTTAGCCACAGATGTACTATTGCGGGTGAAAATTCTCCGTTTGGCTAAAGATGAAAACGTAGTGTTATTTACCATGCACCACATCGTCTCTGATGGTTGGTCAATGGAAATATTAATTAAGGAATTGGCAACCCTTTATAATGCTTTTAGTACCAATCAACCATCCCCCTTACCAGAGTTAGCAATTCAGTATGTTGATTTTGCAATTTGGCAGAGACAATGGTTACAAGGAGAAGTTTTAGACACGCAACTAGACTATTGGCGACAACAGTTAGGCGGTATTCTGCCAGTATTACAATTACCCACCGACTACCCCCGTGGACGAGTACAAACATTTCGGGGTGCAATTGAGTCTTTTTCTCTCTCTCCTCAGTTGAGTCAAGACATTATCAAAATAGCAAAAAGTGCAGGTGTCACCTCCTTTGTTACCCTCCTCACAGCTTATAAAATCCTTCTGCATCGCTACACCGGACAAACAGATATACTCGTTGGTACTCCCGTAGCTAATCGCCATCGTCGGGAAATTGAAGGTTTAATTGGCTTTTTTGTCAACACATTAGTATTAAGAACAAATCTCACAGATAATCCTAGTTTTCAGGATTTATTGCAACAGTTAAAAAATACCACTTGGCAAGCTTACGATCATCAGGATATACCTTTTGAGAAATTAGTAGAAGTTCTGCAACCAGAAAGAGATTTAAGCTTTAATCCTTTATTTCAGGTAAAATTTCGCTTAGAAAATGCCCCCACAGAAAAATTAGAATTACCGGGGTTAACTCTCACACCTCTAAATCGTACAGAAGCCAGCGCCAAACTAGATTTAAGTTTGGATATGTACGAGACATCAGCAGGTTTTGTGGGTGCATTTGAGTATAACCGAGATTTGTTTGCACCAGAGACAATTAGCCGCATGGTAGGACATTTTCAGACTCTACTCACAGCGATAGTTGAAAACCCAGAAAAACGGATTTCCGAATTACCATTACTTACAGAAAGTGAAAGACAAAAAATCCTCATTGATTGGAATCAAACTCAGGTAGAATTTCCCAGTCATTTAACTTTTCAAGACTTATTTGCAGCGCAGGTAGAAAAGACACCGGATGCAGTAGCGGTTGTATATACCCCACCCCAACCCTCCCCTGACAAAGAGGAGGGAGTAGTTGTTGAGTCTCTTACTTATAGAGAACTCAATCAAAAAAGTAATCAAGTTGCTCATTATTTGCAAAAAAAAGGAGTGAAACCAGAGATAATTGTGGGATTATGTGTAGAGCGATCGCCATTAATGATCATCGCTTTACTTGGTATTCTTAAAGCTGGTGGCGCATATCTTCCCCTAGACCCCAATTATCCCCCAGAACGTTTGGGATATATGTTGGCTGATTCCCAAGTTCCGATTTTGCTGACAGAAACCAGCCTGAAACCAGCACTCAGCACTCCCCCAAACTATGAAATAATTTACCTAGATACAGACTGGGAAATAATTTCTCAATGCAGCACAGAGAACCCAAAAAGCGAAGTTACACCAGAAAATTTAGCTTATTTAATCTACACTTCCGGTTCCACTGGTAAACCCAAAGGCGTTTTAATTCCCCACATTGGCTTAACAAATCTCACAAAACATAAAATAGAAATTTGTGATGTTCATCCAGGTGATTGTGTACTGCAATTTTTCTCACTCAGCTTTGATGCTTCGATTCCCGAAATCATCATGGCCTTGGGAAGTGGTGCTAAACTTTGTCTCGCTAAATCCGAATCTTTACTACCAGGAGAAACCTTACTACAACTGCTACAAAATAATGCAGTTACTCATATAACTATCACCCCTTCAGCCCTGTCTCTAATTCCTTCAGCAGATTTACCACATTTGCGAATGATATTAGTAGGAGGAGAAGCCCCATCACCTGAATTAATCGCCAAATGGTCAGAAGAAAGACGCTTTATTAACGCTTATGGACCAACAGAAGTAACAGTTAACGCCAGCATGGTACTTTGTGGTAATGGTCATCCTTTGCTTCCCACCATTCGCCCCAGCGCCAACAAACAACTATATATATTAGATAATTATTTACAACCCGTCCCCATCGGTGTAATTGGTGAACTTTACATTGGTGGAATTGGTTTAGCGCGAGGTTATTTAAATCGTCCAGATTTAACAAACCAAAAATTTATCCCTAACCCATTTAGTCAGTTATCAGTTATCAGTTATCAGTTATCAGTCAACAGTCAACCCAGACTTTATAAAACCGGCGACCTTGCTTGTTACTTACCTGATGGTCGCATCAAACTTTTAGGAAGGATTGATAATCAAGTAAAAATTCGCGGTTTTCGCATTGAACCGCAAGAAGTGGAAACAGTATTGTGTCAAAATTCTGGGGTGCGTGCCGGGGTAGTAATAATCCGCGAAGACCAACCAGAACAGAAGCGTTTAGTTGCTTATGTGATTCCCAATGAAGAAACCAGGGAACAGGGAAAAGAAAATTTACTTACTTCCCAGTCCCTCCGCAGCTTCATGCGCGAGAAGTTACCAGAATATTTGGTTCCTAGTGCATTTGTGCTGTTGGATAATTTACCCCTAACACCTAACGGTAAAGTAGATATCTACTCTCTCCCCGCACCCGAAGAAATAGTCTCAACATCTGAATTTATTGCTCCTCGGACACAAATTGAAGCGCAATTAGCCAATATTTACACCCAGATACTCAACTTAGAAAAAGTCAGTATTCACGATGATTTTTTTGAATTGGGGGGACATTCTCTCATTGCTACCCAATTAATTTCTCAAGCCTTACAGGTGTTTCAAGTGGAACTAACTGTAATGGATTTGTTTGATGCGCCGACAGTAGCAGGTATGGCGGAACGGATTTTGCAAAGACAATTAACGGCGGAAGTTACCGTAATATCTGACACCGGAGACGATGAACGGGAGGAGTTTGAAATTTAATGATTAACCAACTAATTTACCTGAAACCCAATGTCATCGTTGAACCACTTTTCAATCAGTGGTACGCGTGGTCATACTTAATTTCTCCCGCTACAGCCGCAATGTATATTGCTCATTCCCATCTGCCAATTATGCAATCTTTTGTAGCTGCACCCCAGGTACATCAAGATGCTTTAAAAAATCCGGCGATGATTGGCGGTCCTTTCATTAACTATGATTCCAGTCGAGTTGAGGATATACAGATATTACTAGAGACAACCCAAAAACAGCAAGCGCATCTGCTAGAACTGGCGCAAGCAATTCAAGATTTAGAAAAAATCTTAGCTGAACATACTCAGGGTTATTCCTTAGAGCCTTTGTATGAGAAAATTCCTCAAGCCTTACGTGGATATGTGGAATTGGTGCAAGATAGTAATAATTATCCGTCAATTCGTTTTATTGAAGGGTTACTTTATCGCAGTCCATATTATAATCCCGCCAATCAATCGGTGAATTTGTACTTGGGTGATGGAGATAAACGGGCTTTTGTTTTGAGTACACCACGCTTACCAGATGAGCAGAGTATACATCTAAAAATGGCATTTAGCGATCGCGCACTTGACCAACTCTTCCAAATGCGTCACACTCCCCAGCCCTATGAAGATATTCGAGATACCCTCAAAATTAAACCCCAGCAAGAAACTCTATTTGCAGACTTTTTCACCACCACACCCCCCAAGCAAGAACCAGACTACAGAGGGGAAGCTGTCCGAGTTCGTTATTTTGGTCACGCCTGTGTTTTAATTCAAACCGAATCCATTAGTATTCTTTGTGACCCCATCATTAGTTATCCCGATGATTCTGGAGATAATCGTTACACATACCAGCATCTCCCCCCGGTGATTGACTACGTTTTGATCACCCACAATCATCAAGACCATATAATGTTAGAAACACTGTTGCAGTTACGCCACAAAATTCAAACTGTGGTCGTTCCTAAAAGTAATAAGGGAACCTTAATTGACCCTTCTTTAAAATTGATGCTGCAACAAATTGGGTTTAAAAATGTCCGAGAAATTGACGAATTAGAAGTAATTCATCTTACAGATGGGTACATAACCGGATTACCATTTTTAGGAGAACACGGAGACTTAAATATTGCTACAAAAGCTGCGTATTTAATTAATCTCAAAGGACGTTCAATATTATGTGCCGCCGATTCTAATAATATTGACCCCCAACTGTACAGCCACCTACAGCAAATTTTTGGCGATATCGATGTATTGTTCATTGGTATGGAATGCGGTGGTGCGCCTTATACGTGGGCTTATGGGGCATTATTAACCAATCAAGTCCCGCGAAAAATTGCCCAAACACGACGCTTAGATGGTTCTGATAGTAGCAGGGCGATCGCCTTAGTGCAACAACTCCACCCCCAGCAAGTATATATTTATGCAATGGGTCAAGAACCTTGGCTCACCTTCATCACCTCAATTATTTATACCGCAGAATCCAAAGCAATAATCGAATCTAACCAACTAATAGCATATTGTCATAGCCAAGAAATTCTCAGCAAACGCCTCTTTGGTTGTGAAGAAATCTTCCTCATACCAAACCCGAAAACCTCATCAATTATAGGAAATATCAAAACTCACACCCTTTTACAACCGGAAGTTTGGGGAGAAGTATCTTCAATTCAATCATTTCTCTTTGAATTGCAGCGTCTAGATATTCGCATTTGGCTAGAAGATACCGATAGCATACCCAAACTACGCTGTAACGCTCCCAAAGGAGTTTTAAAACCTACCTTAAAAGCACAATTACAGGAACGCAAAAGCGAAATAATTGAATTTCTGCAAAACTCTGGAAAAACAAAAGTAGAAATAGATTGGCAACAAGAAACAACCCTTGATTCAACAATTATTCCTCCTTCCTCATCTTCCCTATCCCCCGCAGCTTCCTCATTACTATTAACAGGTGCGACAGGATTTATCGGCGCATTCTTATTACAAGAACTATTAAATAAAACCACAGCCTCAATTTATTGTTTAATCAGAGCCGAAAATATTGAAACAGCAAAACAGAGAATAGTCAAAACCTTACAAAACTACCAAATTTGGGATAACTCATACTCAGAAAGAATTATTCCCATAGTAGGAGACTTAGCCAAACCAAAATTAGGACTATCTGCACTAGAATTTGCCAACTTAGCCAACCAAATAGACATAATTTATCATAATGGAGCAAAGGTAAATCACACAGAACCTTACAACCGTTTAAAATCCGCCAACGTGTTAGGTACACAGGAAATTTTCAGACTAGCAAGCCAGAGCAAATTAAAACCTGTACATTTAATTTCCTCAACCAGCATTTTTGCAGCCAATAATCATAGTAACTTACAGATAACAGAAGATGATAACTTAGATAAATATGGTATACCTATTGGTGGATATGCTCAGAGTAAATGGGCAGCCGAAAAATTAGCCATAACAGCCATAAACCGAGGAATACCAGTCAAAATATACAGATTAGGAGCAGTTTCAGGAGATAGTAAAACCGGAGCATTTAATCAAGATGACTTTCTCTACAAACTGCTTTTAGGCTACGTGCAATTAGGCAGTATACCAGATACAGCCATGCCCTTAGAAATCTTACCAGTAGATTACGTCTGTAGTGCCATCATCGAACTATCAAAAATAGCATCCAACCATCAAATTTTCCATATCATCCAACCCAAACCCGTCTCCTCAGAAATTATTTTTGAACAACTAAAAAAAATCGGCTTTAAAATTGAGAAAATTTCCTACCAACAATGGAGAAACAAAATATTAGAAATAGCCCAAAATTCCCCAGAACATATCCTATATCCCCTAATTCCCCTACTACCGAAACAAAGAACCACCCATGAATCACAACCCAATACTAAATTGCAAATTGACAACAGAAAAACCCAAAACATCCTAAATCAACTAATCACCCCACCCACCATCAACGAAAACCTAATACAAACCTACCTCTCCCACCTCATCCAACAAAACCTCATAAAAAAACCTCCCTCAAACCTCCGCGAACCTTTGCGTTAACCTCCGCGAACCTCTGCGTTTAAAAATCATGATATCCAACACACCAAACCATACAGAATACGACACCTGGGCATGGCTATATAACCAAACAATGGGGCCAGAATATTGCCAAAACCAACTAAAACCCCTAGAAAAAATCCTCCTTCCCCGACTAAACCAAAACGCACAAATCCTAGACTTATGCTGTGGAACAGGACAACTAGTGCAAATTTTAATTAATCAAGGATATCAAATAACAGGCATAGATAACTCCAACCAAATGTTAAATTATGCCCGTCAAAATGCACCCAACGGCAAATTCTTATTAGCAGATGCACGTCAATTTGAACTCCCCCCATCCTTCGATGCAGCATTTTCCACAAGCGCAGCCCTCAACCACATCATGACAATTCCCGAACTACAGCAAGTCTTTCAAAGAGTATATTCAGCCCTCAAAGATAACGGCTGGTTTCTCTTCGATATCAACCATCATCAACAAATGCAGCGCTGGTGGAGAGGCAAAATTGTTGAAGGAGAAATCGAAAAAAAATACGCTTGGATGCTGACACCAAATTATAACCCCGATGAACGTAAAGGCTACTTCCAAGTCACAATGTTTCAACAAAAAACCAAACCATCATCCACACCTTTACTGCGAACAATATGGCGTTTATTTTCCCCAATATTAAACCACCGACTTTTATACAAACTCCGAATAAAATTCCTAACTGCATTTCAAGCCAAAGAAAAAAATTGGCAAAAAATGGCTGAAAAATACCCCGTCAGAGGACATATCCCCGAAGAAATCAAAACTGCATTACAACAAACAGGCTTCACCGACATTCACATCCTCACCCTAGAAGGAAACCCCACAATAGACGATAGACACTCAGCATACTTCCTATGTCGTAAACCCATAAATATTTAACCTCCACTTACTTGCTTATAACCTTTCTTCCTTTGCGCCTTTGCGCCTAACGTACTTCGTACTTCGCTTCGCTGATGCGTGAAAAAAAACACCCATGACAACAACGAAAAACCCCCCACAACAGTATCTAGAAACATTCATCCAAAAATATACCCAACGTACCCAAGCGTCGAAAAACCTAGCTCAAAAAAATCGGCAAATATTAGCCGATAAAACCTCAATTGGCATCAAATTCACCCCAGAAATCAAAGAACTTTGCTACCCTATTGCTGTAGAAAAATCTAATGGTTCTCGACTGTGGGATATTGATGGCAACGAATACATAGACATTCTTATGGGGTTAGGAACTAACTTATTTGGACATAACCCCCCATTCATCCAAACAGCCATCACCGAACAACTACAACGAGGAATGCACATTGGTGTCCAAAATACAATAGCTGGAGAAGTAGCCCAACTCATCAGTGAATTAACAGGTGCAGAACGCGTCACCTTTAGCAACACAGGTACAGAAGCAGTAATGACAGCTGTACGTATAGCCCGCGCCGCTACAAAACGTTCAAAAATAGTGATTTTCACCAATTCCTATCACGGACATTTTGATGCTGTACTTGTACGGGCAACAATGACAGAGTATGCTAAAAAAGCTGCTCGTCGCGTCATGGCAGCGAAATCCGGTAGTTTTCTTGGTAGACTACTACAGCCAATTCAAGCAGGTTTAGCAGCCAACCTCAACCCCAAAGCCGTACCCGCCGCCCCAGGAATTCCCCCCAGTGCAGCCGATGACGTGCTGATTTTAGAATACGGTAATGAACATTCCTTAAACTTAATTCGCAAACACCGCCAAGAAATTGCAGCTGTTTTAGTAGAACCTGTACAAAGCCGTTTTCCCGAACTCCAACCCCGCGAATTTCTGCAACACCTGCGACAAATCACCCAAGAACTGGGAATAGTCCTAATTTTTGATGAAATGGTGACAGGTTTTCGCATTCACCCCGGAGGAGCGCAAGCACATTTTGGTGTAAAAGCAGACATTACCACATATAGCAAAATAGTTGGAGGTGGGCTACCAATTTCGGCAATTGCTGGCAAAGCAAGTTATATGAATTACATAGATGGTGGACAATGGCAATTTGGTGATGATTCCGCCCCTCAAGTCCCCACAACCTTCTTTGCTGGGACATTTTGTAAACATCCCCTCGCCCTCGCCGCCGCCCATGCCACCTTACAACACCTCAAAACATCGGGTATTGCATTACACCAAGCTTTAAATGAACGAACTACGCAGCTTGTCAGTGATTTAAACGCTGATTTGGCACAACAGAATATAGCCATTAAGTTTACCAGCTTTGGGTCATTTTTTGCTGTAGCTACTTCCCAAAATGCAGTTTCCCCAATGGCGATGAATCTACTTTCCTATCATCTCATAGAAAAAGGAATACACCTGCGCCAAGGAGACAAAGGAGGATTTCTTTCCACAGCACACACAGACGAAGATATTAATCTCATCAAAAAAGCATTTATCGAGAGTATCAAAGAATTGCAAACCCAAGGACTTATAAACAAATAGAAATAAAACCATGCCACAAATCGGAAAATACTGCAAAGCTTATCTACTACAACAACTGCGTCAATATAAAAACTGGCAAGAAAACCCAAACCTCCAACAACAACTAACAGAAGATAGTATTCTCTACCTACAAGAAAACTATGTAGTAACAACCGGAATTTATCTCGACCAAAACATCATATTTAACCATATCACCCCCGAATGGCAAGAATTTTGTCAACAGACCTTACAATTCACCATTCCCTCCTCCTCATAAAACCTCCGCGAACCTTTGCGTTAACCTCCGCGCCCCTTTGCGTTAAAAACCCAAATCTCAACATGAAACTAGAACTCCTAACTCCCTGGGAACTCCCCATCAAAAGCAACCTAACTCAAAACAATCAAATTAAAATTCAAAAAGTGCTGAAAGAACTATTAACAGCACTAACTCAACCCAATATTCAACAGAATATCACCATCATCGAAAACATGATCATGGAATTAGAAATATATAATGTATTCACCCCCGAAATAACATCAACAAACACAAACTTAAAGTACTGGGAAATTGAAGATTTTGATACTTACTTTCAAGTAAATCATGTCCAAAGCACCGAACCGGAAATATGTTTAGTAAAAAGTTTGTTATCCACAATTAAAACATTTTTCTGCTTAAATCAAAGTAACGCCAATTTAGATGAAACTCAAATCAATTTACAACGAGAAGGTTTTTTAACTTATATTTATTTATTAGGGCGAGTTTTTCAGCTTGAACTAGAGTTATGAACAACTTAAAAATTGAAGCACAGGAAATTTGGCAAGGTTTTCACTGGTCATTTTTTATTAATATTCAAGGATTAATTATTTGTTTGCGTCGCTTTGAACTATGGCTCATACAAGAAAACTTAGCAGAAGCACAAACAGAATTAGAAGCTGCCACCAAATTAATGTTAGCATCAGGTGCAGCTATGCAATTAGCAGGTAGCTTAAGTCCCGAATTGTATGATGCACAAATTCGTCCTTCAATGATGCCTCCTCAAGTTAAATCTCATGATTTTAGTGGTTTAATGTCCTGGGAACATTCAGTTCTCGTCAAAGTTTGGAAGCAGCTACGCCCCCATTTTGCTAACTTACCAATAGAATTAAAAGACCAACATCAAGAGTTTGTTGATGCTTATCTTTATCTGGCTTCTTCTCATCGCGCAGTTTGTCAAAAATTCGGTGGTGAAGAAACGGGTAGTTTGCGATTTGAGCGGAGTTGTGCTGTTGATGTTTTAGATGCTTTTGCGCGGAGTCGCTGTCAGTTTATTAATCCTGAAAATATGGAGAATAATCTCACGCAGAGGCGCAGAGGCGCAGAGTAAGATTTATGAGTTTTTTATTAGAGATTTTTAAGAGTAGAGAAATTATGAATTATTCCATTGATGAGATTAAAAATTACCCTGCATCTGAGCGTATTTTGGCTGCACTTAAGGATGCTAGAATTAAGTTAGAAGCTGTGGAGTTAGAAAGGTCTGAGCAAATCGCTATTATTGGGATGGCGGGGCGGTTCCCTGGTGCGAGAAATTTAGATGAATTTTGGTATAATCTCAAAAATGGTGTTAACTCCATTGAGTTTTTAAATGATGAGGAATTATTAGCCAATGGGGTGAAGCCGGAAGATCTACAAAATCCGCATTATGTCCGGGCTTATGCTAGTTTCTCAGGAATTGACCAATTTGATGCGGCTTTTTTTGGTTATTCTCCTAGAGAAGCGGAAATTCTTGATCCTCAGCATCGTGTATTTTTAGAATGTGCTTGGGAAGCATTAGAAAATGCTGGTTATGATTCACAGCAATATTCAGGAAGTATTTCTGTCTATGCAGGGGCTGCACTTAATAGTTATCTTGTCAATTTATCGAGTAATTCTAATTACCGAGACTCTGCCAATAATGTGCAGATTGTTATTAGTAATGTGATGGGTTTAATGCCTACTCGTGTATCTTATAAATTGAATTTAACTGGTCCGAGTTGTGGTCTTCAAACTGGTTGTTCTACTTCTTTAGTAAGTGTACATCTTGCTGCTCAAAGTTTACTCAGTCGAGAATGTGATATAGCTCTGGCTGGTGGTGTATCTATCGGTTCAGGGGAAAAAACAGGTTATCTTTATCAAGAAGATGGTGTGCTTTCTCCAGATGGTTATTGTCGTGCTTTTGATGTGAATGCTAAAGGTACAGTTTTTGGTAATGGTGTGGGTATTGTTGTTCTGAAACGACTGCGGGATGCTATTAAAGATGGCGACCATATTTATGCAATTATCAAAGCTACTGCAATTAATAATGATGGTTCGCAAAAAGTTGGTTTGACTGCACCCAGTGTCACAGGACAAGCGAAAGCTATAGCGACTGCTTTAGCCAAATCAAAAATAAATCCAGAGACAATTAAATATATTGAAACTCACGGTACTGGAACAGCTTTAGGAGATACCATTGAAATTGCTGCTTTGACTAAAGCGTTTTCTCCACATACCAATAAAAAACAATTTTGTACTATTGGTTCAGTAAAAACTAATATTGGTCATTTGGATGCGGCTGCGGGTATAAGTGGTTTAATTAAAACTGCTCTAATTCTCAAACATAAACAAATTCCCCCCAGTTTAAATTTTACTGCTGCAAATCCCCAAATTGATTTTGCCAATAGTCCATTTTTTGTGAATACTCAGTTAACATCTTGGACAAATAATGAATACCCTAGAAGAGCAGGTGTGAGTTCTTTTGGTATGGGTGGAACTAATGCTCATGCAATTTTAGAGGAAGCACCAACATTATTATCTGCTAATAGTTCCCGTCCTTGGCATTTGCTGACACTATCAGCAAAAACTCTATCAGCTTTAGAAACAGCAACCAAAAATCTCTCTGAATATTTCCAACAATTTCCTGATGTGGATGTTGCAGATGTAGCTTACACTCTCCAAATTGGTAGAAGAGCATTTAACCATCGTCGCTGCTTAGTTTGTCAAACTCCAACGCAAGCAATAGAAATACTCACAGGACTTGATTCTTCCCAAGTTTTGAGTCATTCCCCAGAAAATACTGAACCTAGCGTTGTGTTTATGTTTCCTGGACAGGGTAGCCAATATGTAAATATGGGACAAGAACTGTACGCCACAGAAGCAGTTTTCCGCACAGAAATTGACAATTGCTGTGAATTATTAACTCCACATTTAGGTTTAGATTTGCGTTCTATCCTCTTTGTTCAAAAAAATAAAAAAGTAGCAGAGGAAATTGCCTTAATTACCCAAACTGCTTATGCCCAACCTGCACTATTTGTAGTAGAATATGCCTGGGCTAAACTCTGGTTATCTTATGGTATTCAGCCACAGGCAATGATTGGTCATAGTATAGGGGAATATGTGGCTGCGACTTTAGCTGGTGTATTCACTTTAGCTGATGCTTTGGTAATAGTTGCACAGCGCGGACAATTGATGCAAAAATGCCCGTCAGGAGTGATGCTTTCTGTTTCTCTTGCTGCTGAGAAATTGCAAGTTTTGCTGACAGATGATTTAGTGATTTCTGTGTATAATGCACCTCAGTTATGTGTCGTGTCAGGAACAGAAGCAGCGATTAATTTATTAGAACAACGTCTAGAAAATGAACATATTGCTCATCGGCGTTTACATACTTCCCACGCTTTCCACTCACCTTTAATGGTAAGTGCTGTGACTCCTTTGACGGAAATTTTCCAAAATATTCAACTTTGTTCTCCCCAAATTCGTTTTATTTCTAATGTGACTGGAACTTGGATAACTTCAGAACAAGCGACAAATCCCAATTATTGGGCGACTCATTTGCGTCAACCTGTGCGATTTGCTGAAGGAATTACTCAACTCCAACAAATACCTAATCAGGTTTTATTAGAAGTTGGTTTTGGTCAAACTTTGAGTAATTTAGTGAGACAATTTCCCGATGCACATCCAACTTTATCATCTGGACGGCATCCCCAAGATAATCAATCTGATGTGGCTTTGATTTGCAAAACTTTGGGACAGCTTTGGCTGTGGGGTGTGAGTGTGAATTGGGCAGAATTTTATACTGAACAACAACGCCGACGATTACCTTTACCTACTTATCCTTTTGAACGTCAACGCTACTGGGTGGAACGGTATCCGTTACCAGAAACTACTTCTACTACCTCTAAAACCCTTCAGAAGCAGGAAGATATCTCAAATTGGTTTTATTTGCCTTCTTGGAGACAAAAGCCTCTGTTGCGTTCTGCTGCACCTTTAAATAAACAGCGCTATTTGGTATTTTGTCATGGTGGGGGTGTTGGTGAAAAGTTAGTCCAGCAACTTGAGAAAATAGGACAAGATGTAATAACTGTTAAACCTGGAGAAAGATTTACTCAAGCAGGTGATAATTATACGATCGCACTTGATCACCCAGAAGATTACAAAACACTTTGGTTACAATTACAAACAGATGATCAGTTACCTGATGTAATTTTGCATTCATGGACTCTTCAAGAACTGACAAATTTTCAACAACAGCAAAATCTTGGTTTTTACAGTTTACTTTGGCTAATTCAGGCGTTATCGTCATCATCTCCATCTGTACGAATTTGTGTATTGACTCAACAAGTACACAATGTTTTGGGTAATGAAACTCTTAACGTTGATGATGCCACAATTCTGGGTTTAGTCAAGGTAATTCCGCAAGAATATCCGAATTTGACTTGTCAACATATTGATGTGTCTATTCCTAATCTTAATTTACAGCAAATAGTTAGGGAAATAACTACCCCACCCGTCCTATCGGACACCCTCCCCTTAGCAAGGGGAGGGTTGGGTAGTGCTATTGCTTATCGCGGTAAAACTCGCTGGTTACAAGAATTTACACCAATTTCTTTACCTGATGCTGAAGTTACTCAACTACCTCTGATTTCAGGGGGTGTATATGTGATTGCTGGGGATTTGGTGGAAGGTTTAGGGTTGATTTATGCTAAGTTTTTATCTGCTACGGTGAAGGCTAAGTTGGTGTTTTTGGGACGTTCAGATTTACCGCAGCCAAAACTATGGGATAATTGGTTGGCTACCCACGGTCGTCAAGATTCTGTTAGTCATTGTATTCAACAACTACAAGCTTTACAGGCTCAGGGATGTGAATTTTTGTTTAACAGTGTTGACTTAGCCCAGATTGATCAAGTTGAGGAGGCGATCGCTCATTCTCTCACTCAATTTGGTACAATTAACGGTGTGATTCACGCTGCTGCAATGGGCGATCGCGCTAGTTGTTTGATTCGCAATCTGACGATGGATGAGTGTGAAAAACAATTCTCTCCGAAAATCCACGGTTTGCTAACGTTAGAAGCAGCACTAAAAAATCAACCCCTGGACTTCTTCCTTTTACAATCATCTCTCTCGGCTGTGGTTGGTGGGATTGGCTTTGCTGCTTATGCTGGGGCTAACTGCTTTATGGATGCTATATCTCATCAACATAGTCAAAACAGTAACACACCTTGGATTAGTATTAACTGGGATGCCGTCAGTTTAGCAGAAATCACTACTCCCACAGGTGCAGCCCTCGTAGATTTAGCCATGACTCCCCAGGAAGTTTGGCAAGTTACACAAAGAATTTTAGCTCAACCTGTAGCCGCACAAATCAGCGTTTCTCCCATAGACTTAGAATCTCGCCCACAATCTCAGATCCCAGAAAATAGCATATCTGCAAGTAACCACGCCCGTCCCCAAATTTCCACTACTTACGTTTCCCCCAGCAATGAAATTGAAGCCAGAGTCACCCAAGTCATGGAGAATTTATTGGGAATCTCACCTATAGGGATTCATGATAACTTTTTCGAGTTGGGTGGACATTCGCTGTTAGCTATTCAAGCAGTTTCTCAACTGCGGTCAGAATTTCAAGTGGAATTACCCATGCGACAATTCTTATTTGAGTCACCCACCATTGCTGGTATAGCCAAAATTATTAGAGAAAATCAATCTCTGGTTACTGATGATACAGAAGCTTTGGTATCGAACCTTAGCGAAACATCTCACAAAGAAGAAATCGCCACATTACTTGATCAAGTTGAACAAATGACACCAACCCAAGTACAGGAATATTTTTTGGATACTTTGGAGCCGAGTTAGCCCCATCTTCTCCCACTTCTACCCTACCCGGATTTCTCACAAAGAAATCCGGGTAGGGTAAAAGCTAAACTAATGACCTATAATTCCGAGTAAAGATATGCTCATGTTAGATTTTAACAGTGCTGTCTGCTCGTCCCACGTCCCACTTCATCAATATCCGAACATGAACATCGACCGATTGCAGAAACTCAAGGAAAAACTGACTGTTGAAGCCGACTTATCCAATATCTGGTTATTTTATATGGATCATTTTGCGGATCATCCCGAATTTACTGAACTGGGTAAGCCTACTCATAATGAATACCTAGATGCTGTCCTGCACAACACTTGTCAGCAAATGTTTGGTAGGGCAATAAAAATTACTGACTTTCTCCCGATTTACATTCCAGAGTATCATTTTTTTCATGCCCCTTTCCAAGTTGAAAGACGTATTGGGGGTGTAATTTATTTCGAGGATATAAAAATTGGCTTAATTGCTGTATCAGCAGATTATCCTCCTACAGATGAAGTTAAGTATTCACGTTTTTCTGAGATAATGCAATTGCCGACACCTAATCGTAACGATCTTAATTAAGATAAGTGCAACGTATGTAAAACTTCGCGCAATATAGTGGACTTCTCAGAAGTGCTTTGACCAAGCGATCGCCCTCAGTCAAAAACTGGAGAGTTTCCAGATTAAGGGCTAAGAAAAACTACTGTTTAATAGCGGGCTAGGTTGCCCATAGTATGTAACCATTACTTGCTTTTTGGCTCTGGTTGCGGCTACGTGCAACAAACAACGTTCTCCAGCGATAAATCGGTCTTGAGAGGTTTTATCTGGACAGTCGCTCAGAGCAATTTGCAGTGGCAAAACGTCCTGATTTAATCCAGGAATGAGGATATAGTCAAATTGGAGTCCCTTAACTCGATACATTGTCCCCATCCTCATCCCTACATCTAATGGATTATCAGCGCGATCGCGATGAATTTGTTGAATGGGAAATTGATTCAGAGCGGCTTGATATTTTTCCATAAGTTTTTTGGTGCGGAAGACCATACAAACCCCAGAAA
Source organism: Nodularia spumigena CCY9414 (assembly GCF_000340565.2). Lineage (NCBI taxonomy): Bacteria > Bacillati > Cyanobacteriota > Cyanophyceae > Nostocales > Nodulariaceae > Nodularia > Nodularia spumigena. Next base: position 2,752,614 of record NZ_CP007203.1, read on the forward strand.
GATTATGACCGCTTTCTTGAAGATTAGTTAAAAAATGAGTTAAATAATTTAATTCCTCATCAAATTTATCAAACCCTTTCACAATCGGTTCATCTCCATGCATTAAAGAGCGATAATCTTCCAGGGAATCCATACCCCCATCAAGATCGTCAATGGATAGGTTAGCCAGGATAGCAGTTGCCCATTTTCTAATTTCGTCTGTAGTGCGATAATTGAGGCGGAGCTTCTTAGACCGACCACGAATATCTATTTCACAGTGACTTAAGGTTACAGTTTGCCCATAAATGCGCTGATGAGCATCTCCAACAATAAATAAATCGTTCGGTTTAGCAGTCCCTGCAATGGCTCGCAGTAACTCAAAGGCTACTTTACTCATATCCTGAGCTTCATCGACGATGACGGCTTGATAAGGTAAGGCTGCAATTCCCTTAGTCCGAATGATTTGAATTGCATCCCGCATAGCATCATTAGGTTCACGAAGTCCGCGCTCTCGGAGCAAGTTGCGATATTCCTCAAACACTATCCAAATGGCTTGGCGTTGTTGGCGGCTTAAACGAGTTCCTCGCCCAGTCCGACTGGCGCGTAAATAGTCTTTTAAGGTTTGACATTGATTCGGTTGCACAACTTCTTTCCATTCCTCGCAATAAAAACTCAGAGGAAGTCCGAGTTCCACGGGAGCGAGGGTATAAGCTTGTTCCCAAATTTCATTGGTTTCATAAACAATCTGAGTTTCAATACCCTCTTGCTGGAGAAATTTCATTACCCAAGAGTCTAAATTAATGACTCGAATCCGCTTCATCACTTCCGGGGAAACTAAGGTTTTCAGGTTAGCTTCAATGTCTACAGTGAGATTGCGGGTAAAGGTAGTGAACAGAATGCGATCGCTTGGATGATTAAACCTATTTTGGGCTAACCATTTAGCTCGGTGCATAGCTACCACTGTTTTGCCGGTACCGGCTCCGCCCAGAACTCGCACAGCACCATTCCAGTCTCGTTCAACTAATTTACGCTGGGTGGGATGAAGGAAAACGCGCCATTTTTCTAAGGGCGCTGCTAACATTTCTTCTAATTCGGTGTCATTGGTCACCACCATAAAGCGGCTGAGACTATCCTCGTTTTGCAGCGCGACTTCTAAATTCTCTGGGTCGATATTTGCTTTCGGTTTGGGTTTTTCTAGCTGTTGAAATATTTCTGCCAGGGGGTAGCCTGCGGCTAACATTAATATGGCATCACTGGCTTCTGTGGGTAAATGGGGTAATAATTGGTCTACATCTTCATCAGTAATGATTTGGCGGAGGGCTGGAAGTAAAATTTCTGGAACACCCAAGCGCATTAATTCTTGGTCTTTGATTAAGTCAAATCTTCCGCTCTGTTGCTGGTCTTTTTTCTGGCTAAGTTTTTCTGTGGTGGCTTCAACTTGTTCTACGTCGATAATTTGCAGTGCGCCAGAGACTTCATTAACTTGACAAATTTTCCGTTTAGCCCATTGATACGCGTCATCGTGTTTATCAACCCAAAGCAGGAGATAAACATTTCCTGATTCAGGTTTGAGAACGATCGCCCGATATTCTAGATCAACCCGAATAGATTTGAGCCGCTTATCCCGACTATCACGAATTGATTCATAATTTAAGCCGGGACGGGTGGGGTCTTGGCGAAATCGATTGATAAATTCTGAGACTTTTCCCTGGATTTTTCGGGATAACTGGCTATATTGATCAAAAAAATCATCGGCGATCGCTAGGCGGATACTATGTTGTAAACTCATTTATGAGACTCCTTTTAAAGTGCTGCTCAGGGTATCAAAAGCGGATAAAAAGTCTTCTATCAGCCACCCTTGCCAATGGGCTTGAGTAAACTTATCTGCATCCTCTGGTGTGAGAGTAACGGCAATTTTGGCTTCTAACCAAGCGAGTTCGGCGATCGCCACTACGGTTCCCCGCTCGTTTTCCAGTTCATAACCGACTTCTGGGGTCAGCCACCCTAACTGACTCATGCGGTCAATTGCGGGTAATAATTCTGCTTCTACCGTTAATTCCCGTACTTGTTCCCACTGGCGATCGCTGTGAGTTCGAGCTGTTACTGTAGTAGAAGATGGCATTCTCGCAGCAGATGGGGTAATTCCTGACTTATGAGTGCTGGTTGTTACTGCATAACTATGAGGGAGAAACTGATAAAGGTTGAGTAATCGTAACGCTGCTTGCCAATCTCCTTGTATTTCAGTGCGTTCGCGTAGCGTGCCGTAGGCATAGCTGACCTCGCCGCCAGTATCCCACTGAGTTACATCATCGAGTTGCACCAAGACTAGGCTACCATTCCCGTCTAGCTGACGATGGCGGCTACTATCAACCAAGGTGAAAACCCTTAAATTCTGAGAAACTTTAACTACACCTGTGATAAATTTCGGCGGTACTTCCCAAGCGGCGATCGCCTCCGCAGAGATATCCGCAGCGATGGTATCTAGTTGTGATTGTGTGCCAGCAGAATTGGCTTGAGCCAGAGTTCGCAACAGCGCCCAGTTTTGCCAGTTTTGACTATCTGGCTGGGCTAAATAATACATTAACCACTCAAAACTCCCCTCTGTTTCTAAGGGGCGTAAGTGAGAACATTGATATTGTGCATAAAATTGTTGCTCTGCTTGCTGGAATTTGGAGTTATTTAATTGACAATCCAGACCATCAGGTGATATAATGGGGCTGCGATGATTTTTGTCAACTTGTTTGGCTACATCGTCCCAAGTTAAAGACCAACACCAGAATTGTCCACTGCGTAAGATAGCTAGGCGTTGCTGAAAGTCTTGGGCGATGCGCTGGTGATGATACTCCCAACCATCAGTAAATATCACCAGGGGTAAACTAGAAATACGGCTAGAGGCTGGACGAATCACAAAATCAGCCCTAGAAGGAATATTTACCCCATCCTCTTCTCCCAGGGTCACTTGGGTTTCTATTGTCCAAGCCATATTACCAATTTTGAGATAGTAGCCAGTTTTGCCATTCACCACGTTCGGCTTAAAAACTGGCGGTTCCCCCTGGTAAACTCGACCATTATACCGAGCAATTGCTTCAATAAACCGCCGTTCTAACTCGCTTTCAAAGTTGCTATTAATCCGAATTGCTGATAAACCCTCAGAAGTCTCCTTTAACTGCGACCAATGCTGAAGCAACTTAGACAGCAGGTTTTCTGCTGTTTTGCGGCTGGTATAGTCTTGGTAAAAACTGTTGCGATAGGCAAATAAACACTGATAGCACCCGTCTTCATGGCGTTCTTTGCAACTACAAGCTTTCATAATTGTCAAAGCCTGTTGAAACACATCTTGCAGTTCTTGCGGTTTTTGTATCAGTTGTCGCAGATAACCTGTTCCCCCCGGTACGGTATCGAATAAGTAGAGAAAAGATTTCCGCAAGCTGGTATGAGGTTGAGGCTCTTGAGTAATGGTAGTATGGAGATGATCGACTTTGCCGCGAAATTTGCGCTTCAGTCCTAATTGAATTGCGGCAATAAAAGAGTTTTCCCCTTGAAGAGTCCAGAAACTTTCATCGGGCATCAGGAACCGAATTGACTCAGATTCAAACTCACGATATAAATAAAGTACATCCAGGGCTTTGGCTTGTTCGGGTTTATCTCGCCACTTACAGCTAATGGTGTGATCCTGGGGTTTATTGCCTTTCATGACTTTACCACAGTGAGAACAAACCCGGAATCCGCGAGTTGTGAATTTTTCACCGCCCATTTCTACGGTTTCCCCTGTGGCTAAAGATTCTCCTAAGTTGATTTCTCGGAAGTTGGTGCGGGAAATATATTCAAATCCAAAGGGAAAATCAGGATGATCGACTAAAAATGTCTGTTCCCGAAATGCTGGGGCAAAATCTACTAATAAATGACGTTCAAAAAACGAGATATTGCGGTCTTCGCTATCATCGCCAAACCGACTTTCTTTATCTGTAGTGGTAGCCATGACTTGAGTCAGGCGTAACATTTGGCGCAAGCGACCTTGGTCACTCCACATGACATCTCCACATCGGGGACAAGTTTTTTGATGGGCTTCGGGTTGAAAGGCTGGGGTAGCATAACTACAATTGCGACAGATGCGCCACTCTTGGGGCTGAGAAAGTTTCAGGTCTATTTGGTCTATTTTAATACACCGACCTTCAGCATAAAAAACGCCACCAGGAACTAATTCGCGAATTGCAACTTGGCTGGGTCGTTCGTAGCTGTATGTAGAGGTTTCATAGCCTTTGCTATTTTTCTGAGTGGGGGTGCTATTGCTAGAATGTATCTTTCGCAAGATAATGGAACGCAGAGTTACTCCGGCTTCTGGGAATGAGTAGTTGGGTAACAATCCTTCATCGGTGAGGAAGTTGAAAATATTTTTCTGGTTAATATGCTGAATTAATCCCTGAAAACCGGCTTTTTCTCGTTCTAGTTCTTCTAGCTTTTCTGGGTCTTGGAGGGCTTGGGGTTCGGCTTTGAGGTCTTTAATTCTTTTAGCAATATGGGTAATCAGGTCTTGGAGTCGTTTGCGTTCGTTTTGTACTCCCTGTAAACGGTCGAGGATGCGCCAGTCTAACCCATATTGTTCTTGTCCGCTTTCCATAAATGAGCGGATCTGTTCCTGGGTGGGTTCGTCGATGGTATTATGGGAGAATAGAGCTAAAAAGTCTGTGAGGAGTTGGCTTTGGTCGTGTTTAATGAAGTTGAGCCAGGTGTAGGGGAAACGAGTTTGATCTTGCTTTTGCAGAGTATTTAGAATATCATTGATTTTATAAGAAAAATCCTGACGGGCGATACCTCTAGCCACCCAACAATCCAGACAAAATGCGGTGAGTTGACGTTCTAAGATCGCCGCAGCATTTAAATAACATCCCGCAGCTTCCACACTCCCATCGAGCATCTGGGTGGGGTCGGTGTAGAAAAATAAATCGTGGGCTTTACCATTGGCAACTACACCCACAAAGGCGTTTCCGGCTTTGCGTCCGGCGCGTCCGATGCGTTGCTGAAAGTTGGCGCTGCTGGGGGGTACAGAACAAAGTAAAACACTGGAAAGGTCGCCAATATTAATCCCCATTTCTAGGGTGGAGGTGGCGGAGATCAGATTGGGGTCGCAGTAGCGATCGCTATTAATAAAGCGCTGTTCTAAGCGTTCCCGGTTGCTGCGGGTCAGCAGTCCTGTATGTTCTTGGGCTACTATGCGGCGGATTTCACCTTGCTGATAGAGTTGGCGGTAGTAAGCTAAACCGTTGCGGGGGTCTGGTTGATAATGTCCGGTACAGCCTGATGTTTGACAGACTTGGGGACTGGATTGTATATCTTCTGTTTGGGGTAGGGTTAACTGATGATGACAGCGATCGCAAGCTAAAACTTGACCCTGGGCTTGAATTTCGATCATTGACAGGGGAATCCCCCAGGCGCGACCTTGACCGCAAGGATACATTTCCAGCAGTCCTGATTCTACCAAACTATTGAGGGCAGTGTGTAAAATTTCGATAATTTGCTCTTTGAGCAGTAAACTGTCTGGAGTAAATACCCGCCTTGTCCAGTCTTCACACCAACTGCTTTGTTTACCAGTTTGGATAACTCGTTCAAATCGGTCTGTTTTTGCGGTAGCATTCACGAAAAATTTCGGCGCGGGGGTAGACGGCCCCAGGCGAGGCATATAAGTTAATTTCGACCAGATAAAAGTATTACCGCCATCTGTGATATAATTACCTTTGGTAGCTGGTTGTAAAATGCCTCCCCGGTGGCGGAGATGGTGCAGTAACCCCAAGAGAAACTGCCGCACAGATGAGAAACTAATGTGGCGTAAGGCTTCAATTTCATTGCTCAGTTGCAAGTGTAAAGCTTTAACGCTGTGATTCAGAGCATCATTGTTAAAACTGACACTGCACACACCACTACGTTCTAAAGAAGGGCCAATGGCGGCGCGAAGACCGAATTGGGTGACTATTTCCCAAACTAAACGCTCTTTGACTAAATTGAGTAAGTTGGTATTGGGTGCTAAATCTAAGCGATCGCTATTTACAAAAGTATCCCAATCCCGCAACCACTGTAAATCGTTGGGTAAAAAAGTGGCAATATAATTAGCTGTGGAATTGATTTTCTGCTGCCAATATTCGGGAAACTCTGTGACTAATTCCTGTAAAGTCAGAGATGGGGATTTAATAGTTCTCTCCCGAATCAGTTGGAAAATAGCCGTGCGGAGAGTGGTACGATAAGTACGAGCATTATAAAATCCGGCACGATGGGCAGCATCTTGGACAGAATCGGAAAAGGTCAGCAGTTTTTTATCGGTATTAAAAGGAGTAGTATAAAGAGTGCCAATGGTGGCGCTGGTGAGACTAGCCGCCTGAGAACCCAGGATAGATAAACCATTGGAATTACCGCAAAATGGACAGTCATGGCTAGAAATTGATTGAGTTTGACCGTTGCGGGTGATGGTTTTGACGACATCAGGAACGAGAACCGGAATCAGTTTGGGGGAATGACAACTGTGACAATGTTTCGCCCCAGATAAATTAATGGTGAGACATTCGGTACACAGCAAACGCATATCGGGGTGATTTGTTTCCTCATTCACTGGGAAAACAAAAGATACTAAAGGTTTGTTATTAAAAAACGCCTTGTAAAAACCCCGTAAGTCATTAGCAATCAGTTTATTGGCGCTTTGGAAAGGCTGAACCGCACCCCAACCGGTCGCCCCACAGTCCCGACAGTGCATCACCGGTAAGGTTTTGGTTTTTTCCCTCATCTCGGCGGTGAGGTCGTCAGAATATAGCAGTTTTGGTTGAGACTCCACCGAAGCCACCATACGCTTGAGTTCTCGGAACCACACTTGTATGCGTAATGTTACCCAGGGTAAAATTAAAGATTCACTATCAGGGCGCTGAATGCGGCTGCGGGCTGCGCCTATGAGAGCAAAAATACTATCCAGGAGGAGTTCACAGTATTCTGGGTGTTGCTGTAGGGGTAAATGCAAACGCCGACCGATACGGTCAAGTATATCGCTATAGGTGTAAGATTGTTGACTTAAAATTCTGATTAAGTTATGGATAATTGGCAGGGTTTTGAGTTCTGTACCCAGTTGGACGCACCAAGCATCATCTAGGGGGGCGTTGGGGTCAGTGTCGGTGAAGGTGAGTGCCGGGGGTGTATGATTGTCAGATACAGGTTTTGGTTTCCCCGTTGCGCCTAAATTTATATCTGTGGTTTCCCCTGGTAAACTTTCTTCATCCCAGGGGTTTTGCAGCCAGAGTTTCGCTTGGGCGCGGATGTACGCTGCGGGACTATGATAGTTATTGGGTTGCAGTTGGTTGATGGCTTCTAACCCCGGAAGAGGTAAAACATTGAGCAACGCATTGGCTAAAAAATCAGCATCGGTGAGGCGGTTTTCTTCTACTAATGCGCCATTGTCAAAGGTTTCTTGGAAAATAGTTTCGGCATATTTGAGTATATCAGCGCGATCGCTTTTATTTCCCAAAGTTGCCGAAGTTCCCACACAAGCTAAATGTTGCGGGGGAGTTTGCAGACGATATTTCAGCCGACGTAATAAACAAGCCAGGTCGGTTCCTTGTGCGCCATCAAAGGTGTGAAATTCATCAACCACCAGATAACGTAGGGTTTGGGGTTGGTTATCTCGCCATAATTGTTGCTGTTCTGGCTGAATTAACAGATAATCTAGCATTTTATAGTTAGTCAGCAGAATATCTGGGGGCGCTTCTCGCAAAGTTGGTTTATCGGTGATAATTTTTTCTGGTGTCATCACCTTCGTGGGGGTTTCGTCTTTGTCTCCCACATATAAGCCGGCTGTGATTTTTCCCTTCAGAGATGGAGTGTTGTGGATAAGTTGAGCGATGCGTTTACCTTGGTCAGTAGCCAAGGCGTTCATGGGGTAAATTAAAATAGCTTTAATTCCGGGTTTTCCCTGTTGTTGGCGACAGTGTTCTAATAAGGGAAGTAAAAAACACTCGGTTTTACCGGAACCAGTACCAGTAGCAATTAAAGTAGATTGGTAATGGGGGGGACTGAGGCGATTAAATGCTTGTTCTTGGTGGAGGAAGGGAGTAAAACCCAGGGGAATTTCTGGGAAGTAGTCTTGACCAATGGTTCCGGGACGAAAAGGTAAGCCGAGAGAAACGTAAGGACCACGATAGATATTCTGTTTGTCTGCTAAAAACCGTGTTATCAAGCCATCAAAACCAGCAGTGGTGGGGCGAAAGGTGGTGCAGAGGTAATCTTCTACACAGTTGCGGATTTGACTGGCGACAACTGAAGGTATCATTGAGGTTTGGTTTGGGTGGGAGATGCTGCTTTAAATTATACTAGCAGCAATTAAGGTGTTGTCAATGTATTTTTATCTCTCTTCAGATCATGTCCGTTTACAGCGATTTTCGGGTAAATGAACCACATTTTTTTGTTTCACGCAGAGGCGCAGAGGCGCAGAGAGGAATCAAGAGTATGGTCTAAATAGATGAAAACTGCTGTAATTAGTTACGATTACCACATCATGTCACCCCACCCCCAACCCCAGACCGCAAGCGAGGAGGGGAGATAAAGCAAAGGTTTGGCAGGTTTTCGCATTTCGTAATTATTCAACTTAAGCTTGTCACACCAGTAGGGTGTGTTAGCGCAGCGTAACGCACCGCACCAAAGCTTTAATAATGGTGCGTTACGGATTTCATCCTAACACACCCTACTTCTAGACTTTGAAAACACGCTCTATATTTGATTTTGGAAGTAATTCCAGGCGGTGCGGTAGTCTTCTACTCTGTCGCATTTAGCAAAGGGGGCTTGATAAATTATCTGGCGTTGGATGATTCCTTCTGGTAGGGTATCATCTTCTACTGTGACTTCTACTGTACCTGTTTTCATGTCTTGCACGTCTTCCCAGCCGATGGTCTGTTTTTTCTGATTACCTTTGCGGGGTAAACCGACACCTGTTAAGCCTTTACTGGTGGTAAAAATTATCCGCCCGTTCATGTCATAATATGTTTCTCGTTCGTATTGTTGCATGACTGGGAATTGGACTCGGTATATGGTAATCAGTTCGTCTAATGTCAGTCCCAGCGCCTTTGCTGCTAATACATCTATTTCTACTAAGGCTTGTCTTCTATCATAGTCGGTGCGGAGGGCGTTGTTTCTTTGCCATTTGGGGGTGAGTTGGGTGAAAAAGTTGCTTGTCAGGCGCGGATCTTCTGGTTTACTCCAACTGTCTTGGGTGTATGTGTCTTGCCAGCTTTCTTCCCATAGTTCACTGTAGTATGTTGTTAGGCAGTTTAAAGCTAGGGTGCGAAGTTTTAGCGCTGGGGATGCACTTATTAAAGGAAAGTTTTCCCAAGTGTAGCCAAGGTTAGAGCGTCCCGTTGTTTTAATGTAAAAATCTGCAATGATACTAATTGCAAAACTAGCAGCATTTAATAAAACATTGGTTTCTTGAAATGCAATTGATTGCACACCATGAATGTGAGCTACTCCCGGAGAAACTAAACTAGGAGTATAAGTTCTTTCACCTGATTGACTTAACATACCTCTAGCTGCTAACCGATAAAAATCAGTAACAGGTTTTTTTATCACCCCAAGGGACGCAGGGAGTCCGCATACGGTATTCGCTGGGGGAACAGTCGGGGACGTAGTTGGTGCGAGGGAGATAATCATCGGGAATTTGCGTTAAGTCGAGACAATCATAATGGCTATTCAAGCGACAAAGTTTTCTAGGAGTTTTATTTAATGGTGTCCCAACAAAGAAATGAGGACCAGATAGAATTAATTCTTGAGGAGATTGGGGAAATTGAGTATCGCGGCGAATGGTATGGTCTTTCTTTACAGCATTTGTTTCATCAAACATTACTGTTGCATAATATTCACCCTCTAAATTACCTAAACGCTTTTCTTGGGCTGCAAATTTCTCTAATACGTTGACTAAATTCTGAGAATGCAAAGCAGGTAAACGGGCTTCTGCTGGTGTACCCTCAGAATCATAAAGTTGAGCAAATATTTTTAACGTATTTAAATCAACGCTAATAATTCTCGCTGGATGTCCTTTAGTTTCCCATTTGCCATTATTATCTTTGATTCCTGGAATAACACTACTAAAGGTTTCAAAGCATTCAAATATAGTTTTAGTGCTGAATAAATTAGCAATATGAACAAAGCGAATAATACCGCTTGCTGGATTGAATGGGTTTTGATAAATATTTATACTGAATTTAGCATGATGATCCACGTCATCAAAAAGATTTAACTCATTCTGTATTTGAAAATGTGCTATTAAATAACAATAAAGCTCACTCCGCAGCATTCTTCCCTTGGGGTCATCATAAACACCCTCTGGATGTAAGAAACCCGACACCCCCGCAGGTTTGCTAAATGTCCACGCTTGGGGAAGAAAGCATTTAAATAAATTCGTCTGAGAACCTTTTAACAACGGATAATTCTGCACCGCATTCAGAAAATTTTGTGTTCCGTCTGATTCCTCATATTCCTGTAAATATCCCCTTTTTAACCCCGGATATTTCTCAAATAAATTCTCTCGCCGTTGCGCTAAATCACTCGCCGATAACTTGCGAATTACCATTAAGGGGTCATAATCTGCCAACACGTCCCCCTCTGTCCACTCAATTTTAATCCAAGGGGGATTTCCCACCATTAAATCAAACCCGCCATTAAACAGAAAGATATCTGCAAATTCCAACTCCCAATGAAAAAAGCGATATTTTTCCCCCAACTCTTCCACCAACTGCAACCGAGGGTTAATGATTTTCAACTTATCCAAATTGACAAATCCCCAATTGGCGACAAAATCTTGTCCCTGTTCTGGCGGTTGGGTTTCGGGAAATAAAGACAACTGCTGAGAAGAAGAAGCCAGCATCTCAGTTTCTCCTAAAATCGCCCCCACATCCTGCAAAAACTCCTCACGACTGGGTAAATTTTCCGCCTCCTTCACAGGCCAAAACCACAAAGCACACCAATAGTCCATCACCAACTTGAGACGACGGTAAGCAAAAGCATTCTGTATCCCTTGGGAGAGTTTTTCTTGTTGGAAGATTTTATCCTTTTGTTCTAAAGGCGTTTCTCGCTGGTCTTCCGATTTTTGTCCCCATACTGTCAAACTATCGGTGGTGCGTTGACGAATCTTTTTCAGTTCCTGGGCGTAAGACTCCCAAAGTTTATGGATGCGTTGACTGAGAAGCACAGCATAATCAGCTTGTTCTGCTGTTAATTCGGCTTTACAAAACTGCTTCTGCCAATCATTAATCAGTTTAATGGCTTCGGGTTCCAGTTTTTTAATCACTTTATCCGTATAATTTGCCATTCCCGGATCTCCCAAGAGGAAATGAAAAATTCCATCTGGGGGTAAAGCTGAGGCTAAAGGTATGCGTTCCGGTTCAAATTCATGCCATTTCGCCACCCCTTTTTTAGACCCGGTGACATTCCGACGGCGATAAATTTGCCTTCTCGCCCCTACGAGGGAATTTCCGCAATGCAGTTGTAAACCAAACCAAGGAACAAATATTTTCTCTGGTGCTTTGGGGTCGCCATAAATGCAGTTCAGCCATAGGGAGACTTCCGCCAATTCCATCGCTACCGGGTTTTTGTCAATCCCGAAAACGTTTCTATCCGCCAGCAACATTTTGACTTTCTGCATTTCCAAGCTGATATCATCATGGGGGATACGCTGGTTAAGTTCGGCTTGCTTGCGTTCTAAATATGCTGCGGCTAGTTGGTCAATTGCTTCATTCAAAAAGGCAGCACTTCCCATCGCCGGCTCACAGATGGTTAAATTTAAAATATCATCGGCGGTTTTATCGGTTAATAATTCTTTGAGAGCATATTTCACCAAACATTCGGTTAAAGACTGAGGGGTGTAATAACTGGCGCTTTTCTGTCTATCTCGTCCCGCCAAGCGAAACAAGAATTTCCCTTTTTCATGCTTGCGGGGGGCTTTTCCGGTGTCTGGGTCTGGGACTAACTCGGATTTTTTCAACTCATCTAACCGATGCTGCGGCACAAAATAGGCAACTTCTAACTCTCGTGATTTTTGATATCCTGAATTAGTGAATGATCTGCTTTTGCCTTCATCGGGTTCTGCATCATCATCATCTAGCCCCGCCCAGCTATCATCGCTGTCATCGGTGTTTTTACTACTATTTGCAGGTTGCACTTCATACAGGTCTTCTTCTGCAAAAAAAGCCGAGAGACTTAATAAACCTTCATAGACTTCTCCCAGTTGGTTTACGCCTAACTGAGCATAACTTATTCTCCCCCGCCGTCCTTTTCCCACCTGAGACAAAGACATCAGTTCTAAAACCTGCTGTAATACGCAGTTACGAAATTTTACCCGGTTGAGCATATCCGTTTGTTTGGGGTCAAATAAATGGCTTTTCAGGGCGGGTAAGCGGAAGGTATTATGAATAATGGGGGAATGTTCGGAATTTTGCCAAATTTCTCCTTGCTTATATTTGGCTTCGGGATACCCTGACCACAGCAGCTGAAATAAACGCCGAATACAAGTATCTATATAGTAGCTGTTTTCGTCTTCTGTGGAAAGTAATTTGGTTTTTTCTAAATCTCGCAGGGCTTCTAAGCTGTACCCTTGGCGATAGACATCAGAAGCCATCGGTGCATAGCCTAATGCTGGTCGCGCTTCTATGTAGAAAATGAACAGCAAACGATAGACCCAACGCAGACATTCTAGTTTTAGCTGCTGGGGGTTGATTTTCTGTTCTCCCTGTTGCTTTTGCTCTGCGGTGGAATACAGGCCTTTTTTGCTGACTGTACGCCGGTAGTAAATTACTTCGTTCCCCAACAGTTCGATAGCTTCCCGCAAGGCAAATTTCAAGTCTTTGGAAACACTATAAGTGTGGCGGTGACTATTGTCATCCAGGGTATCCAATAATGCTGTGCCATCTGCTGGACAAATGCGATCGCAATGTAATAAGGTAGCCGCAGCTAAGAGAGAATCCCGGTCTCGTTCTTCGAGGAGTTGCACTAAATCAAAGCGCAGTAAGCGGGACGCATTCCACTTGTGGCGGTCAATTAAGGCAATTTGGTCAATACTCACCAGAATCACCCACCGGGGCGGATTATCCTGGGCAAAAATCGAGTCTGTTAACAAATCTTCCAGGTTTATCCCCTGCAATTGCTGGCTATCTTCTGCGTGTAATTCCTGATACTGTTCTGGTGTTAAGGTTAAAGAAAGTACATCTGTAGGTTCATTATGGGGATTAAAAGCTGCGATCGCCCACAATTGAGGATTACTCTGATTTTTAGTAACTTCTGCTACCACTGGCAAGAGACTATCATCATCTAAAACTTTGATTTGAGGATGCCAATTATAACCCAAAATGCTTAAAAGCTGCTGTAAAAATTCGGTTTGTAGCTGAAATTTTTCCCCCGGTTCATGAATGCGTTCTAATTTATCCCGGAGGCGAAAATAATCTTGTCGGAGACTAGCGAGGGCTTTATCTGGTGTTTTCTCTTCAGCATTTTGCCAATCTTGGGTAATTCCGTTCAGGTCTTGGGAGAGAATAGCATCCAGGTAATGCGCCGAGTAAAACTCGTTTTCGTTAGCGATTCCGACTAAAGGCATAGGATTACAGCAGATTTATATCCGAAGTTTGGGAATAGGGATTTTTTTACACCTTCCCTTTATACAATAAAGCAAAATCTGGCACTAGGCGACTGGAAGTCATATCAAGTCCGGCAAATTACTTACGATATGTCATTGCGAGTGCAACGAAGTGGAACGACGCAATCGCCCAGACTCTGCGATTACTTCACTTCGCTATCGCTACGTATGGCTAACGCCACGCTCCGCTAACGTAATGACAAGCGTTTATTCGGACATGATATCACGGAATTATTGAGGCGAAAACCACCTTTGAGGAACACTGATGAGGGCGGGTTTATTTATATGCTGGTTAATATTAAATCATATTTGTCAACCCGCCCCTACAAGACACCACACAAAAAATGTGTTTCCGTCGTCACCCAATACTTTTCGGTTAAGGTTTTGTTCGCGTAGCGTGCCGTAGGCAATCCCGCCAACCCCCCTTGAAAAGCAGGGCTAAAGTCCTCAAAGTCCCCCTTCTTAAGGGGGATTTAGGGGGATCTCCAATGTGCAAATATCGTTAACCTAAACCGGAAATTCACAGCCTCCAACATCTAGCCACGCAATACAGCAATTAGTTTGATATATGGTTCTGTTTCGGTGGTCATGGAGAGATTAACCCAGTCTCGATAATCTTGAAATATTTTATCAATATCCGTGCGCCTTTTCTGTTGTTGCTGTTCTTTAATGGTTTGCGGGCGTTTATCTTGCTCAAAGGACAGTTCTAGTTGTTCTACATGATATCCTTGCAGACGTTCTAGGCGTTCCTGTTGTTCTTGCAGTTTGGGGTTTAATTGGGTTTGAAAAATTTCCCGTTCTTTCTGGAGGTAGGTTCGGGCTTGTTGAATGGTAACAGAACGCAGGGGAAGTAAATCTTTTAACTCTATCCCGCCGGAATTAGGAATTGGGTGTTTACCCAGTTGTGTCCGTTGTACTGTGTCTGCAAAAGGTTCTACTCTCTGAAATTGACCTTGTTGAAAAATCACTGATACCCAGCGATTGAGTATAGAAGACCCCCGGCGATTGGGAAAACTCCCAAAACAGATAAAGATGGCTTCTTGAGGACTGATTCCCTGAGAAAGTTGGATGACTGGGGCTTGGTGTCTGCCAAAGTAGAATAAACAGCGATCGCTCAACCATTCTACTAAAGGATGCAAGTCCCAAAGATATTGTTTTTGTGACCAGTCTGCATCCTGACGACGCGCTTCTACCATTGCGGCCATAATTACTTGGGGACGGTCTGTCAGGTGGAGGAGACTTTTGCTATCGGGACAGATTTCTGGGGGTAAGCGATCGTACCGAGATTTGAGTTCTTCGGGTAGTTGTAACTCAATAAAACCATCACCTTGATTAATGGTAAGATTGGGTATTTTTACTGTACTAGACCGCAGGGCAGCCACGGCAAAATCAAAGGTAGAGTTAAACAAAGTTAACAATTTCCCAGTTTCTGCTATGGGTTGAGGGGCGGTTGTGGCTTCTGGTGTAAAACTGTCTTCGTTTTCAAACCAACTAAATATATCAGTCTCTCCCCCACTGGCTGCATTACCATCCAGTTTTTGAGAAAATTCCTCAGCCGAAATTCCGGTTTCAATGGCTTCTGCTGTGACGGCTTCTTCTGCTTCTGGTGCAAATACTCCCATAAATACGGAAGGATCACCAATATTTTTAATGGCTTGTTCGTCTTTTACCAATAATACTTGAATAATTCGCTTTACTTCGTCCATCCGTTCTAGGGTAGAACGAGTCAGCAAGTACCGAATTTCTGGCTGTCGGGTTTGTCCATAGCGATCAATACGTCCATTTCTTTGTTGTAAGGTCATTAAAGACCAAGGAATATCAAAATGAATGAGTTTATGGCTGAGATAGTGCAGGTTTAATCCTTCGGAAGCAACTTCGGTGGCGATCAAAATCCGCACGGGTGATTTTTCTTGTCCGAATTGTTCTACAATCTTTACTTGGTCTACATCAGCCATTCCTCCATCTAAGATGGCGATCGCTTGGGGTTTTAACTGTAAATCTGCGGCTAATTGGGTTTGGAGAAATCTCAAAGTTGCCAATCTACCAGTAAATATCACTAAACGGTCGGTGGTATTTTTACCTGTCCACTGAAAATCCTTTTGAATCAGTTGCAGTAGTTGTTGGTATTTAGAAAAATCAGCAAGTTCAACTTGTGCTAAAGCAGCTGCTAAGGCTTGTAATTCTACTATATCGGCGCGATCATCGCTTGGGTCAATACTTTCTTTTTGTTGCAACCTTTGCAAACGATTATGAACTGTTTCTAAACAAGCCTGGGGACTAGATAGCATGGCTTTGAGTAGGGTGGTTTTAAACAGTTGTCCCGCTTTTCGCTGTTTGTCAATAGTAGCTAAGTGTAAATCATTGATGCGCTGAAATACCCGTTCTTCAGCAACAGAGGCTGTGGCTTCTACCGCTTCTACATGACGTTCGGGGATATTTTGCTTGAGGTCTTGCAAGACATCCTTTTTAAACCGCCGGACATACAAATCACGAATGTCATCTTTAGTATAGTTGCATTCATTGGCGATCGCCGTGGGATCAAGCATATTCATCAAACTGGCAAAACTTTCTGGTCTGCCATCATGGGGAGTCGCTGAAAGTAAAATTAAAGTATCCGAACGAGTCGCCAACCGTTCTGCTAATTTTGACCGTTGGGAAGCCGACTCTCCTTTCCCCCGTTTAGCGACGTTGTGAGCCTCATCAATAATAATGATATCCCAATAGGCTTGTTCTAAGTAGCTGCGATATTCCCGGTCTTGTTTAAGGGTATCAATAGAAATAATGGCGCGATCGTAATAATGAAATGGATTATGATTTCCGGGAAGACGCGATCGCACCCGTTGAATTTCCACCGAATCCAACCGCACCAGAGGAATGGTAAACCGCAACCAAAACTCTTTTTGGAATTGTCCCATCATCGATTTAGTGGTGACGACTAAAATTCTGCGTCCCTTTCCCCGTCGGATTAACTCTGCAACCAAAATCCCACATTCAAGAGTTTTACCCAAACCCACAGCATCAGCAATCAATAGCCTTTGGCGAGGCATTTGCAAAGCCAAAGCAGCAGGATATAGTTGATAGTCGAGAGCATCCATCGCTGCGTACTGTCCCAGATAAATCCGCCCATCTTCGGGAACGATTTGTTTTAAATTTGCTTCAATAAACAATAAACTCTGGGTATAACCGGAAGAAGAATCAGCCACCAACTCAGTTTCTTCGGATTTTAAAACCTGTAGATCTCCACCTTGTTCTTCTATCTCCTTGAGAAACTGAACTCGTCGTCCCCGCAAGAATTCTGAAACTCCAACCGCTTCTATTACCGAATCTCCATCAGAAGAAAGAGAAACGGATTTCACCAACCATTCTGCATCTCGACAGAGAATCCGCGCACCCGGAGCAATATTTGTTACCATATTTTTCAAATAGTATTAACTTACAGAAGTAGTTTGGAATCTACACCTGTTGTGGTATACGGCAAGTAAATTGCCTTAGATATCCTAAAATTTTCACCAAGAAATCGTCTTTGCATTTAATCTCATAAAATTGTAGTTGTCCGTAGTCAAACGTAGCTATACCCGTCACTACAATGAACCTTAGTAATATCTTTCATTGTTGAAAATTCAACTCTAAAACCATTGATAACAATCTCACATCCGTTTTTTGTGGGAGTTTTAACACGACTTACATACTTTCCAGAAGTTATGTTTTTACGATCTTTGTGCAAAGTAGCCTTAACAAAATCTCCTGTAGAAACATGAGTGAATATTTTTTTAGGCTCAGTGCAAGGAAAACCAAATTTATTGATCCTACAGAATCTTCTGCAACTATGCCCCGTGCTTTTTACTGTTAAAATTTTTGTTGTCAGTATTTTGAGAGTTTCAACTTTTCCTACACAAGCAGCATCAATCCAATGAGTTTTAGGCAATCCTAAACGAGTTCTATTAAACTTAGTTAAACCTCCTGAACCTGTTGTTATAGGTAATCCAGTTTCTTTTAACTTATTAAATAAAGCCCATCTCGTTGAATTTACAGCAGACGCATCTTTTAGTGGACGCTTGGCTTGGGATAAAATTTGCTTCAACAACTCAGGCTTTTTTGCTAAAAACTTCTCAATATCTTGAGTACCTTTTTTGATATTGCATTTCTCACAAGCTAGACACAAATTAGAAATTCTATTAGTTCCTCCTTTGGCTTTTGGTTTAATATGCTCAACTTGTAAAGGGACATTTTCCGCAGTACAGTATGCACATTTTCTATTCCATTTATTCAAAAGATATTCACGGACTTCATACCCTTGTAACTCTCCCTGTTGATACTCAAAGCCTGATATCTCCGGGTTTTCTAGCTGCTGTAGGTCAAACCTAGCAAGCTCTTGAACTATGTCAGTTATTGGGGCAAAATTACATAATCTTTTAACCCAAGTGTTAATAGTTAAAACTCTATGGCTTAAAGAAGGTGCTAACCAACCTTGAGGTTTAGTGCGGTTAAGAAATCTAGCTTGACGATAACGAGTATGTCTAGAACGTCTTCCTCGCCTTACTCCTTTTCGAGTTTCTAGGCTTTCTTTAATAGCTAAACCTCTGTGTTGTAATTCCATACCCCAGATGACTTTATTATTTTGAACTAACGCAAAACCTGTAGTTTTACTCCCTGGATCTATTTTTAATTCAATCGGTTGAGTTGGAACTTCAGATTTAGGTTCTTTCAAAATTATGGTAAATGGAAATCTTCTAAATACAGCAGCTTTTTGTTGATTTAATAAAAAACGTGCATCTCCTGGATGAATTGGAGTAAGTGGTTTTTTGTTGGTATCAAGAACTAGAACAAAATTAGACATTTAAATTTCACCTTTTCAGGGTAATGTTTGCTTCAACCTTGTTATCTGAGCTTGTTATGCTAAATACACTATCCTTGCGGATTGTTTAATAAGTAGCAACATGGCAGGGGACTAGCGAATCCCAAGGTGT